>NZ_JBBMRD010000026.1:0-2785 GCF_038900355.1 Olleya sp. AS48 | reverse complement strand
GTACGTTAGTAACAACAACCACAATTTCAGAGACAGGATTAAATCCAGCAACGGATTACGAGATTTATGTACAATCGGTTTGTGGTGCAGATACAAGTACTTGGGCTGGACCGTTTACCTTTTCAACATTATTACAATTTAACTTTACTTTAGATTGTGCTACAGATGGACCACAAACAATAGATTATTGTTATGATAATAATGATACTAATGTATTTACATTTACATCTACGGATGGTACACCTCTTAATTTAACAATTAACGCAGGACAAGTAGAAAATTCTTGGGATGAAGTTATTGTATTAGATTCTGACGGAGTTACTAACTTAAACGCAGCAACTCCATATGGTGTAGGAGGTCAAATAGGTGGTTTAACATTCCAATCATCAGGAGATACTATTTCTTTTGCTGTAGAATCGGATGGAAGTGGTAGTTGTCAAAGTAACTCAACGTATACTTCAATTAATTTAACTGTAACTTGTGCAACTTGTGTTAATCCTACCGCAACATTTGTTGTGGTTGATGATTGTGCAAATGGTGATCAGTTTTTAGTTGATGTTGATATTACATCTTTAGGTGACGCAACAACTTTATCTATTGAAGATAATCAAGGTAATCCACCAGTAGTTGTTTCAGCAACTGGAATAGAGCAGTTTGGACCTTATCCTTTTAACACAGATATTGTCTTTACTGTATCTAATACAAGTGATATTAATTGTGTGATTACTAGTAGTGCTATTTCATTAGCAGCATGTCCTCCAGTAAATGATAATCCATGTAACGCAACAGTTGCATTAGTAAATAATGGAGAGGCGTGTATTGATGTAAATTCTGGAACTTTAATAGAAGCAACTGATTCTGGTTTACCAGGAGGTACTTGTACTACAAGTGCAGATGATGATGTTTGGTACCAATTTACAGCATTAGGTGATCAACAAATAATTCAGATATTAAATGTTACAGGAGGTTTTAACGTAGACCATGCATTGTATGAGCTAGGTACAGACTGTAACGATTTAACTCAGTTATACTGTACAACAGATGATGCTAGTATTACACCAACCTTAACTGTAGGTAATGTGTATTACATCAGAGTATTCTCTGCTGGTACAACAGCAACTACTATTAACTTTGATTTATGTATTCAGACTTTAGGTGTGCCAACGTATTGTACGGAAGCTTTACCAATATGTGCGGATCCAACAATATTTTATCCTAGTATTGTAGGAGATCAAGTAGCACCTCCTTATATCGATTACGATTGTTTAGGAAGTCAGCCTGATCCACAATGGAATACTATTCAATTTGATGACGCAGGAGATTATGTGTTCCAATTAGCACAAACTAATGCAGCTGGAACAGGATTAGATATTGACTTTATAGTTTGGGGACCATTTCCAGGTCAAGAGGCAGGATGTTTTGACCTGTTACCAGGTACTATTGCAGATTGTAGTTACTCTGCTACAGCAACAGAGACTATTACATTAACAGGTGTGCCAGCTAACTCAATTTATATAATCTTAATTACAAATTTCTCTCAACAATCAGGTAGTTATGTGTTTACACAACAATCTGGTCCTTTAGATGGTACTAATTGTGATGTAGTATGTGAAGTGGCTTTAGATTATGATGGAATATTAATTGAGCAAGGACTTTCTGCTCCAGAAGGATCAAGTGATGATATCAATTTATGTGGAGCAACATCTGTTACATTGACTGCAGAAACAGCTTATGCTGTTGATAGTTATGATTGGTACGTTAATGGTATTTATCAAGATGGAGTAAACTCTCCGACTATTGAAGCTACAGTTTCAGGACAATATTTATGTATTGTAGGTGGTGGAATTTGTGATGATTTTACATCTTCATTAACTGCTAATATCAATTTCTTTGATTCAGCTACAGCTACAACAGCACCAGCATTAGAAGTTTGTGATGATGGTTCTGGAAACGGTGTGTTTGATTTAGAAAGTCAAACTGCAACAATTTTAGGAACTCAAGATCCAGCGGATTTTGTAGTAACATATTACTCGGCTTTAGCAAATGCTCAGGCAGGAATTGGCGCATTAACATCGCCTCATACAGCTACAGACGGTACAACTATTTATGTAAGAGTGGAAGATGTAGATGCGGTAGGAAGTGATTCTGGTTGTGCATCAACTAATACTAACTTTAATCTAATGGTAAGTGCTGCTCCAGAAGCAACGCAACCTATGGACCTAGAAGTTTGTGATGATGGTGCTGGAAATGATGTGTTTGATTTAACACAAAATGAAGCAACTATATTAGGAACTCAAACAGGAGTGGTGGTATCGTACCATAACTTAGAAGCAGACGCAATTAGTGGAGATAACGCAATAGCTAACCCTTCGGCTTATACTATCACAGGAAATCAAGAAACAATATTTGTAAGAGTTGAAAATGTTGTAGCAACAGATTGTTATAAAGTTACAGACTTTAACATTATATTTAATGCTACACCAGAAACAACTTTTAATTTAGATATACCATATGAGGTTTGTCCAAACGCAACATCACCAATTACTATTACTGCTCAAGCAGAAAATTACACAGTTGGAGAAGTAAGTATCAAGTGGTACAACGAAGGTGTTGAGATTGCTGGTCAAACAGGTTTATCATTAAATACTGTTTTAACTGCAGGAGAGTATGAAATTGAAGTTACATTTAATGATACAGGATGTTCTAAATCAGAATTTGTAACAGTAGTAGAGTTAGAAAACTGTACAATACCACAAGGTATCTCTCCAGGTGTATCACCAGGATT
>NZ_JBBMRD010000025.1:0-3059 GCF_038900355.1 Olleya sp. AS48 | reverse complement strand
GTGATTACTGGTGGCTCACTTTCTTCTACCGTTGCAGAGTCGTCATTAGTACATCCTGTAACTGCATCTGTTACTATTACTGTATACAAACCACCTTGTGTTGGTGTTAAGCTGCTTCCTGTTTCTCCTGGAAGGGTTACGCTTTCTAATTGCCACTCAAAAGTGTAGTCTGTCGCACTTAATCCTGTATCTAATACTGGTGTGTTTACCACTTCGGTTCCGTTTGTATTAACACATAATAAATAAGTGTCATCTAAATCAAACTCTGGTAATGGGTTAACTTGTAATGTGATTTCGGCAGTGTCATAACATACTGAGCTGTCTGCTTGATTATCTAACACGCCATCGCCATCAATATCTACTGCATCTGCAATACCATCGCCATCAATATCTACTTCATCAATTAAACCATCTGCATCTGTATCTGTTCCGTCTGATAGTCCATCGCCATCAACATCTATTAGGTCAAAAACGCCATCTAAATCGGTATCAATTGTATCAATCGTTCCGTCGCCATTAAAGTCTATTCCTGTTGTCCCTAATCCTGCTAGGTCGATAGCCAATGGTAATACAGTCATGGTATTGTTATCTACACGTACATAAATGACTTGTGGATTAACACTGTTTTCATATAAAAATGGTAACGCATCTGTTGCTGTATCGGCATCTGCTTGTGTGGCATAATAGCTTACAATGTAATTCGCTGGATCTTGTCCATCTAATACTTCTGGATTTAATGTTAATAAATCAAATTGTGCGCTATCATCAGTTGTGTCTCCATCGGTTTCCATATTGTCATCACATATCTGGTATACGATTGGTACTAAGTCTGGATTGGCTTGTGCTGCTTCCTGAACTTCGATATTAAATGTCGTGGTCGTATCACATCCTGTTAGGGTATTGGTAATGTTAACGTATATGGTTTGTGGGTTACTTGTATTGGTATATGGACTACTTAATGCATTCATTGCCATATCTGCTTCACCTTGTGTTTCATGATACGTTACAGTAAAGATTGTTCCGTCTTGTCCGTTTAGGATTTCTGGTGTTTTACTTTCTAAATCAAAGCCATATTGACCATCATTAAATAATTCGCAATAGATATAATCTTCTATTGGGCTAACCTCTGGTAATGGATTTACTGTAATGTCAAAACTTACTATAGTATAACATCCTGTTCCTCCTGTTCCTGAGGCATCTGTTCCGTTTGTTACACGCATGTAAATCGTCTGCGGATTGATTGCTACGCCTGGATTATCTGGATCTTCATTACTATGTGCTGTTGGATCTACTATTTGATTAGTTCCCATTAAGGCATCATCTAAATCCGTATAGTAACTTGCGCTTACGCCTAATTCTCCGTTTATTGTGGTTACTTCATTTGTGGTTAGGTCAAAGATTTCTATTAAATCATTTGGTCCTACAATATTCACATCATCACATAATTCTAAATCTGTAGGGTTTTGTAATGGTGTTGGGTTTGGTAACACACGGATGGTTAATGTTGTAAATGAGAAACATCCTGTATCTGCATCTGTGACTCTAACATAAACTGTTTGTGGGTTAGCTGGATTTGTTCCTACCATCATATTAGTATACATGGTTGGGTCTACTATTGGACTAACGTCGGCTTGTGCATTGGCTTGTGTTTCGTAATAGGTTACAATCCAACTAGGATTACCTGCGGTAATTTCGTCGTTTTTAACCGTTAGGTCAAACGTTGCCATATCGTCATTGTTTTCGTAATAATCTGCATCTAACTCATCACATATTGCTAATGGTGTTGGTTGCACAATTACTGGTGGAAACTCAACTCGGATTATAAATGAGCCTGTTGTAACACATCCATTTACGTTACCTTCTAATCTAACATAAATTGTCTGTGGGTTAGTAACATTAGTATAGTTACCTGTGTTAACTATTGGGCTAGTTCCGTTGTCTGCTGCTATTTGTGTGGTGTGGTACGTTAATGTAAAATCTGCTGGATCTTGTGTCCCTAAGATTTGTGGTGCCATTACTGTATCAAAATCAAATTGGCTAAACCCATCATCGTTATCATCACATACAATATAATCATCGATTACTACTGGTACTACTGGTGATGGTTGTACTTGTAATGGTAATACGACTATTGTAAAACATCCTGTGATATCATTTTCTGCACGCACATATATCATTTGCGTGTTTGCAACGATATTTGTGTATGGACTAACTAAGGCATTTAAATCGTTTGTCGCATCGGCTTGTGTTTCGTGATAACTGATGCTTACGTCTGGCTCTCCATTTAAGATCGTTGTTGTTTGACTGTCTAAATTAAAGGTTGTAAATCCGTCGTTATCGTCATCACATTCTATTAAAGCTACTGGACTTGCTTGTGGTGATGGGATAGGATTAACTCTTAAGTCTAATGTAATTGTGCTGACACAGCCTGTTACATTATCCACTGCTCTTACATAAACCGTTTGTGGGTTTACAATATTAGTGTATGGACTAAATATTTGGTCCGCTGCTGTAGCATTGTCTGCTCCGGATTGACTAATATAGTGGGTTAAGGTGATTCCGGTTTGTCCTGCTAGAATTTGTGCATTGGCATCTTCTAAATTAAAGGCTTCTACTTCGTCTCCTGGATTGTTATAATCACATAAGGCTATTGGATCAGGTTGTACTAATACTGGTAATGGGTTTACAATTAAATCCATTGGTGTTACTGTAGAACAGCCATTAGCGTTATCATCCACGCGTACCCAAATAATTTGTATATCTGCGGTTGTGTTTGTGTAAGCATTTGGTGTTGCTATTGCATTTGTTGGCACATTAGCGTTGGCTTCTGTTTCGTAAAATGTTATCGTATAATCTGCTGCTGCTAAATCGTTTGTTGTATCTGAATCTAACTGATTTAATATCTCTGGATTGTTTAATTCTAAATCAAAAATTGCAAAACCGTCTGCATCATTATCACAAACTTCTAAAGCACTTGGGTCTGTTATTTGTGGTGTTGGGTTTACTATTAAAACCAAGTCTACAAACGTTGCACAGTCTGTTGAGATTGTTGCACTTTC
>NZ_JBBMRD010000024.1:0-3563 GCF_038900355.1 Olleya sp. AS48 | reverse complement strand
GACCTTTTATGGTTTTTACTTGTGTGACAACGCCTTTAAATTCTAATTCTTTATAACCACCAAAAGCATCTAGTGATCGGGTTTGTATGGTTAGTGTTTCACCTAAAAAGTTTTTACTAGACTCGCCAAGCGATAAGGATAAATCTTCTAACACATCCATGCGACAAACCAACTCTAGCATATGATGTGCATCTATTTGTTGATGCAACATTATTCTTTTAAATGCTGATATTTCTAATTCTCCTATAAAAAGCGTTGTGGTTGTTTGTAGTGCCATGTTGGTCAATTAGTATTTAAAATGGGTTTAATGAAATTATTAACTTATGTAGAAAACCAAATCTTGTTTTAGCAATAGTTTTATAACGTAAATTTGACTTGTCATTTTGAATATTATTGTATTGTAAATCAAATTACTAAAAATAGTAAAATAAAATTTTTAATTACTATTAATATACGGTTAAAAGGCTGTTTATAGATGTAGTTTGTTGAATTTTATGAATTATTACATATCTGTCTTTACTATATGTATTAAATATTTAATAAAACATGTGTTTGCCATTTTCCGTTTTTGGTTTTTACTTCGTCTTTTAAAGTAAGGTCAGCAGCATCTTTCCAACCACTTTGTGTGTAAAAAGGGTGTTCTGCGGTGGTTTCCTAAAGTGAAGCAAACGAAACAAAATATGCGGCTGTTGGATTATGAAATTTATACTTTTTACTCATAACTTAAAAACACAAAAAGCTACCCAAATGAATAGATAGCTTTTATTGTTTAAATTTTTTAAGTGAAACTTTATTGAGATGGTACTTGTTATAAATTAGCACTAGTGAGGATTCTAATTACTATGCTCTTTTTCTCAACAGAGAGATTCTCGCGTTAGCGGTGCAATTTTTCTATCAACTAGCTTTCTAATAACATGTTGTCCAATAAGTCATCAAACTCATTCCTTTGCGGTTCTACTTGTAAATAATTTACATTAAATTTTCCTTGTAAATATTTAAGTAATTTAGGTTTAAGATAAAGTTCATTCTTATCATTAAGTAAAATATCATCTGCAAATTCCTGTCCTATAACTTGTAGCCAAAAAAAGATGGGTACAGGTTTTTCTAATTGATAATTATCTTCAAAATATTCCGCTTTAGAAACCTCCATTTCTGAAAATTTAAATCCTGAAAACACACTATTTTCTAATCCTTCTTTTAATTTTTCAGTAATAATAAATGCTGGATAACATTCCATTAAATCATCACCAAGCCAATCTTCAAGATCGATATGTAAATTTAAAATTGTCTTAAAGGGAGGTTCAAACTCTTTAAACGTAGTTTTTTCACCAAGACCAGAAATTACTTCAGGTTGTATTTTTATATAGTTTTCCATTTCAATATTTATTATAAAGGCGGATCAAATAAATGACCAAATTTCTTATCTATTGCAGCAGCATAATCGAGTACTTGTTTTTTTGAAGGTATTTTTCCCGCATTATCAAATGCTCTATAAAATTTATTCCATTCTATCCTGATTGAACTTAAATGTAATGTATTATTAAGACTTTTTGGGATTCCACGTAGGTTATCTATAGAATGCATGAAGGTTTTATCAAATAAACCAGGCCATTTCTTCAGAACTTGTTGCTCTACAGCATGGTGTACAACAACTTTTCCTTTTAAAAGAGGATAAAGTGCGAAAAAAGTTGCCTTATAACAGGCATTATGAACCAAAACAAGATTTTCACCTACATAATAGGTATGAAAATCTTCAACATGAAAATTAAAAACCTCCTGATTTTTTGGTAGATGTAGTACTTTAGAAATTTTTAGAGTTTTGTTACTATATGTTTTTAAAATGTCACCGACTTTTAAATCTGCAGCATCTGTCCATTCGTAAACCGTTTTAAAGGGATGGGTTGGTGTTGTTTTTATTATTTCACCTTCTATAGTATGTAATTCGATAATTACATCTGTTTTTGATTTTTTAGTAGAAACTACTTTTTTTAATGCTTTTCTGTCAAATTCTTCATCCCATGACCACACAAAATCTCCAACTGTTATCTTTTCTATGTTTTTCAATCCATTTTTGGTATGTACTTTAGTACCTGATGGAAAACATGCAAAAACACAAACTTTTTTAGCAGCTTGTGCAATATCATCCACTTTTTTTCCTGCTGCTTTAGCAAATCCTTTTCCTGCTGTTTTTAAACCATGTTTAGTGCCTAATTTTACCGTTGCTTCTAAAGCTTCTTGTGCTACTTTTTTAGCAGCAACTTTTATACCTCCTTTAATGGCTCCTTTAGCAGCAGCTGTAGCTACGGATGCAGTACCTAAACTAGCTATATCAACCACTAAGAATACGGCATTTAAACCTACCATCCACCAATTTCCTTTTTGTGCCTCTCTGTACATTCCAATAACATTACCTATTACAGGAATTAACTCTGCAGTGTCCCACCAGCCCCAACCAGAATCTTCCTCTTCACCATATTCTTCTAAAAGTTTGTCATATTCTTCAGGAGGTAATGGTACTTGTCCACTAGTAATAAACTCTATTTTACCACCTGTACTACAAGGCATTTTACTTTTAAACAAAATGGTTTCTTGTCCTTTTACTTTTACCTTATAGGTATCTGTCCAATCTGTTGGAGCAGGTGTGCAAGGACTTCCGTTTTTTAAAGAGCATGCTCCAAAAGGTGGAATATTGGTCATTGGGGCTTTGTCTGCTTTAGTAGTTACTAAACAGCCATTAATTTTTATATGGGTATTTGATGTAGGTGAAAAAGGTGCAGGTGCAGCGCCTTTATCACACATCATTATGGCGTCTTTTACGACGTATTCTAAATCATTTGGCATAGTGTTTTTTTAGAATGTTATAAAATATCCGTGTCAGATGATTCTATTTTAATCTTACTACCTCCAGTAATATTTAGGTTGTCACCATCTAAATTTAGGCTTGTTTCTCCTTTTATATTAGCATCTGTTTTAGCGTTAAGGTTGGCACTAGCTGTTTCACTAGTAATAGTAATATCTTTAGTTGCTTTTATGCCTATGCCTTCATCTGCAACATGAATCCCTAAATCTTTTTGTGCATAAATACTCATTGTACCTTCGCCACCGCTTTCTTGATTGGGTTTTGCTATAATGTTAAGACTGTTACCTGCCATTATATTAATATCCTTGGAGGCTAATGTTAGCTTGTTTGGGGCTTGTATTATAATTTCGCCATTACCTTGCATAACAACTACATTACCAGATGGATCTGCAATGGTTATGCTACCATCATCATCATTCATCACTACTTTATTACCACTTCTAGTTTGTAGTGCTTTTATGGCGTTAGAATTACTTTGAAAAGCGCCTGCTTTTCCAGAACCATTATATAAACTACCCATCATATAAGGATGTTCTGCATTTCCACCTTCAAAACCTATTAAGACTTCTTCTCCTGTTTCTGGTATAAAATGAAACCCTTTATCTCCTCCTGCATGTGGTGTTACAATACGTATCCAAGGAGTCATCTCTCCAGTTATTTTTTGCCAAGCAAATTGTACACGTATTCTGCCTAAACCATCAGG
>NZ_JBBMRD010000023.1:0-3974 GCF_038900355.1 Olleya sp. AS48 | reverse complement strand
AATAGAAACACGAATAAACACTAGAGATTATACTGGAGGTCGTGATAAACTAAGAGATCTTCAGAATGATTATTTTGAACATTTGACCGAAAGATATGATGGCGGTAAAAAAATGGGTATTCAATTTTATAGAGGCACATTAGCTGAACATCAACATAAAGTGTACACTCAGGAAACAGATCATAAAATTGGAGAATTAAGAAAAGAGTTATCTAAAACAGACGACTCTTTAAAAAGGTTGAAATTAGCGCTCCTTATTGAAGAAAAAAGGAAAGAGCAGCTTGAGGCTGAAAAAGAATTCAAAACCAATCAGAGTAGACATAATAGCTACAATCGTAAGAATTGGGATTCAAAAGGAACTAGGGATAACCCTACTATATTCCATTCAAACGAAGATGGGAAAACGAAAAAAAAGAAAGGAAGAAGTATTTAAAGATATAATTAATTGCATGTGTTTTTTTTGCGTACTTGACACAAATATTATTTATATTTGTATTCAATAAAAAACCCACCTGTTCCAGCAGATGGGTCTTTAAACGATAGAGATTACATAAAAATCTCTAGGATTTCTTTTAATAGTCTAACTACTTTAAGAAACCACTTTATTTTATTTTTTTTCCTCATAAGAAAAGAACTTAAAACGCCAGACAGGGTCCAATTTGTTTGGCGTTTTTCATTTCATCAAAAATAAGAAAAAGGCTTCTATGTGGAAAACAAAGTTATTAACGTAACACAAAGTTATTAACCCCAAAAAAAAGCGGGTAAACCCCTTTGTTTTAAAGCAATAAAAGGTTTTTAAGGCGATATTTAAATAAAAACTTTGCTATTTTTGGTTAATGAGAAAGCTTCCTAGGTGGTGTAGAATTATAAGATATTATTGCAATTGTTTGTGGTATCATATTTTATTTCCTCTTGGAGTAGAGGAGGATCGCTTTACAAAACACTGGAAAAATAGAGGTGATAAATAATACTTTTTTTTCCTTTTGTGCATTCCTGTCCTTATTCAAGATTCTTTTTGTCTATTGCTTCCAGGTAGTTTCGTTGTTCTAAAATATTTATGATTTTTTCCATTTGTCTCTGATGACTTTCAGAGGCTTTTCTATGGTATTCTAAATCTTTTTTTAGCAAAGGGTACTCTATTAATCGTTTTTGAAACTCTTTATATTCATCGCTAGAGAACCCTTCAATAACATCATATTCCGCGCTTGTTTTTTCTGTGTCGTCAGCTTGTCGTACTTCTGTCTTACTTGTGTCGTACTTGTGTCTTACTTCAAGTAGCTTAACAACGTCTAAAGGCACTTTGACTTTGTTTTTTTCTATAAAATAAAGGCCTTTCAAGTGTCTTACTATTGTCCTACTTGTGACAGAGTACATGTCAGAGAGTTCTTTTAAAGTGTAGCTTTTTTTATTCATTTTTGTTTTTATTCTTCATCGCTTCACGCACAAATGCAGCATTACAATACAGCTTCTTATTATCAATTCTTTTATTTGAATATTCCTTAGCTTTCCATTCCTTCATCAATCTTTTAGCCCCATCTAAGCCAATATCTCCGATGTAATTGATAAAATTGGTTTCCTCAATTTTCCAAGTCTTTGTCATTTGTTCAATAACTTTTTGATGTTCGGGAGACTTATCTTTCCAATGTTTTGGAATAGCCTTTAAAGTGACATTTTTAAGTAAAAACTTCAATGCTACAAGGCTTGGACGACCTCTTCCAATTGGTGGTGCATATACTTTTTCAAAGGTAAATTCACAGTCAGTATTTTTTAATTCCTCTAAAGGTTCTTGTAAAGTGTATTTCAAGAGATCTGATGATTTCGGATACTTCTTTTCACAGTCCAAAAGCTTTCTGAATTCTTCAAGTTCAACATACCACCAACCCGTTCCCTTATAGCTTGAAAGTATCTCATAAAGCCTTGTAGAATACCAACTTGAAAAACTCATATACCAGCCAACTTGATAATTTGTATAGTTGTTCAAGTTAACTAAATAAGGCTTTAAAGTAGGGTTTAAAACCAATGTTATAACGCCATTCCGGTACTCACAGTTTACGTCTGAGGAACTTGTATTTAGAAGTTGTTTAGCAATGAAGCTTGACTTTTTCTTATTCTCATTTTTAGATTCAATAATCCAACTGATACTTAGCATTTCATTGAAAGCTTTTTTGATGTCGCCATATGAAATTGCTACATTTCCAAGCGCACCAAGTTCAGAAATACTAACTTGATAATAAGACCTTAATTCAGAAGCATCACGTTCGATTTGAGAGAAAACGTGTGTCAAAATACGCTTTGTCAGAACAGATACTTTTTTCTGATGCGAGTGTACTATTTTTTTATCAACGTGAACATAATCTTTAGCCTTTGGATTTTTGGAGTAAACTAATGAAAGACTTGTCTGTCCAGACTGTAAATTTTTATCCATAAAAGTTTAATTTGGTACAAGATAAACAATTAAAACGAGCCGAAAAAATAAAACTCGTTTTATAAAAGAGCAGAACTCGTTTTAATAAACCCCAATAAGGAGCAAAACTCGTTTTAATAAACAAAATAAGGAGCAGAACTCGTTTTAATCGATTTTGTCCTATTTATTTAATTATATAGTATTAACACTATATAGTTTGTCAAAAATTGAAAACATAAAAATTACTTTTTCGATTCTGAACAAAAAAAAGTCTTTTAAGGGAAATTTTTTTAGAAAAATTTCAGCTAGTTTGAGTAAGTCTATTCGAGCTTGCAGCTCGAGCACGCTTTAGTATTAGTTCGGTTGAGGAATCGTTCTCAGGTAAACTGGCGCCCGAAATTAGTCTTTTTAAGCAGTTTTAATAAGCTTAAACACATTTTTTTATTATAAACAAACATATACAAGTGTTATAAATTAAACACTCTTAAAACGCCTTAAAATGCTTCAAGGCAAAAACTACTTTTTCCTGTCTAAGTTTTTAGCTTTTGTTTCCTCAAACCATAAATATTTTAAGTGAAAATCGTTTTCTCAAAAAAACAGACTATTTATAAAAGAGGAAAGCTAATTAATTGGTAGAGCCTTTAGTTTATATCGAATCCTGAATTCTGGATTACCTCAAAAATAACAATAGTATAAAACTTATAAAAATGACAGAAATGGAAACCATTCTATCATTAGTAGGATTTGTATCTCAATGCATTTTGATTTACAATTTTCTAACTGATGATCAATAAAAAAAATCAACCACACATGTATAAATTGCATGTGTGGTTTTTGTTTATTTCAGAGAAATACACAAAAGGAAAAATAAAAAATGTATATTTGATTATGTAGATAAAGTGGCTTTGTATATGTACCCGCTATACAAAGCCACTACGTTGGCTTTGCGGGTAACTGCATTAAGCTATCAATTCTTCGAATTGAAAAAATCAACAAGTTAATTTTTAGAGTATGGCATTTGGAATCATAAGAGCAAGAAACCTTTCTGCAGGAGCAATTAGTAACACGGATAAACATAACGCCAGGCGTTATGAATCTAAGACTGATTACCCTGAAAATATCACTCCAAACGGAAGACATCAAGAGGCCTATATTTTAGAAAACAAAGAAGATCATTTGCACAAAAAGAACTTTAACCTACAGCAAGCAATTGATGATAGATTAGAAAAAAACAATGTGAAAGGTATTCGTAAAAACAGCAATTTGGCTATCGAATATGTTTGCACTGTTAACGATCAAAAAGCCTGGGAACAATATTCTTTTTCAGGATATGTTTCTAACACAAAAAAATGGTTAGAAGATAGACATGGAAAAAATTCCATTGTTGCATCATATGAGCATTTGGACGAATCAAACCCACATGTTCATTTTATTGTTGTGCCACTGAAAACAAAAGAAGTTAAATGGAAAAACCAAAAAGGAGAAGGAGTTAGAATAGAAACACGAATAAACACTAGAGATTATACTGGAGGTCGTGATAAACTAAGAGATCTTCAGAATGATTATTTTG
>NZ_JBBMRD010000022.1:0-4106 GCF_038900355.1 Olleya sp. AS48 | reverse complement strand
TAGTAGTACGTTCCAACTGGTAACTCGTCACCTGCGTTAGATTGTCCTTCCCATTCGTTTACATAATTTGTTTTAGAATAAACTAAAGTACCATTACGGTTGTAAATCTCTAAGCTTTGTACATCAAAACTACTTAAATCAAAATTGTCATTTAATCCTGGTGATACACCTGGAGAGATACCTTGTGGTATTGTACAGTTTTCTAACTCTACTACTGTTACAAATTCTGACTTAGAACATCCTGTATCATTAAATGTAACTTCAATTTCATAAAGTCCAGAGGTTAAAACATTGTCTAATTCTAAACTTGTTTGACCAGCAATCTCAACACCTTCGTTATACCATTTGATATTTACTTCGCTTTCAATATAATTAATAGCGTCTGCAGTGATTGCAATTGGTGATGTTGCGTTTGGACAAACTTCATAAGGCACATCTAAATTAAATGATGTTTCTGGACTTATATTAAATAATAAGTTAAATGATGTGGTTTCAAAACATCCTGTAATTGTATTTTCTAACCTAATATATATTGTTGTAGGTGCTGATGTGAAACTGGTTGGGTTAGTAAAAGCATCTATTGCATCAATTGCATTTTGTTCGGTTAAATAATAGCTTATTGCAATATCATTTTGTGTGGCATAAATAGCTGATTCAAATATTGTTAAATCAAACGAGAAAACACCACTATCATCTGGATCACAAGCTGAGATATCTGTAATTATACCTGTTTCAATTTCCGGTTTCGGAAAAAATTCAACCAAAATCTGATCTGTATAAAAACAAGCTGAACTTACGTCTGTAAATGTAATATCTACTTGATATAGTCCTTGTTCAGTAACAACTAAAGAGGTTCCGTTTTCACCTGCAATTGGGTCTGTAATTCCGTCTGCAACCGCATACCATGTTATGGTTGCGTTTGTTGGTGGAGCAATACCTAAGTCTAGTGTTACGCTATCACCTTCGCAAGTTGCTAATCCATTACTAATTAAAATGTCATTTCCAAGGTCAATATTTCCAATATCAAAACTACTAGCTTCTAAAAATACAGCCGAGTCGTAAATAGTATCACCATCATCTGCGATAACCAATTTGATACTATATGGATTGTTAGGTATCACAGCAGAAGTTGCTGTTAATGGTACTGTTCTTCCAATAAAATTTGTTGGATTAGTAATTGCTGGTAATCCTCCTGCTCCATAGTATGCATCAAATAGTGTTGGGTTAGAGGATGCACAACTAGTATTATAAGCGTCGTCTCTTATTGAAAGTACCGAAACTGGATCTGAAGTGCCTGGTATTACAGCAAGGTTTGTAACATTACCAGTTGTTAAGTCTGTTAATAAAAATGCAAATGCATCAGAGAATCCACATTGAAAAGTTCCATATTCTTCTGCTGCAAAAATAAAATTAAAAGATAGCTGATCAATTAACGGAGTAAATTCGAACTCAATTAATGATGCGTTGTTAGATCCTCCTGCAGGTACATCATCTCCTGGATTTCCGTCTAAATCTGTGTTAATAAAAGCTTCTAAGTCTGCATCTCCTGGCCAAGATCCTCCACCTTCACTTAATACACCTGTCTCTGGACCTGGTGCATTTAATACGTTTCCTGTTGTCATAACAATACCACTTTGGAAAGGGAATGAAGATCCGTTGGCTTCAAAATATCCAATACCATTAGTTGTTCCAAAATCGGTTCCTGTTGACCAAGTAACGTTGTTAATTAATGCACAAGGCGAATTTACTAATACATCTGTAACTAATTCTTGTACTGTGTATTGTGTGTCGTTTGTTGTTATTGGAGGCGGAATTGTAAATACGCATAAATCAAAGTTTACATCTTGAAAAGGAATATCTCCATCTGTGTAAATTCTAATATAGTAAGTATTACCTATTGTTAACCCATTTGCTATGCTATTGTTTGTAGCCTCACAATAAATATTAGTTAAAGAGTCACAATCAGGACCTTCATAAAGTGCATGGTTTAAATTAACCGTATCTCCAACGATGTTACTTATGTCAATTCCGTGATCGGTTGCAACAGCATCAAACTGAAACCAAACGTCGTCATTTGCTGTTCCAGTACAAACATTTGTTTGTGTTGAAGTTGTTGCTCCATATAATGTTGCGCTTGTTGTATTAGTACAATTCTCGTCTGCGTTTGGTGTGACTATAATAGCATTTAAACAATCATCATTTGCTGGAGGGCAAACAGGAACATTTAATGTGCTACTTGTTACAATACAATTTGTATCATCCGCATTTGCAACTGTAACTACTACATCTGTGTCCAATGGATATGGTCCCATTGTTATAATACCACTAGTCATTACGTTTTGTAGTGGAGTACTTTGGTTGTCTGTAATATTTAAGCTTAATGCATCTCCTATACTAGTTATATCAACGTTAACAAAAAATTGATTGTTTCCTGCACTACAGTCAGTAGTTGTAGAAAAGTCTACAACAGGATTAATACAAGTTGCACAATTTACTGTAACTGTTAATGGTGTATAGCCTTGAGAACCACAATCAAATACACCATCTGATTGTACAGTAAAAGAAATAGTGTCTCCTGACGATTGATATGTCAACCCTGAAACATCTCCATTATTTCCATATGGTGTTAATGCATTAAGGTCTGTTGTTCCGTCTGTATCAAATACGATTAACTCATCCCATCCTTGCTCTACTTGTCCAGAGTTAAATGTGATATTTAATGCTGTACCATCCGTAGAGCTAAATGTAAAGATGTTTGTATCGTTACTTTCATAACAGTAGTTAATTGTTTGTGGTCCATCCGTCGCACAATCTAAAGTAAAGTTAAATTGTAATAATGTTGAAAAGGTAAACGGTCCAGCCCAAGTACTTGTATCTGCTCCACAAATCGATTGTACATAAATCTCGTAATCCGTTGCTGGATTTAATCCTGTCTCTGAAATTGTGGTTGTTGTTACTAACGTACCAGAAGTTGGTATTCCTGTTCCTGCTGGTTGTATAACATAATTCCATTCTGTCTCTGTTCCATTTGATGTCCAAGATATATCTGCTGAAGTTTCAGTAATTGATGTTGCAGTAATATTACTTGGTGCTACGCAAAAGTTTCCACAAGCTTCTACTCGCACTTGGTCAATTGCCATATCGCTTTCAAAAATATCACCAGTACCTACATAGCTAATTTCAATGTACACTATCTGTCCCAAGTAGGCATCTAAATTAACACCAATAGGTACCCAAGCTTCGTCTGCTGTTGATTGGTAATCACCTATCCAAGTATACTCAGTAGTAAAAGGTCCTGTTTGAGAGGTGCTAACACCAATATTCAAAGTTCCCATATTATCTCCAAATGCATGCATCCAAAACGATAATTCTGCACCATCTACTGCTGTAGATAAGTCTATTGCTGGTGTAATAGCAGAGGCTACGTTAGTTGTGTTTCCTGAACCTTCATATTCAAGGTGTGTTCCTGCATTTCCGTCCCATGTAATGTTTGGACCAGTTCCTGTTGAGTTTGCATTTACGGTTGTAATATCCCAATCTCCATTAGTATCTGTAAATGCAGTTCCTGTCCATCCTGCTGGCACATAGTTGGTGTCATTACCAAAATCTTCTGTAAAGATAAAAGTAGATGCACCAGAAGTACATGTTACGCCTACTGGAGCAGGTGGTGGTGTGTTTAATGTTGTAAAGTTAATTGGTCCTGCCCAAACACTTAAGCCATTACCACAATCAGAAAGAATATAAACCTCATTAACTGTACTTGCGGTTAAACCTGTTAATGTATAAGGGTTGGTAGTAATAGGTGTTCCAGATCCCGTTGGTACTCCTGTACCTGCTGGTTGTACTACTATTTCCCAATTTGTTTCACCATTATTAGCAGTCCATGATACATCTGCAGTTGTGTCTGTAATTGCATCAACAGTTATACCTGTTGGAGCAACACAAAAATCACCACACGTTTCTACTCTCACTTGGTCAATTGCCATATCACTCTCAAACGTGTCTCCTGTTCCTACATAGCTAATTTCGATATAAATGATTTGACCCAAGTAAGCATCTAAGTTAATACCAATTGGTACCCAAGCTTCATCTGCTGTTGATTGATA
>NZ_JBBMRD010000021.1:0-5488 GCF_038900355.1 Olleya sp. AS48 | reverse complement strand
ATAACCTGTTAGCAATAAGGCATTAAAGGTTTGTATTAAAATAAAATTAAAAAAAGATTAAAAAAAGGGTTGTGGGAAAGAAAAAGGCTTGTATATTTGCACCCCGAAAACGACGTAACAGATGTTACTGAGAGTAGAGGAAAACGTTCTAAGATATATTGAAAGTGAAGTTTAAAAAAGAAAAAAACTTTTTTTTTAAATAAAGCTTGTGGGATTTAAAAAAGCGAATTATATTTGCACCCGCTTAAGGAAATAACATCTTAAGAGACAGAGAAAAAAGTTCATAAACATATTGAATTGACAGCGTAAGAATTAATTGGAAACGATTAATTTAAACAAACGAGAATAAACCATTTTGAGTACTGAAAACATTATTAATTGTTAAAACATAGTCGTAAGACTTAAAATTTAACGATGAAGAGTTTGATCCTGGCTCAGGATGAACGCTAGCGGCAGGCTTAACACATGCAAGTCGAGGGGTAGCAGGGAGCTTGCTCCGCTGACGACCGGCGAACGGGTGCGTAACGCGTATAGAATCTACCTCTTACTAAGGGATAGCCCAGAGAAATTTGGATTAATATCTTATAGTATGTTAACTTGGCATCAAGATGACATTAAAGGTTACGGTAAGAGATGACTATGCGTCCTATTAGCTAGATGGTGTGGTAACGGCACACCATGGCAACGATAGGTAGGGGCCCTGAGAGGGGGATCCCCCACACTGGTACTGAGACACGGACCAGACTCCTACGGGAGGCAGCAGTGAGGAATATTGGACAATGGAGGCAACTCTGATCCAGCCATGCCGCGTGCAGGAAGACTGCCCTATGGGTTGTAAACTGCTTTTATACAGGAAGAAACACTCTCACGTGTGAGAGCTTGACGGTACTGTAAGAATAAGGATCGGCTAACTCCGTGCCAGCAGCCGCGGTAATACGGAGGATCCAAGCGTTATCCGGAATCATTGGGTTTAAAGGGTCCGTAGGTGGATAATTAAGTCAGAGGTGAAATCCTGCAGCTCAACTGTAGAATTGCCTTTGATACTGGTTGTCTTGAGTTATTATGAAGTAGTTAGAATATGTAGTGTAGCGGTGAAATGCATAGATATTACATAGAATACCAATTGCGAAGGCAGATTACTAATAATATACTGACACTGATGGACGAAAGCGTGGGGAGCGAACAGGATTAGATACCCTGGTAGTCCACGCCGTAAACGATGGTCACTAGCTGTTCGAACTTCGGTTTGAGTGGCTAAGCGAAAGTGATAAGTGACCCACCTGGGGAGTACGTTCGCAAGAATGAAACTCAAAGGAATTGACGGGGGCCCGCACAAGCGGTGGAGCATGTGGTTTAATTCGATGATACGCGAGGAACCTTACCAGGGCTTAAATGTAAATTGACAGGTTTAGAAATAGACTTTTCTTCGGACAATTTACAAGGTGCTGCATGGTTGTCGTCAGCTCGTGCCGTGAGGTGTCAGGTTAAGTCCTATAACGAGCGCAACCCCTGTTGTTAGTTGCCAGCGAGTCATGTCGGGAACTCTAACAAGACTGCCAGTGCAAACTGTGAGGAAGGTGGGGATGACGTCAAATCATCACGGCCCTTACGTCCTGGGCTACACACGTGCTACAATGGTAGGGACAGAGAGCAGCCACTGGGTGACCAGGAGCGAATCTATAAACCCTATCACAGTTCGGATCGGAGTCTGCAACTCGACTCCGTGAAGCTGGAATCGCTAGTAATCGCATATCAGCCATGATGCGGTGAATACGTTCCCGGGCCTTGTACACACCGCCCGTCAAGCCATGGAAGCTGGGAGTGCCTGAAGTCCGTCGCCGTAAGGAGCGGCCTAGGGTAAAATCGGTAACTAGGGCTAAGTCGTAACAAGGTAGCCGTACCGGAAGGTGCGGCTGGAACACCTCCTTTCTAGAGAAAGACAATTATTGTGTTTTTTTATGTAAACAAAAAGTTTATTCTCCTGCTGTTAATTTATAATCTATTATAGTAGAGTCTCATAGCTCAGCTGGTTAGAGCGCTACACTGATAATGTAGAGGTCGGCAGTTCGAGTCTGCCTGAGACTACTAATACTATGATAAAAGGAAATTCTAGAAGTTGTCAATTCTAAATAAGTAATTCTGAATAGAACATTCGGGATTCCTATATGGGGGATTAGCTCAGCTGGCTAGAGCGCCTGCCTTGCACGCAGGAGGTCATCGGTTCGACTCCGATATTCTCCACTATTCAGTTTTAACTGAAAAAGTTCTTTGACATATTGAAAAAAGATACATGAAAATTTAGTGAGATTTTTCTCATTAAAATTAATGTGGTATTATACTAATCGTAGTATAATACTGCATAGAACTCATTAAAAAGCAAATAGTACAATAAGCTAAATAAGAGCGTATGGGGAATGCCTAGGCTCTCAGAGGCGATGAAGGACGTGATAAGCTGCGAAAAGCTGCGGGGATTGGCACATACAAATTGATCCGTAGATATCCGAATGGGGCAACCCAGCATATTGAAGATATGTTATCCGAAAGGAAGTAAACCCGGAGAACTGAAACATCTAAGTACCCGGAGGAGAAGAAAACAAAAGTGATTCCGTTAGTAGTGGCGAGCGAACGCGGATTAGCCCAAACCAGTATTGTTAAGGCAATGCTGGGGTTGTAGGACTACAATATTTGAGCTGTAATGAATTAGAATAGTTTGGAAAGACTAACCAAAGAGGGTGATAGTCCCGTATAAGTAAAGAACAGTAAGATAGTAGTATCCTGAGTAGCGCGGGACACGAGTAATCCTGTGTGAATCAGTCGGGACCATCCGATAAGGCTAAATACTCCTGAGAGACCGATAGTGAACTAGTACCGTGAGGGAAAGGTGAAAAGAACCCTGAATAAGGGAGTGAAATAGATCCTGAAACCATACGCTTACAAGCGGTCGGAGCCCTTTGGGGTGACGGCGTGCCTTTTGCATAATGAGCCTACGAGTTACCGTTGCTAGCAAGGTTAAGTGATTAAGTCACGGATCCGTAGCGAAAGCGAGTCTGAATAGGGCGCTTTAGTTAGTAGTGGTAGACGCGAAACCGTGTGATCTACCCATGGGCAGGTTGAAGCTGTAGTAACATACAGTGGAGGACCGAACCGGTTGACGTTGAAAAGTCTTCGGATGACCTGTGGGTAGGGGTGAAAGGCCAATCAAACTCGGAAATAGCTCGTACTCCCCGAAATGCATTTAGGTGCAGCGTTGATTTATAGTTTTATAGAGGTAGAGCTACTGATTGGATGCGGGGGCTTCACCGCCTACCAATTCCTGACAAACTCCGAATGCTATAAAATGTTAATCAGCAGTGAGGGCATGGGTGCTAAGGTCCATGTCCGAAAGGGAAAGAACCCAGACCATCAGCTAAGGTCCCAAAATATATGTTAAGTTGAAAAAACGAGGTTGAACTGCTTTGACAGCTAGGATGTTGGCTTGGAAGCAGCCATTCATTTAAAGAGTGCGTAACAGCTCACTAGTCGAGCGGTTCGGCATGGATAATAATCGGGCATAAACATATTACCGAAGCTATGGACTTGTAAAAGTGGTAGGGGAGCATTGTAGTGGCGTTGAAGGTGTGCTGTGAGGTATGCTGGAGTAACTACAAAAGAAAATGTAGGCATAAGTAACGATAATGCGGGCGAGAAACCCGCACTCCGAAAGACTAAGGTTTCCTCAGCTATGCTAATCAGCTGAGGGTTAGTCGGGACCTAACGCGAACCCGAAAGGGGTAGTGGATGGACAACAGGTTAATATTCCTGTACCTGCTCTCATTAAAAGTGACGGAGGCGAAAAGTTAGTGCGCACAGACGGAATTGTGCGTTGAAGAGAGTGGTAACACCTCGATAGTACACTAAGACTACGGTCGCGGTGATAATCTAGCGAATCGACTTCCAAGAAAAGCAAGAGAAGCAGCCCGTACCCTAAACCGACACAGGTAGTTGGGATGAGAATTCTAAGGAGCTCGAGAGATTCATGGCTAAGGAACTAGGCAAAATAGACCTGTAACTTCGGGAGAAAGGTCGCCACCCTTCGGGGTGGCCGCAGTGAAAAGGTCCAGGCGACTGTTTATCAAAAACACAGGGCTATGCTAAATTGAAAGATGACGTATATGGCCTGACACCTGCCCGGTGCTGGAAGGTTAAGTGGAGGGTTTAGCTTCGGCGAAGATCTAAAATGAAGCCCCAGTAAACGGCGGCCGTAACTATAACGGTCCTAAGGTAGCGAAATTCCTTGTCGGGTAAGTTCCGACCTGCACGAATGGTGCAACGATCTGGACACTGTCTCAGCCATGAGCTCGGTGAAATTGTAGTATCGGTGAAGATGCCGATTACCCGCTGTGGGACGAAAAGACCCCGTGCACCTTTACTATAGCTTAGTATTGGTTTTGGATAAGTAATGTGTAGGATAGGTGGGAGACTTTGAAGCGGCGTCGCTAGGCGTTGTGGAGTCATTGTTGAAATACCACCCTTTGCTTGTCTAGAGTCTAACCTTCAATGAAGGGACAGTGCTTGGTGGGTAGTTTGACTGGGGTGGTCGCCTCCAAAAGAGTAACGGAGGCTTCTAAAGGTTCCCTCAGCACGCTTGGTAACCGTGCGTAGAGTGCAATGGCATAAGGGAGCTTGACTGAGAGACCTACAAGTCGATCAGGTACGAAAGTAGAGCATAGTGATCCGGTGGTTCCGTATGGAAGGGCCATCGCTCAAAGGATAAAAGGTACGCCGGGGATAACAGGCTGATCTCCCCCAAGAGCTCATATCGACGGGGGGGTTTGGCACCTCGATGTCGGCTCGTCACATCCTGGGGCTGGAGAAGGTCCCAAGGGTTGGGCTGTTCGCCCATTAAAGTGGCACGCGAGCTGGGTTCAGAACGTCGTGAGACAGTTCGGTCTCTATCTACAGTGGGCGTTAGAAATTTGAGTGGATCTGACTCTAGTACGAGAGGACCGAGTTGGACTAACCTCTGGTGTATCTGTTGTTCCGCCAGGAGCATTGCAGAGTAGCTACGTTGGGAAGGGATAAGCGCTGAAAGCATATAAGCGCGAAACCCACCACAAGATGAGATTTCTTTAAAGGGTCGTAGGAGATGACTACGTTGATAGGTCATAGGTGTAAAGGCAGTAATGTCATAGCCGAGTGATACTAATAACCCATAGGCTTATTGTACGCCTGTTTTTTATAAAGTTCAATACAAAATTTTCATGAATCATTTTTTCAATATGTTATTATATACGGTTAAGTAGTTTATACTACATACACCGAAAGATTTAAGGTGATTATAGCGATGGGGCTCACCTCTTACCATTCCGAACAGAGAAGTTAAGCCCATTTGCGCCGATGGTACTGCATTGTGGGAGAGTAGGTCGTCGCCTTTTTAGAGAACCCTTCATATTTATTTATGAAGGGTTTTTTTGTGCCTAAAAATTAAAGTAAATAGGCGCAAGGGAAA
>NZ_JBBMRD010000020.1:0-8058 GCF_038900355.1 Olleya sp. AS48 | reverse complement strand
CAAACCAACTCTAGCATATGATGTGCATCTATTTGTTGATGCAACGTTATTCTTTTAAATACTGGTATTTCTAGTCCTCCTATAAAAAGCGTTGTTGTGGTTTGCAGTGCCATGTTGGTTTATTTTATCGTGTTGTAAGTAAAATTAATAGTTTACATTGAGGTTTCATAATTTATACATTCAATATTATTTTTTTATTTAGGATTATTTTGTCTTAATTGAATAAAAAAGTCTTTGTTTATATCGTTAAATTTAATTTCGCCAAAGCCTTTCTTGGTCCATATTTTAGTTTCTTTTTCAGGACTGTTATCGTCTTGAATGTATTCTTCTCCATATTTAAATCATGTGTTTTGGTAAAATATGCTGGCCCATAAAGTTGGATATTATTCTTTTTTAAAAGGTCTATGATTCTTGACGCCTTATTAAAGTCAAAATTATTTTTGAAAAACACTTCATTAAGTACTAGATTATTATCTGTGGTATGATCTAGATTTTTAAAATCATTAGACCTATAATGCTTAACAGACACTGAGTCTAGTAATGGAAGCTCATTACTTAAAGTTATTATTCTATTATTAGGAAATATTATAATCTCCATTTCATAATCACCTATAATTGTTTTTGGAGCAATCTGAAATGTTTTATTATAATCAACCTTTAAGTTTAAGCTATTATTGATTACATCGCTAAAATGTGTTTTACTAGGTGTTTTGTAATCGTCATGAATGTCAGAAATTAAATTTGCCACTCTTTTATAGTACTCTTCTTTTTTAGCGTCACTCCAATCGTTCATAATGTAGGAATGATCAGAATCTTCTAGTTCAAAATTATAAGCTTCTATTTTTTTATCCTGTCCTTTGCATGAAAAAAATAATAAAAGGAAAACCAATGTATATAAAGAGTGTTTTATCATGTTTTTTAGAAAATTTTAAATTTAGTTATCTTCTAGTTAATTGTATAATAATCAACAACATAATTTACTATTGCTATTTTAAATCTGCTACTTTGGTTTTATGGACATAACCTTTTTGGTTTTCATTAGTTTTGACCAATATCCAATCGCCATCTGTAGTTATTACTTCTAGGTTATCACCAGTTTTTATTTGTTGAATTATTTCTGATTTTGAATTAGGTGATTTTCTAAGATTAGTGTAACCATCTTTATCGATTACCTGGACTAATACTGTTTTTTTTTCTAGTGTATAAATTACTGTCACGTATTCTTTTAATTTAGCATTGTCGAAATAATTTTGATCTACTAAAATTTTTAGAAAATTACTGTTATTGTTTAAATAAGAGTCAATACTACCCGTTATTCCCGATTTTGCTAATTCATTTAATAAAAATGCTATAGATTTTTCAGGGGTATTATATAAGGCTTGATTTATACTTATTTTATCTATTATTTTAGGTAATGTATAATAAAAATCTTCGTTAATGACGTCAGAGAAAGAAGAGGCTTCTTTACCATTATAGGCTATTGCTCTAATTTTATTAATCATCTCAGTTCTTAAAAAATATTTAGAATCTTTATATTGGAATATTAATTCTTGTATTTCAATTTTACTATTAAAATCGACTTTATGGAATACAAATTGTAAAAGATCTTTGTCGTGAGTATTTCCGTAAGTTGTCACTAATTCTTTTAGTAGAAATGAATTATTGTCTTTAAGCCAAACAAAAGATTTTTCTGAATTATAAAAAACATATTGGTTGTAATTATATAGTAATTCACCACTTATTGGTAGCATGCCATCACTTTCTATATAAATTATGTTTAATGGCTTAATTGCAATTTCAGGCATTAAGCTAGGTTGTAAAACCAACACGTTATTGTCATAATTAGACATGTTAAAGTTGTAATATTCGCTAATTTTTTGATCAAATAATTTTGTGCTCGGATATTTATAAGCAAAGGAATCTATTGCAATTTTAATGTCTTTTCTCTTAGATTCTATAGTAGTGTCGAAGTCAATATTTACCTCTCCTTCACTAAATTTATTATATGGAGGTTGATTGGTGTTTTTCATGTTTTTGTTATCATTTGTTTGCGAGTTGCAAGCAAAAAAAATTGAAGTTATTAGCGCTATTATTAACTGTTGTCTTTTCATTATTTAAATATTTATAATATACCAGTCCATTTTTTTGTTCCGACTGCTGCATTAGGCCATTGGGTTTCAGTTACATTTCTTTCTTCTATTATAACTCTTACTGGTTTGTTATCATTTAGAGGCAAATCATCTAATGCTTCTAATAGTGTGTTAACTACGGATAAATCCCTACCAGTGCATGAAGTTAGACATCCAATGGCGTAAAAAGGTCTATATTGGTGTAAAGCAATACCACTACGTTGTCCATGTATTCCATTAATGTAAGGTGTTGTTCCATCCTCACTAACATACAATTTATATTTTTGACCAGGTGTACTTGGTATTAAATAGTATTCTCCTGGAGGACACTCGTTGTATGTTCCATATCTTTGATTTGAGTGTTTACCGTATTTTTCGCCATGAGCATCTCTAGCAAAGAAAGTTGTATGTGCTGGATCTGTTAAATCATCATTATTTTCTAATTGTTTAAAGGTCTCTAAGGTTATGTTTTTATATACTTTTGTCTCGTAAACAACGGATGTACCCATCATTTTTGCTCCTTGTCCAGATATTAATACTACCATTCCTTCTTCATTTGTAACATTACCAGGATTGCATTGATTGACTTTAAGTACATTTACAGCATTTGAAAAATATCTTTTACGTTCGTCTATACCCTTTAATGCAGGATTAATTTTTCTTGTAACATTGGTCACATCATCATTATCAGATCCCGTAGCAACTGCATTTATACCGTTTTTTGCCCAATAAGTTAAAGCAGATAGCATGGCGTCTTTTCCGTTTTCTGTTAATGATTCGGGGTTTGCTACCCAGTCTACATCAGCATCTCCTTCAAGTTTTAAAACAGTATTAAAATATTCTGATAAAACTTTATAATTTGATTTCCATGTGATTTGTTTAAATCCTCTTCCTCTATATTTCCATCCATCTTGAGACTCAAAACCTCCATTTAGGTTTTTGCTTTTGTATGCCCAACTAGCAATTAATATTTGGGTGTTAAGCGGTACGCTAACATAATTTGGTTGACTTCTACTTTTAACTTGTCTTCCCCACAGACGTGCGTTAACTCTACCTTGTGTTGTTTGAAACGCGGAAAAAGTACTGATTAGTGCTTCCCAGTAATAATTAAAACCCTCTGCTAAATCATAAAATTTGCTTTCTTGAGCAAGTTGAGCTAGGAAATGCGCTTTTTTCGTACAAGTATTAAGTCCTATTTTATCTCTGTATTTATTTAAATACGGTAATGCTTCTTTAATTTTTTGATCATTAGTAATTAAGTTTCTACCACTAGCGTTAACACAGATTTTATTTATTTCATCAAAAGTTATATCGTTTTCGCATCGTGGACATTTATCTTCATCTTCTGTGTCAACCAGATCCTCCACGACATTTGGACTATTACCATTTTCTGGTATTGGGTCTGACGCTATACCTTCAACCTCTAAAGCTTGTTGTATTGCATTATTTATAACATAGTTAGATGTATCTGCTGAGATGTCTAATTGTTGTGTAGAATAACTGGCAAGATTAACTCTTTCTGCTTTTACTAGTACATAATACTCGTGTGTATCTCCTTCAAAAATATCTTTATTAGCATTAACAGCCATATCTAAAGATAATAGTTTTTTCACCTTTATATTACCATTTGTATTGTCTATAGTAGCACGTGTTTCCCATAATTTTATATTCTCTTCTGGGTCATGACCAGTGTCTGACATGGTGTCTCTTTCCCATAAGCTAATAGTCAAACTTTCTCCAACCATGTTTACAGTTTGTATAGATACTGTAACTATTTGCCCATATTTTGGAGTAGTTATAAATCTATCACCTTTATAATCTAACATGGTAATGGTAGTAATGCTTGGAGGTCCTTGAAGTGGTCTTACATTAACCGTAGATGGTCCAGATAATTCAGGATTAAATAAATAGCCTTCTACCTTATAATCATGATTAGCAGAAACTTCTCCAAAAGTAAAGGTGGCTATAGGTCCATTTTTAATAATTGATGTTGTAGTATATTGACCTGAATTTCTTTTTTTAAACAACTCCCATTTCACATTAGCTTTTAAAGCATCAGGTGTCCCAGAATGCCATTCGGTTACTGTATAAATAGCAGGTTGTCCAATTCTTGGAGCTGTTGGACCGCTAATTGTTTTTACACCTTTTTTTGCCATAATTATACTACTTAATATGCATCTGGTTGATTATCTTCTACAATATCATTAGTGTCTGTTAAAGGGTCTAACTCTTCTTGTACATCTTGGTCTGCATTATTAATATTATTTTTACTTAGACTTGCACTTTGACCATGTGTCATTATTGTGATTTTTCCTCCAACGGAACACATAAGTTCTGAGCCTTCAATCACGCATTTTTTACCTTGAACAGTAACTTTATCGTATGTTTTTGTCCATTTTCCTGCAGGAGCAAAAGCACATGGATTTTTTCTGTTTAAAGCACATGGACCAAATGAGTTTGAAGATGGTGTAAATTGTACATCGTCTTCTGTTACTGCTAAAAAATCTGGACTATTACCACTATCATTCCAATAATGTTTAGTGTGACTTGAGACTTTAAAACTAGGGAAGGTAGTGCCTTGATTACACATGGCTTTACCTTTTTGTATTACAAAATGTTTTCCGGTACTCATAATAATTAATTATTAATACGATTAATAGTTAGCATCGTTGTTTTACTTTTATTTGTGGTGTAATCGATATGGTAATTAGCTTTGATTTTTGTTGAAAGTCCTTGTTCTAAGTTTACCAGGTAACTACTGTTTAATGCGCCTTCAATTTTTGGTAATTTTACATAAAAGGGATTGTTGTTAACATCGTTTGGATTTAATAAATCTTTATAACTTCTAGTGTCTTCAACTATTCCATTTTGTAAAATGGTCAATGCATTATTTTTAGTATCATTACTTTCAACTTCTTGAGTTACTTTAAGGTTTATTTGATATTTATAATAACTAATATTAAAAACAGTTTTTGATGTTTTATTTAATCTTTGATAGGGTAGTAGTATCGTGTTAAGTACTGTGTCGCTAATTATTGCTTTTTCCAGTTGGTTACTTTCTAGTAGTTTTTTGTTAACATTATTAATGTATTTTTCGGCATAGTCACCATTAAAATTTGCTTCTAAATTACTTTTATTATCAAGCCAACGCTTTTTAATTTCGGACATGTTATTAATGCCTATAATATTTCCGTGTTTGTTTAATAACAAATCCATTGGGTAATAAGCTTTAGAGCAATATAAAGCGAGTTGTTGTATTTTGGATTGAGGCTTGTTTTTATTGATGTAAAATTCGCTTTTTGCTACTCTTAAGATTCTTAAATTATCTTTGTTTATAAGATAATTAAGGTCCAATTTATAAGCGATTTTGTTTGTTTTTTCTGCTACTCTAGTAGTAACCGTTTTGTCAATAGTTACATTATAACTAACTATTAAATTATCTAGTTTTAGTTTAAAGGTGTTTAAAGGGGATTGGTTTATTTTATCCTTTTTAATTTCATTATTTAGACTAATTACTTCCTTTAAATCTGGTACATATAAGGTGTTTCCTTTTGTTATTTCGAAGTTTTTTAATAGCTCACTTTTTGGACATATAGTATTATGAAAATCCTGTAATTGCTTATAGTTATTTAAGCCAATTCTTTCAGCTAGAGATTTTAAAGAATCTCCTGTTTTTATTTTATATACTATGTAGTCTTTAGTCTGCATTACACTAATTTATAGGTCATTTTTTTATGAACTTAGTATTGTCTTTCAATTTAAAAGATTTAATTACTGTTCAAATTCAAAATTCACTTTCTTATTTTCAATTCCATCGTAGATTACATCACTATTTTTAATGTAATATAAAATGTCGGTTTTATTATCTATATATCTATTATATAGTATTAGATCATTGTTTTTACCATCTAAGAATTCTCTAGTTTTATTATAAGTACTATTAAGCTCTTCAGTTTTTTTATAAATGTAAATTGAATAAAGATTGTACTTGTTTTCAATATTTTTTTTGTGGTCATCAATTAGCTTTTGTAGCTTGTTGAAGTATGCTGTATTGTATTCAAAATCACCTTCTAAATAAAAGTAATCTATCCTGTTAAGCATATTGTTTTTTCCAGTAAATTCATAAAAAAAAGGACTTAATGGTTTTATTGCTAGCTCTTTATCTTCGATTTGATTATTGTTTTGCATTTTATTATTGCATGAAATTAAAATAAGGACTAAAAAAAATAGTATGTTTTTCATTTACGAACGTTTAGAGTTTCCACTTAAATACACACTTCTATAAAATTCAGTTATAAATGGCTTTGCAGATCTGTAATGCTGAAGTATATACCAAGCCTTAAAAAAATCTCCAGTATGGTACTGAGGTATCCTATCCTCACCATGTTTAACAATATCATCCCAGTCTAATCCAAAATGGTCATAAAAAGTATATTGTAAAGTACCAGACCATAATCCAGTGCAGGAATTATGACTGTAATTTTTTAATTCGGCTTTTACACTCCATACTTGATGTACTGTAATACCAAGTCCAGATACCTTATCCCAAAATGACGAGAAGTTTAATAAACTCATTGGTATCGTAGATATATTGGAAGGATCATAGGAGGCATTTTTTAATTCTGTTTTTAGTGTTTTTAAAAAATCATTGTGATAGGATACAAAAGCAGAGTTGTTTGCAATTTCATTATCTAATATTTCATTTTTATAAGTACCACCAATACCTTGTGTAAAATGATTGGCCATGTCTAATGCAAGAGTTTCCATTTTCCCTATTGATAAAGAACTCATTAAAGTGTTTAAGCAAAGTCCTAGGTTATAATCACTTTGACCAAAAACAGGGTCTTGTGTTATAGAAGCTGATCTAGGAGGCTTATCGGCATAATACATATCTTCAGCTTTAGTTCCATCAAAATTATATCCAGGGTCACGTCGTGCTTTACCAATAGCAACTTGGTTTACTCTAGTTATTTTACAATCCTCATTATCACCATAGCTAACACCATTTTCGGCCCCAATTTCTTCTACGCTTGAGCTGGCAGAGAAGGATACATTACTTTCTGTTGCATAAAAATTATGATCATTTTCTGTTATTGTGGTTATACTACCATTTACAATCCGTTGTCGCATAGCTTAAAAATTATTTCCTTTTTCACCACTATTATTCTGTATTTGTCCTTTTGCGTTTTTGGTTATATTACCTTTGTTGCTAGTGATTTTTATTTGGGAAGCAGATTCTTCTCTTCCCTTGACAACTTCAGATGTTAAATCTCCTTGTATAAACTCCATTAAGTTACCCATAACCATCATATTTGCATTGGCACCAACTGTAGTGGACTTCATCATTCCAGTGTTTTCACTAGAATTCATACCAATAGAATCTGTCTTATTCATACCCACAGTTGTAGTCAAATTTTGTTCTACGTTAACAACCATATTTTTACAGTTAAAAGTCATGGTCTCAGGAGCTGTAATATTTATATTACTACCTACAGTATCAAAATGAAGCTCGTTACCACTTTTATCTGTTAGAATAATACTTTCGTCCTCCGTGAATTTTAATGTATGACCACTTCTGGTTTTAATGGCTTTAACATTGTTTGAGTTATTTTGAAAAGCGCCTGCTTTTCCAGAACCATTATATAAACTACCCATCATATAAGGATGTTCTGCGTTACCGCCTTCAAAACCTATTAAGACTTCTTCTGCTGTTTCTGGTATAAAATGAAACCCTTTGTCTCCTCCTGCATGTGGTGTTACAATACGTATCCAAGGAGTCATCTCTCCAGTTATTTTCTGCCAAGCAAATTGTACACGTATTCTGCCTAAACCATCAGGATCTGCATTTTCCCTAACAATAGCAGTCTGTGTTTCGCTTTTAGGAAAAGCATTGATATTGGTGTTTGGATAGGCATCAAAATCTGCAGTT
>NZ_JBBMRD010000019.1:0-15990 GCF_038900355.1 Olleya sp. AS48 | reverse complement strand
TGGGCGACAAGGGATTCGAACCCCTGACCCCTTGGGTGTAAACCAAGTGCTCTGAACCAACTGAGCTAGTCGCCCTATTTATTAGGTGTGCAAATATACATTAGTTTTTGACATCTCAAAACCTTTTATTCAAAAAAAAACAACATTTTTTAAATTTAAAAATTAACTCATTAATATATAGTCCCTAACAAAATAACTTTTTATAAAAATTTTAATATTTTTGGTAACAAATACACTCCAAATTTGAAATACATCTCTATAATTGATCAATTAGGTATAGATATTAACGCTATTATTACCTTAGATGACGCTAAAATAATTAGACTACAAAAGCAATTAAAAGCTAATGCTGTACTAAATAATACAAGTAACCTTGGAGAATTAGCCCTATTAATTGATCAGCTTAAAGATGAAACGATAAGAGAACATCATGTTTTTATTGAACAACATGACTGGTTAAAACAAATAATTAGCGGAAACTATAGTAACATTCCACAAAGCTCTATTAACCTTTATGAGGATAACATCGAAGACCTTTATGAATTAAAACATTTTTTAGCGCCATATTTTAGAACGCATCTTAAACCGTTTTTAACCGAAACACTAAATAAAGGCAAATACATATTACTATTTAATGTTATAAAAAACTATAAATTATTTACTGAAGAGATTGAACAAATTATTATCAACTTTTTTAGTGCTAAACTAAATTTTGCTACAGTTTATATTCAAAATAACCGATTAGAACTATCTCATGCACCTGTAGGTTATATTACAAATAGAAACTTTATAAATTGCTTGAGTCAATATCCAAATTCGTTTACAGAGGAGGTTAATGACTTAAATTCAGTGATCATAGACACCTACAATTCTAAACGAAAAAATGTAAATGATTCTGACTTTAATTTTGCTGCTAAAACGATGGTTGCTTTTGGAGCATTGGAGGTATCAAGTTATATGCTAAAGGATATATTAACTTCTAATGCAGAAATTGCAAAACCATATGCTTATAAGACTACTGGTAAATCCAAATCTGGAACAACAGTCGGAATTTGGAGCATTGTAGTCTTTATACTTATTATTATTAGACTTGCCTCATTAGGAATTAATAGCTCTAATCGAAATGATTCACGCATTAATATTGATAATCAAGAATTATTTGAAGCTGTTAGAAAAATTAAACAGCGTCAAGACTATCAAAAAAAAATAGACTTACCACTACAAGAAACCTTAACAACTGAGGATGTAGTTGAAACAACATTAAACAATAAACCTATAATTAGTAGTGAGAAGATAACATTACCTGATGTTAATAGTAAACAAAAAGCAAAAGATCATACTAGATTTATTTATTCTTTAAAATTAAAAACTAATAGAAAAGAACCAGAAATAGACAATAGTGCACCTACTAAATTAAATGAATTTACGAATCCATATCCTAAAACTTTTAATAAGATTGAAGCTTATGCTTATGGTGTGGCAAATAATTCCGAATACAGCTTGGTTAAAAACAGCAGTAGTAAAGATTTAATAGTATTTAAACTTCAAAAAGGGATTGATCAATCGATTTACATACCAAAAGACGAAAAAATTTACATCAATTTAAAACCTGAAGATTCATTACTATTTTATACAGGAAATGGATTTGTAGTCGATAACTTTTCTCATTTTAAAAATGATGCTGAATTATCTAAACTTTATGTCGTCAAAACTATTGGTCCAAAATTAAATCATGAAATTAACGTGCTTCCTTATAAGTTAAGTATTTACGAAAAAAGTATAATTAATTCTGATATTAAAATAAAAGACACCAGTAAATTAGATGTAATAGACAGCAAGAACATTAATTTAAATGGTATTAATATTGATAAAATTTACACTAATTGGTACAAGAAAAAACACAACTAACGCAACCCTGTTTTGCTATCGTCTTTAAATAGTTTTTGTTTATCCTTTTCTCTATCTGGAAGTAAAGCATACAGTGCATAAACTATGTGTTTTAACGAAGTGTAATCCTTACGCTCTAGTACTTGATCACCTTCCTTAATTAACTGCTCTGCTTTTTTCTTGTTTTCAAATTCTGAGCTATACTTTAATCCTAAATAATAACCAATAAAGTTTTCATCGCTAGATTGAATTATAGAATTATATAAAACATCAAGTTCTTTAATTTTGGCTCTAAGTAAATATTTATCTCCAGAGTTAACAACCTCCTTTTCATTGGCTATAACTTTAAGATATTTGGATCTGTATTTCTCGTTTTCGTCTTTATTAATTTCCCACTCTACACCTTCTTTAGACAACTTATACTCTTCTATTTCTAAAGCTATAACTTTGTTTCTTGTTAAAGTATCAAACGCTTGAATTAACTTTCGCTTTTTATCATCCAATTGATATTTTTGATCAGATACATCATTATCATCAAGCAACGTGGTTTCAATCTGTATTTCAATTAAACCAACTCGTATTTGTTCTAAAGTATTAGAATATTCAAAATTTTCATCTTCGACTTGCTCTCTTATCAAATGTTCTACCTCGGACAATACTGCATTTATTTCCATGTTAATCTTACTAATACTTATCGCACGTTCTGACTGGCTAAATACATTTTTAAATTCTTGATCGCAAGCTTGTAAATAAACATTTATTTTTAAGTCTCTAGACTCGGTTACTTCCAATTCAATCTCTATATCTGTACCTTTAATTAAATCATCTTCCAAATCTTTACCCGAAAACTCAATATAACCAATGCTTAATCCAGAACTAGGTAATCCATTGGATTGACCTTCCACAATATTGATTATTAAATTAGCATCAGTATTTTTAAGTATGGTTTTAGAGGCTGTTTTATATATTTTTTTCTTTAAAGGTAAAATGCTTCCTTTTCTAAATATTTGTTCCAAACGTGTAGTTGACGCATCAATATCGTCTATTTCCATACAAATATCAATAGGTAATGGTTGACCTAAAACATTGTAACTACCTTGATTAATAGCCACAGTACTAATAGTTTTTACAACATTTAAATCCTGATCTAACACTTGGATTTTAAACCGGTTTAATTGTCCTTTTAGTAATGGGACAAACTCTGAAAACCCATTATTTACAATAGTCTTGATACCAGAATCATAACCACCATCAACCCTTGTAATTCTATAATTAAAATTATCATTAGCCACTTTACAAGTAATTAACTCTTCTAAATCTCTAGTATTTTGCTCATAAAAAAGTTGAGTCTCCACTGTATCAACTTCAACTTCTTGAACAACTGCGTCATCCTCTTTTATAGTCGTTGGTTTTGATCCAGCAAAATAAGCTGCACCATCAACCACTGCGGATGTTGGGTCAATACTTGAGTCTACAAGTATCCCTGTTTCTTCTTTTATACGCTGTTTTATTAATGGCACATAAGTACTACCACCAATTAAAATTAGGCGATCTATTTGAGAATTTAAAAGTTGATTTTGAGAAATCACTTTTTTAATAAACGCTATGGTTTGCTCAATTTTTGGCAAGATAACAGCTTCAAATTCTGCTCTTGTAATAATTATTTGTTCAAATAAATTATCATTATTTATATCTATATCTAATTCGATTTCTGTTTCAGGATAAACCGATAGTTCTTTTTTAGCTTCTTCTGCTTTTTTAAGTAATTCAAAATATAGCCCTTTGTGTTGACTTGACTTGGATTTAATTGATTTAAACAGATTTGTAATATTTGTTTTAGCTTCTATTTTAGGAATAATAATTTTTTCGACAATAAGATTATCAAAATCTGCTCCACCTAAAAAATTATCACCTTCATTATCAATCACCTTTAATTCTCTGTCATTGACTTCAACTAAAGCCACATCAAACGTACCTCCTCCAAAATCATAAACTATCCAATTTTTAGACGTTTGAATATCTAAATTGGATTGATTTGCAAACGCTAAGCACGCAGCAATAGGTTCTTGCAATAAAACAACTTCTTTAAATCCAGCCAAATATCCAGCTTTTTTAGTTGCATTAGATTGTATTGTATCAAAAGAAGCAGGAATTGTGATTACTGCAGATTGCAGTTGTACATCATCCAAAACAAAGTTTCTAAGTTCTTTTAATAATAACGAAGACAACTCGATTGGACTAACTTCTTTATTAATGGAAGGTATAAAGTAAGTTTCCTGAGTTCCCATTTTACGCTTAAAAAGCATACACACGTTTTCGGCATCCTTTTCTAAATAATCTAAAGCTTTATCACCAATAATGGTGCGGTTTCCTCTAAAAGCAACACAAGAAGGTAACGTCTGTTTTAAACCTAAAGGGTTATTATATATCTTTACTGTACCATTATTATAGTTAGCAATTAAACTGTTTGTGGTACCTAAATCTATAGCAAAATTAATAGTTTTCATTGGTGCTTATTCTACAATTACAATTCCTTTTTGTACTAAAGTATTTTGGTCATTTATCTTTTTATAGACTATAGGTTTAAGTACTTTAACAATCTTCATTTGTGTATTAATTTCACCTGTAATATTGGCTTCGACATCAGTCATTTCATTACGATAGGTTTGACCAATTGGATTTATAATATTGTAACCTAAGTTTTCAAACTCATGATTAATTCTGTCAACATTTCTATTAAACAACGATAAATTTTCTTTATTGCTTTTAAGTTGAATAGAAAATACTTGATTGATAATTTCTAACATTTAAAGAGGAATTAGATGAAAGTGTAAGATACAATTTATATGAAATTAAACCACTTCGGCAACCACAAAAGTACTTCCTCCAATGTAGATAATATCATCAACCGAAGCTGCTTTAAGTGCAAAATTATAAGCCTCACTAACCGAAGCATAGGAGTTACCACTAAAACCATTATCCTGAAAAAGTGTGGACAAAATATTTTGATCCAACCCTCTAGGTACATCTGGTTTACAAAAGTAGTACGTTGCCTTTTTAGGTAATAAAGGCAATATAGACTTAACATCTTTATCATTAACAACACCAAATACAATATGTAAATGTTGATGTGTTTCTTTTAATAATTGTTGTATGGCTAGTGTCAAGCCTTCTTTATTATGTGCAGTATCACAGATTACTTTAGGATTAGTTCCTAACGTCTGCCAACGACCTTTTAAATCTGTATTTTTAACAGTATTGAGTAGCCCTGTTTTAATGTTTTGATTAGATATTACAAATCCTTTTTGTTGTAATTGCTTAATGGATTGTATAACGCCTTTAATATTTTTTGATTGGTAACTTCCCTTAAGGTCAGTTGTAAAATCTTCACTTGCTACTTGATCTGCAAAATGTATTGGGCTATTATTCCTTTCAGCGAAAGCGGTAAAAACAGCCTGCGTCTCAGGTTGCGTTTCACTAATAACAACAGGAATATTAGGTTTAATTATTCCCGCTTTTTCTGAAGCTATTAAACTTAAGGTGTTACCCAAAAACTGAACATGGTCTAAACCAATATTAGTAATTAAAGACACTTCTGGTGTAATAATATTTGTAGAGTCTAAACGACCACCTAATCCAACCTCAATAACAGCAATATCTACTTTTTGTTTAGCAAAATAGTCAAATGCCATGCCAACTGTCATTTCAAAAAAAGACAATTTATTAGCATCTAAAAACGTTTTGTTTCGTTTTATAAAACCAATTACAAAAGGTTTACTAACCACTTTACCATTAATTTTAACACGCTCTCTAAAATCTTTTAAATGCGGAGAAGTATATAAACCTACTTTATATCCTGCTTCTTGTAAAATAGACGCCAACATATGACTACTAGAGCCTTTACCATTGGTTCCTGCAACATGGATAGATTTAAATTTATGCTGTGGATTTTTAAGATGCTTAGCTAAATTTATGGTATTAGTTAAGTCTTTTTTAAAAGCAGTCTGACCTTGTTTTTGATACATTGGAAGTTGAGAGAACATCCAATTTACGGTCTCTAAATAAGTCATGATTATTATTGACCTAATTTAAAATTGATACTAACATAACCAATTTGACGCTCTGGAGCTTTAGGATCTGCTTTCCATTTGTGGGATTCTGCAATTTTTTTAGCAGGTATCATTAAACACTCAGCAGTATTTTTTGTTCCTTTTACTCCTGGCTCAGCTTTTACTACTTTACCAGAACGATCCACTTCAATTCTAACAACAACTAATCCAGCCTCGTTACAATCTTGTCTAAAAATTTGATTGGTAGGACGACCTCTTCCATTCAAACCATAACCAACACCATCTCCATTTCCGTTTCCTTGACCAGAACCACCAAAATTACTAGGTCCATAAGCATTACCTGTACCAGATCCATTTCCCGGACCATTACCAGGACCATCATTATTGGAGTCTGAAGGATTTTCAGAATTACTTATTCCGTTAATTAAAGCATCGTTTGCTTTTTTAATATCATCTTGTCTCTTTTTTTCAGCTGCATCTGCTGCTGCTTTTGCTGCCTTAGCAGCTTTTTCTTGAGCCAACTTATCTGCTTTAGCTTTTGCTATAGCATCATTTTCTTTTTTAGCTTGCTCCTTTTGTTTTTTGATTAAAACCGCTTCTTCATCGTCTTGTGTTAAAACATCTTCTTTTGAAGTTGCAGCTGCTGCCTCTTGTTGTTGTTCTACCTCAGGCTTTGTTTCTTCTGGTTTAGTTTCGGTTGGTGCTGCTGCTTGGGCAGGTGCACCTCCACCACCACCTGACGATCCTCCAAAATTAATAGCAACTCCAAACTCTTCTGGTGGATCCATATAATTTTGACCAACCACAAAAAGTAGCAATACCAATATCAGCGTAATTAATGCTGTGATTTTTGCCGAATTGCGTTCGTGTTTGGTTTGAAGGTACTTCATTATTATTGTGCTTTAACTGCCAATGTGGATTTAATCTTGTTTCGGTTTGCTATATCCATAATATAGACAACGTGTTGCATCTCTACACTTTCATCAGATCTAATTGTAATTGTCGGAGACTCTACGTTGCCAACTTTGGCTAATACTTCTGCCTCTAATTGGTCTTTAGAAACCTGTTTCATATCTACATAATAATTGACGTTTTTGTCAACACTTACAGATACATTTTTAGTTTGTGTAGTCTTGCTAGTAGATTTTGGTAATAACAAGTCTATAGCTTCTGCAGATACTAACGTTGATGCAATCATAAAAAAGATAAGCAACAGAAAAACTATGTCTGTCATAGACGACATATTAAATTCTGGTGTAACTTTATTTCTTCCTCTTAATCGCATATTAGCTAGGTTCGTTTAATAAATCTAAAAATTCAAGCGAGTTTGCTTCCATTTGGTACACCACTTTATCTGTTTTTACAACTAAGTGGTTATATGCAACGTATGCTACAATACCAACAATTAGACCACCAACAGTGGTGGTCATTGCTGTATAAAGTCCGTCTGCTAACGTTTTAATATCTATTGATCCTCCTGAATTTGCAATTTCAAAGATTGATAAAATCATTCCAATTACTGTTCCAAGAAACCCAATCATTGGTGCTGCTCCAGATATGGTAGCTAACACACTCACGTTTTTTTCTAAGCTATAAATCTCTAAACGTCCTGCGTTTTCTATTGCTGTATTAATATCCTCTAAAGGTTTTCCTATTCTAGAAATCCCTTTACTAATTAATCTAGACACTGGAGAGTCTACAGTACTACATAAGTTTTGAGCAGATTCTATCTTACCATTACTAACATAGTCTTTAATTTGATTCATGAAATTTGAATCTACTTTGGATGCATCTTTGATCGCAAACAAGCGTTCAAAATAAATATATACAGCCATAATCAATAATACAAATAGTAATGCAATGATAATTATACCAGCAGTACCTCCTGTTGTAATCAGTTCTATTATTGATAAAGTTTTCTCAACTGGTTCTCCTTCTACTAATGGATCTACCGCTTGAGCAGTGTCTTGAATTAATTTGCTTAGCATATTATAAAATTAGATACGTGTATAACGTTAGATTTTTGTTTTGAGTATATATTAAAATAAAGTTCTGGTCCAGAAAAACACTAATGTTCCTGCTAAAAACCCTGCTAATGCTAACCATGAGATTTTTTTGAAATACCAGAAAAAGTCAATTTTCTCCATTCCCATTGCAACAACTCCTGCTGCAGATCCAATGATTAACATACTTCCTCCTGTACCTGCTGAATAAGCAATAAAGTGCCAAAGCTCGTTATCAATAGGTTGAGAAAACATACCTAAACTAGCTGCTACCAATGGTACATTATCAATAACTGCAGATCCAATACCTAATAAAATAATTACTAAATCCGAAACACCTTCATGATGTAACTCTGTTCCCATCATTGGCATACTATCTTGTAAAGTAGATGCAAATCCAAATAAAATACCTAAAGATTCTAAAGCTGCTACAGCCATTAAAATACCTAAGAAAAATAAGATACTTGGTAACTCAATTTTTGATAATGAATGGTGTACAGGACTATGGTGTGCGTGTGCATCACTTTCTTCTGAATCATGGTTAGATAAACTAAATTTAGCAGAACTATAAATTTCTGCAAATATTGCTACCACACCTAAAGCTAACATCATACCAACATAAGGAGGTAAATGTGTTACTGTTTTAAATATTGGAACAAATACAATTGCACCTAATCCAAGGTATAACATTGTACCACTAAATCTGCTTTTTGGTTTTTCTTCTACTACTTCCTCAACCGCTAAATCACCTTTAAAAGCTGGTAAAAAAGAAGCTATAAAAGTAGGTACTAGCATACATATTAAAGATGGTAATAGTAAGTATCCAACTAAATGTCCTGTGGTAACTTTTTTACCAATCCATAACATAGTTGTTGTAACATCTCCAATTGGTGACCATGCACCACCTGCATTAGCAGCAATAATAATTAAACCTGCAAACCAAATACGTACATTTCTGTCATTAACAATTTTTTGTAAGATAGAAATCAATACAATAGTTGCAGTTAAGTTATCTATTATAGCAGAAAGTATAAATGCTAAGAAGGCAAAAATCCATAATATTTTGGTTTTCTTCTTTGTTTTGATAAAGCTTTTAATAGTAGAAAATCCATCAAAATAATCAATAATTTCTACGATTGTCATAGCTCCTAAAAGGAATACTAAAATCTCTGCTGTTTTACCTAAATGGTGAAGCAATGTTTCTTCCATTAAGTGCATCTTGGTTTCATGTCCTAATGAAGCATATCCTTCTACCAGCCCATGATTGGCAGAATCAAACCACTCTGTAAAAGAGTCTAATCCTAATGAAATTAACGCCCAACTTATAGCCATCATGACTAAAGCAGGAATTAACTTATCAATCTTTATATTATGCTCTAATGTTATAGCTAGATAGCCTATAACAAATACTAAAATTATTACTGATTCCATATTATACTAATTGTTTTAATGCTATTTCAAAAGCAGTTTTACTAATTTCTTTTTTAGAAGCGTTTTTTGCATGTACGTTTTCGATTGCTTTTTTAATAATATTAGATGTATCATTAAAAATAGCTTCATCAGTCATTTGCACTTTACGCTCCATAAAGTAAGCAAATACACGTGCCATACCACAGTTTGAAATAAAATCTGGTATTAAGCTTACACGCTCATCTGTTTGTTCCATGATAGATCCAAAGAAAATTTCTTTGTCTGCAAAAGGTACATTTGCACCACATGATACAACCTCTAAACCTGTATTAATCATTTGATCAATTTGATCCTGGGTAATTAATCTTGATGCAGCACAAGGTGCAAAAATCTCAGTTTCTAAAGACCAAATGCGCTCATTCATTTCAGCAAAAGGTATCATGTTGTCCGTTGCTAATGTATTTCCGTTTTTAGTTAAGAAAAAGTCTTTAATTTCTTCAAAAGAAAAACCTTCTTCATTTATAACTCCTCCAGAAATATCAATAATTCCAACAATTTTAGCTCCCATTTGTGCTAAATAAAAAGCTGCTGCTGATCCTACATTTCCAAAACCTTGAACTACTGCACGCTTACCTTTTACGCTTCCGCCATAAACATCATAATAATGTCTAACAGCTTCTGCAACACCATAACCTGTAATCATGTCTGCTACAGTATACTTTTTGGCTACATCTGGAGAAAAGTTAGTGTTTTCTAAAACTTTTATTACTCCTTGACGTAACTGTCCAATACGGTTAATTTTATCTGCTTCAGTTGGCTTAAAGTGTCCATTAAAAACACCTTCTTGCGGATGCCATACTCCAGAATCTTCCGTTATTGGAATTACTTCATGGATTTCATCTACATTTAAATCTCCTCCTGTACCGTAATAACTTTTTAACAATGGAGACACTGCTTTGTACCAACGCTCTAAAACACCACGTTTTCTAGGGTCTTTTGGATCAAAATTAATTCCTGATTTTGCACCACCAATAGCTGGTCCAGCCACAGTAAACTTTACCTCCATAGTTTTAGCAAGGGATAAAACTTCATTCATATCCAATCCTTTTCTCATTCTGGTACCACCACCTGCAGCACCACCTCTTAAAGAGTTTATAACTGTCCAGCCTTCTGCTTCTGTTTCAGAATCTTTCCAATTAAATACTATTTCTGGTTCTTTATTTTCGTAAATTTTTAATAAGTCTTTCATGTTTGATTTTTGGTTTCAACTTTAATATTTTTCTCTCTGGATTAACATTTAAAGTAGCTAAAGTTGATTCATCTTACGAAGTGTTAGATTAATTAATTTAACAAATATAAAAAAACAAAAAATGGCTTTTAATAGTCTGGTCATTTTTATTATAATAAATTATTGTTAATAATTATTGACTTGGCTTCATGCAATAATTTATCACTATTATTTATTTTTTTATATTGAATATTTTCCCTGACGAATGATCTTTTAAAGCTCCTGTCACTGATTTCAGACAGTTGTTTTCTCCTCGTAATTTTAATATACCTAAGAAGCCAAAAATTAAGGCTTCTTTAAATTCTATAATGTTTTTTGAAGGTATTATTATTTGATTTGATGTTAATTTAGTTATTTCTTCAAGTAAAAAATCGTTAAACACGCCTCCACCTGTTGCTAAAACCAACGTATTTTGCTTTTGATTTATAACTTTAGCTATCTGAAATGCTATATGTTTAACATACGTATGTAAAACGTCATTGATTGGTAAATTATAACTATCAACTAGTGGAAAAATATTAGTCTTTACCCACTCCAACCCTAAAGATTTAGGAGCTTTTTCATAATAGAAAGCTAATTGATTTAGCTGATTAAATAATTTTTGATGAAAAATACCTTGTCTAGCAAGTATACCTTTATCATCAAAATCAAAACCTAATACGCCTACATATTTATTTAGTACAATATTTACAGGACAAATATCAAAAGCAATTCTATTTGTATTTTCTTGTGAAGAGATATTAGCAAATCCTCCTAAATTTAAACACCAATGATATTGCGGAAACAAAAATTGATCACCAATTGGAACCAATGGTGCACCTTGACCGCCTAACTCAACATCTTGAATTCTAAAATCACACACTACAGTCTGTTTAATTAAATTTGATAATTGAGGTAAGTTACCTATCTGTAAAGTATACCCTAATTCTGGTCTGTGTAGTGCTGTATGACCATGAGAGCAAACTGCATCAATATTACTAATGTTATTAGTTTTTATAAAATTGTTGATAACAGAAGCCAAAAAGGTAGTATACTCTTCATCTAACTCGTTTAGCTCAGACGTACCTAAATTTATTAAATTTTTAAGCCTATTGAGCCAAGTTTTAGGATAAACTACAGTCTGAGCAATTTCAATTTTAAAACTCCAATTAGTAGCTTTTTTAAATGAAATTAAAGCAAGATCAATACCATCCAAAGACGTCCCTGACATCACGCCAATCACTGTATAATTGTCTTTTATCATATAATGTAAAAATAACTATAACGATTGAAAATATGCTAATAAAAACTTATCTTTGTATCCAAATTTTATTAAATCAACAATCTTACATAAATTATGGATTTTAGCCTTACTGAAGAGCATATAATGATTCGCGATGCAGCTCGCGATTTTGCACAAACAGAATTATTACCAGGTGTTATCGAACGTGATAATGCACAAACGTTTCCTGATGAATTAGTTAGAAAAATGGGAGCGCTTGGTTTTATGGGTATTATGGTAGACCCAAAATATGGAGGAAGTGGTATGGATGCTATTTCTTACGTATTAATTATGGAAGAATTATCTAAAATTGATGCTTCAGCTTCTGTTATGGTCTCTGTAAACAACTCTTTAGTTTGTTACGGACTTGAAACTTATGGTACCGAAGAACAGAAACAAAAATACTTAACTAAACTAGCAACTGGAGAATCTATTGGTGCTTTTTGTTTAAGTGAGCCTGAAGCTGGTAGTGACGCAACATCACAAAAAACAACAGCTATAGATAAAGGTGACCATTATGTTATTAATGGTACAAAAAACTGGATTACCAATGGTGGTCGTAGTGATGTATATTTAGTTATAGCACAAACTGACAGAGATAAAGCTCATAAAGGTATTAATGCTTTTATAGTAGAAAAAGGAACACCTGGTTTTGATATTGGTCCTAAAGAAGATAAATTAGGTATTAGAGGAAGTGATACACACACACTACAATTTAATGACGTAAAAGTACCAAAAGAAAATAGAATTGGTGAAGATGGGTTTGGTTTTAAATTCGCAATGAAAACTTTATCTGGTGGACGTATTGGTATTGCTGCGCAAGCTTTAGGTATTGCTGCAGGTGCTTATGAGTTAGCATTAAAATATAGTAAAGAACGTAAGGCATTTGGCACAGAAATCTGTAATCACCAAGCGATCGCGTTTAAATTAGCTGATATGTATACAGAAATTGAAGCTGCACGTATGTTAGTAATGAAAGCTGCTTGGGATAAAGACCAAGGTAATAATTACGATATGTCAAGCGCAATGGCTAAACTATATGCTAGTAAAGTGGCAATGGAACAAACTGTTGAAGCTGTGCAAATACATGGTGGTAATGGTTTTGTAAAAGAATACCATGTGGAACGTATGATGCGTGATGCTAAAATCACACAGATATATGAAGGAACTTCAGAAATTCAGAAAATAGTAATTTCACGAGGTGTTATCAAAGGGTAATCCTGAATACTGAAATATAAAAAAAGGCTTTAAAATTAATTTTAAAGCCTTTTTTATTACTAAGATATATCATCTAAAACTAATCTAATCTCTCCATAACTATACTTGTCAGCTATTTGAGATTTCAAATCTGAAAGATTTTCAAAAGTATGTTTAGGGATTAATGCTTTCAATTCTTTATAATGCTTTTCAGAGATCAAATCTGTTATTTTAACTTCACCAGAAGGAATAAAACTTGCTAGATGCCCAAATATAGTATTTACATTTAAGTCACGTTCAAAAGCAATCTGATCTATGGATTTACCTGCTTTAAAAATCTGTAAAGAAGTCTCTTTTGTATCACCTTTTTTACGCTTTGGTTTAGTATCCTCAAATATCGCTTTACCATTAGACATCTCAATATCATTCTCCTCACAATAATCTCTTATTATTTTTATAATCTCATCACCATATTTAGAAACACGGGTTTTACCAAATCCATTGACATTTAATAATTCACTTTTACTGGTTGGTAATGTTTCACACATTTCATATAATGATTTTTGTGTAAATATTTGAAAATGAACCAAATCTTCTCTTTCTGCAATTGTATTTCTTAATTCTCTTAATAATTCAAACAATTCTACATTAGTAGTGCCATCTATAACAGTCTTCCTCGGAGTTTTAGGTTTTTCTTTTGTCAAAAACACAGATTTAGCGCGTAATTCTAAAAATAATTTAATTGAAAACCCAGAAACCAAATTAGAAAAATATAACTGCTTAACACCTATTAAATCCTCTAAAGTATCCAATTGTTTATTAAAATCAGAATCCAATGTTTTATTATCAGTAGTAAAATTAAAAGTTTTATAAACTTCAATTATATAAGTATCCAGTTGCTGTTTATAATACGCTAGTGCTTTTTTAAATCTTGCTTGTATTTCATCACTAGTTTCTGGAGTAGTTGATCCTTCAGAAATCTCTAATAACTGTGCTTTAAAACCATTGGCTACTTTTAATAAAGCAGCGACACAATCTTTTATACTAGTTAAAGGACCTTCAATATTACCCTGAAAACTTCCTCTATTTTTATAATAGATATCTAAAAGCCGATTAGTTGGGTACAAAAATTGATAAAAATCGAAAATTTCGGAGATTAAACTTAATTGAAAATACGCTTTAGATTGTTGAAGTATACTCTCGTCTGGTTGATTTTTTTCTGCTTCAAGATTAAAATTGATAACATTAGTATCACTTATAATTTGACTAGAATTAATCTTGCTTTCCAAAACTAAACCTTCTAAAGATTTACATCTACTTAAAGCGACGTAAGTCTGCCCATGCGCAAATGCACCTTCAGAATCTATGATTGCCTTTTCAAAAGTAAGACCTTGACTTTTATGGATCGTTATTGACCAAGCTAAACGTAATGGAATTTGAGAGAAGGATCCAATTTTGTTTTCAGAAATAGCCTTAGTATCCTTATCAACCGCATAATTTATATTTTCCCAAACCTCTGGTTTCGTAATTATATTGAAATCATCATCTGGGCACTTAACAACAACTTCATCTTTATCGAGTAATATAACTTTACCTATCTTTCCATTAAAATAACGCTTGTCTGCAGAACTATCATTTTTAACAAACATAACTTGAGATCCGACTTTAAGTACAAGCGATTCTTTATTAGGATAAGAAAACTCAGGAAACTTACCCTCTACTTTTGCTTTATATGTCTGAGACCTACCTCTTAGCTTCTCAAGTTTAGCTTTATTAGTGTATTCTGCCTTATTATTATGTGTGGTTAATGAAATATACCCATCATCTTCTTTAGGTTCAAAATCAGGCTTATACCTTTTATTTAACTCATTTGCTGACTCAAGGGAAAGCGAATTAGTTCTAATTTCGTTTAATATATTAATGAATAAAGGGTTGTCCTGTCTATAAATATGTTTTAATTCAACAGAAATCGGATTACATTGTTGATAGGCATGACTACTAAAAAAGAAAGCGTTATTATAAAACGGTTTAAGTAAGTGCCATTCATTATCTTTTACAACGGGAGATAGCTGCTGTAAATCCCCTATCATCAAAACTTGAACACCTCCAAAAACTAGATTTTTATTTCTATAACGACGCAAAGTTTTATCAATACCATCAAGTACGTCCGCTCTAACCATACTTATTTCATCAATAATTAATAAGTCCAATGACTTAATAATATTGATTTTAGTTTTACCAAACTTTCGATTAAATCCACCACTAGAGTTTAAATCGTCATTTGGTAAAATAGGTCCAAAAGGAAGTTGAAAAAATGAATGAATTGTAACCCCTTTTGCATTAATAGCAGCAACTCCAGTTGGAGCCACTATAACAATTCTTTTTAAGGAATTCTTTTTTAATTTATGAAGAAACGTCGTTTTACCCGTACCTGCTTTACCAGTTAGGAAAATATTTCTATTCGTATTATTAACGAAATTATTAGCTAAATCTAATTCTTTATTCTCGCTCATTCTCTTATTCAGTCATAATGTATCAAGATATATAAATACTAACTAAAACGAAAGTATTCTATATAAATATTAAACTTAGAATATATTTAACAATTAACAAAATGCTTAATAAACAATTCATTTACAATAATCAATTGCTAAACTATAAAGCAAATAGCATCTTTCGATTTATTTAATACTAAACACCAATATCATATATTTATATTTGCTTATATAATTTACAAAAGTAATGTTAAGCGATATTCCTAAATTTAATTTTCCTATACATCTTTTTGCTTATACCCTTTCCCTTGCGCCTATTTACTTTAATTTTTAGGCACAAAAAAACCCTTCATAAATAAATATGAAGGGTTCTCTAAAA
>NZ_JBBMRD010000018.1:0-17161 GCF_038900355.1 Olleya sp. AS48 | reverse complement strand
GCGGAATTTCCAATGGTTCGGTTCATTTTTAGTAAGTTAGTTGCTGAAACACGCAACTATCCTTACACAAACACGTTGTGCGTCATTTAAGAGCACGTTAACTAATCGAAAAACATCGTTCACTCATTGGAGTTTTTATGAAAGACCGAATTGAAATATTTTTGAAAATAAAACAAGAAAAATGAGAATATTTCTACTTCTATTTATTCTGACTTTTACTTTCGGTTGCGCAACTCGGAATATAAAATACGACCGAAATAAAATTTTAGAAAAATATTCAGCCGATTATAAAATGTTTGTCGATAACGAAAAAATGGATTTGGAAACTCTCTTTCTTAACAAAAACAATATTGAAAATATCCGAATTGACAAACGAACTCGAGAATTGAAAATCACTCAACTCAAACCGACTGAATTATTTGCGATTAAGAACTTCAAATTAGACAGCTTATTTCCTGATAGAACAATCGAAGCAAAAAGAAAAATTGATTTAATAATCATTGACGGAATTCCAATGACTGACAGTTTAAAAGAAAACACTAAAATTGACTTAAACGCAATAAAATCAATATCAATATTGACACAGGAAAAAATGAACAATTCGACTTTTGGTAGAAGATACGATGGAGATTTATTACTAATAACGACAAAATAAAAACGAACGCACAACACCGTATAAAATTAATGGCTAGTCCTCGCCTACTTACGAAAATCCTCGCGGATTTTCTATTTGGTGTTTATTTGCTAAATTAGTTGCTAAAACACGCCACTAATCTTATACAAACACGTTGCCTACAATTGCTGAGCTCAATTCAAAACGTGTAATACCGAATATAAAAACCACTGATTTTAAGCTAGCTTTAATAGTCTTTAGCTAACGTAAAGTACACAGTTAACTAATTCAGAATTTTAGCCTGATAATGTAAAAAATACAATCTTCCGATATTCACTCAGACGCAACAACGACGCAAAGCGAATTAGCTTGTTTATTAATAAAAAGTAAAAATTAAAAACTGTAGGCAACACAGCATATAAAAAATTGTTTACTTTAGTGTCTAAATAATGGAAGTTGTTTATTTACTTACTGCTGAAATTCCTACGGAATTTCATTGCTCGTAAACACAACTTTCCATATCCAACAACGTTGCCTACAATTGCAACGCTCTAATCAAAACGCGTCATACCGAATATAAAAATCACTGATTTTAAGCTAACTTTATTAGTCTTTAGCTAACATAAAGCGCACAGTTTTCCAATTCAGAATTTTAGCCAGATAATGTAAAAAAGTATGGTTTTCCGATATTCACTCAGACGTAATAGTGACGTAAACCGAATTAGCTTGATACTCAAAAAAAATAAAATTTAAAAACTGTAGGCAACACAGCATATAAAAAATTGTTTACTTTAGTACTTAAATTATGGAAGTTGTTTATTTACTTACTGCTGAAATTCCTTCGGAATTTCATTGCTCGTAAACACAACTTTCCATATCCAACACGTTGGCATACATATGGAAAACCCAATAAACGAAAATAATATGAACGAAAATGAGAAAGAATTTTTATTCTTTTATATGCAACAAACTTGGGAAGAAATGCGTCATCTTGAAAATCTACGAGAACGTGTTTCTGTCTTAATTTTAACAATAACTTCAGTATTAGCTGGTTTTGTCGTTCAACAAGAATTCACTTCAGATACAAAATTAATTATTTGGTTTATTATAATCCTAGGAGTTATTGGAATATTTATGGGTCTAAAGATTTTTCAAATTCATCAAATGGGACAAAATCGATTGTACAAATGGAATGAATATTTAGAAAGTAAATGTGGAGATTCACCAAAAATATTAGAATTAAGAAAAGAAGCTGATGGAAAAACAAAAAAAGACTTCAAATTAGTTTCTAAAATCCCTCATAATTTCTTTTGGACAGCGATTTTTGGATTTATAATAATAATCGGAATTATAATGCTTACGATGATAAAAAAACCTGAACCTCTAAACAGTAATTCTAATGATATAAAAGACAAAAGTAAAATAGATTTACCTATACAAACTGATAAAGTGTCAAATAAAAAGTTAGATACTATTTCAAAATCAAAATAATATGGCACATTATAGAAATGGAGTTTATGTAGCTTTTAACGGTATGGGGACAACAGACCCAACAAAAAGTGATATGAAATATTATGGATTATTACAATCTTGGTACAAATCGAAAAGCATTGAATTTACTTTCAGTGATAGTCATAAAAAAACTTATTCAGTTGCTGACACAAGCACAATTATTACACTCAAAGCTAGGTTGTTATTAAGATTTAAAAAATCAAAGGTACTTTTTTTAATAGTAACTGAAAATGCAAGTATAAATAGAGGTTTATTGAATTGGGAAATAGAAAAAGCTGTTAAAACTTATGATTTACCAATAATAGTTTGTTATCCAAAGTATGCGAAAATTAAAATGCCTAGTTTTCATAAAAAGAAATGGCCTTTAAAACTTAAAGAATTTATAGAAAATGAAGAAGTAAAAACTATTCATATTCCATTTAAAAAAGATTTAATAACAGAAGCTCTTAATAGTTTTTCAGTTCACAAACCACCTTTATATACAACTGGAGTTTTCAATGACAGTATTTATGAAAAATATGGAATTAAATAAATACGTATGCCAACACCGTATATAATTTATTGCTGGCTTTTTGCCTACTTACGAAAGTCCTCTCGGACTTTCTTGGTCGGTAATTATTTACTAAATTAGTTGCTTAAACCACGCAACAAACCATATACAAACACGTTACCCAACATTTGCCAAAAATCACGATAATCGAACCGAAAATAATATTGGAACATAAATAAATGAATATAAGTTTTGACCTTGACAGCACATTAATTCCGAACGGAAAGGAATTTGAAACTGAAAACAGAAACGGAATTGCAAAACTGTTCGGAATTGAAGAAATGCGAAAAGGTACTCGTGAATTGATTTCCTATTTACAAAACCAAGGTCACGAAATTCATATTTATACAACATCATTTAGAACTAAAATAAAAATACGATTGACTTTAAAATATTACGGAATAAAAGTAAGCCGAATTGTAAACGAAAAAGAAAATCGAAAAGTTTTAAAATCTCGGAATATTAACTCATCCAAGTTTCCACCAGCATTTGATTTTGACTTACATATTGACGATTTAAAAGGTGTTGGAATCGAGAGTGAAAGATTAAATTTTAAAGCAATTATTGTTGAACCAACTGATAAAAATTGGATTGAAAAAATAAAAAGCGGAATAAAAAACGTTGGGTAACACCGTGTATAATTAATTGCTTGGTTCTAGCCTACTTGCGAAAATTCCTGCGGAATTTTCACGGGTTCGTTAAAGTTTGCTAACTTAGTTGCTTAACCACGCAACTAACCATACACAAAACCGTTGTACCCAATTAACCCAAACAACAACCTCACTACTCAAACTGAACTAAATCTATTGAAATTATAAAATAAAAGTTAAAATATTTTTTTATTTCTAACCGATTGTTTAGTTTTGTCCTGTAATTGAATATTAATGCCAAGAACAAAGAAATATAGCGAACAGGAAGTTCTCGAAAAAGCAATGAATTTATTCTGGAAAAAGGGTTAAGAAACTACCTCTATGCAGATGCTTGAGAAGGAAATGGGAATTAATAAGTTTTCCATTTATTCAAGTTTTGGCAGTAAGGATGGCTTATTTGTTGAGAGTATGAAATTCTACAGAAAGCGTTTAAACACAATCACTAATAAATTACAGAACTCAAATAACGGAATTATTGGAATTAAAGAATACTTCTATAGTTTTATTGATTTCTCTAAAGAAAATGATTTATGCAAAGGTTGTTTAATTACCAATACTGCAAATGAAGTTGATAAAGATGCAGACCAAAATATACTTGCCCAAATCGTAAAATTCAGTACAGATGTTAGACAACTATTTATAAAAAATTTAGAACAGGAAAACACCAAAGCAACATCAGAAATTCAAGAACTAGGAGATTATCTAATCATTTCAATGGTTGGTCTTTCTTCAGCATCAAGAATTTTTAATCAAAAACAACTAACCAATTATATAGAAAACATTTTCAAACAATTATAATATTTTTTTAATCAATAACTAAATGATTGTTTAGTTATGTAAAACAAACTCAAAATGAAAAATTTAAAATACAAATATGGGAATAAAGCATTAGTGACTGGTGGTTCATCAGGAATTGGAAAGGCATTTGCTTTAGAACTTGCAGAACTTGGAATTGAACTAATTATAGTTGCAAGAAACAAAGAGAAATTAAAATCCATTGCAGAGAAAATTTCAAATAAGTACAATATTGTTCCTCAAACTTACTCTGTTGATTTATCAAACGAACAAGCTATCATAGACTTTTTAAAAGATATTGATACACAAGAAATTGGAATGCTTGTTCATTGTGCAGGAATGGAAAACAACGGTAGTTTTCTTAAAATTTCAGAAGAAAAAGAATTACAAATGATTAAACTGAATGTCACTTCAACCTATTTACTGACTAATCATTTCGCAAAAAAAATGTCAGCAGTTAAAAAAGGAGGTATTTTATTAATATCAAGTATGGCTGGATTAATGGGAACACCATATTTCAGTAATTATGCTGCAACGAAATCTTATGTTCACAATTTAGGACTATCGTTATATCCAGAACTCAAGGCGAATAATGTAGATATCAGTGTTCTCGCACCAGGTTTAACTGAAACGAATATGGTTGCTGATAATGGAATTGACTGGTCAAAATTACCTATGTCAAGTATGAAACCCTCTGAAGTTGCCAAAATATCATTAAATAATCTCGGAAAAAAAGGAACAATAATTCCCGGATTTATGAACAAAATGATGGTCTTTATGGCTAAAAGAATTTTCTCTATTAAAGGGTTTAGTATAATGAATGGTTGGATGATTAGAAAAGCAATTTCCAATAACAAAATATAATAACAATGAAAAAAAATGTTGGAACTACAGAACGAATTATACGAGCTATTCTTGGTCTAATTATTATCGCATCAGGATTTTATTTTAAATCTTGGTGGGGAATTGTCGGAGCAATAATAATGATGCCTACTTTTTTAGCTTGGGATCCGCTTTATGCTATTTTAAATATTAATACATTAAAAAGATAAAATGAAAAAATCAGTTAAAATCATAACAGGATTATTAGGCTTTGGAATGTTAATTCCTGGAATAGCCAAGTTTTTTGAACCATTTAAAACTTGGATTTATAGACAAGTATCGATTACTGAAATGCCCTTCCCAGAAATAATGCAATATTTTGTAAAGTTTGGTGAAGTTGGTGTTGGACTTGCACTATTATTTTTAGTATTTAAGGCAGATAATTTAGACAGTTCTATAAAAAGAAAATTATTTTATTTAAGTAATTTGACCGTTGCAATTATGATGGTGGTTGCAATTTATGTCCATTTACACCCTGATGTTCCTGCTGAAATTTTACCAATGGAATCTAAACCACCATATTTAGCTATTTTTTACTTAATTCTAATTTCAATTAACTTCTATTTGAATCGAAAAGTAAAAAAATAACTGGGTACAACAACGTATATAAAAAATAGCGGTTTAGGTAACTACCTGAACCGTTTTTGTGTTTTATTGGGTATATTGCTTTCTGAAAAGTTAGTTCTTCAAAATCCGCTACTTTTCATATACAAGACCGTTAGCTGCAAGTTGAAAACCCGAACTATTAATGAAATTTTTACAAACTATATTAATTCTATTTTCTTTTAGCTTTTGTTTCTCACAACAAATGACAAAAGCCAATTTTAAAAAACTAATAAAGGAATCGAAAAAAGAAGAAAGAAAAAGCGGATTTTCAAACTACTCAAAAATTATTTCAAACAACAAGGATAGTATCTTTTTCAAATCGGACAAAGTAGAAATATATTCAAGTGAGGAAGTTGTTTACGAAAAAGAATTTTGTCGAACGATAGAATTAAAATTTTTGAACAACAAAAAAGTTAATTTTATTGACTGCCAAACTTGTACCGAACCTTCTTTCTGTTATGTGTCGACGGACAAAAATATTTATCAATATAGAATAAAAGAAATTGACAAAGAATTATATATCTTTTTCAAAAACAATTACAACGAAATGAATTTTAAAATTGTTTCTTCAATAGAAAACAAACTGAATTGGAGAAAATATTATAAATTGGAACTGAAAAGAATAAAATAAAAACCAGCAGCTAACACCGTATAAAAATAATTGCGGTTTAGTGCTTAATCAAAGGTCGTTGCGTGTTTGTAACGTCTGATTTTCCTTCGGAAAATCCTCGCATACAAACCCGCAACTATTCTTATACATAAACGTTGTGGTTAATTTGAGAAAATCAGATAGCATACATCCATATGTGTTTTTCATAAGAACTAATTAATAATACTAAATGAAAATTTATTTAATTATATTATATCTATTCTGTATTAACAATTTTGCTAATGCTCAACAGAAAATCGTAAAATTAGGCTCATTTCCTGATGGGATTACCGAATTATCCAAAAACGATACTATTTACTATAAAGATTTAAACAAAAATCTTGATAAATATATTGGAACGTGGAATTTTGAGAACGATAGTGTTTATTTCCAAATTATTATTTATAAGAAAGTAAGAATAGATAACTTCCCAAAAGTGAACATAATGTCTGACGAATTAGTGTCTGAATTTATATACAAAAATAAAGGTGTTGAAATCTACAACACAAAAATTGAAGATAGCTACATAAGTGGAAATAGTGTTTTTTCTGAAAATAAGATTTCATTACTATATGGTGAACCTGCTGAAAATAATCATATTAGATATAAAAACGCTGATTTAATAATAGAATATATACCTGATAAAACCCCTAAGCTTTTATGGGTTAGAAAAAACTATCAAACATGCAAAGGAACAGGAGAGAAACCTATTTACGATATGTCTGATTTTAAAATTCCGGAAATAATGCAATTAACCAAGCAATAAAACTAACCACAACACCGTATAAAAAAAATTGCTAGTTTTAGCTAAACCAAAGTTAGTTGCTCGTTTGCTAGCTTCTGATTTTCCTTCGGAAAATCCTCGCACACAAACACGCAACTTTCCTTATACATAAACGTTGTAAGTAATGCAAAAAAACCAAATATACATACTACTGACTTTCATAATATTCATCTCTTGTGATTTAAAAACAGCAGATGATTACTATAATATTGCATTTGATTTAGAGCAAAAAGGAGAATATGAAAAAGCAATTCCATTTTTAGATAAAGCAATTGAAAAGAACCCAAAATTTCGACCTGCACTATTAAATCGAGGAGCTGACAAATCTGAAATTGGAGACTACAATGAAGCTATTGAGGACTATCAAAAAATTATAGCATTTGAACCAAACAATACATTGGTTTTAATGAACATCGGGAACAATCATAAAAGGCTTAAACAATACGAAAAGTCAATTGATTTTTATACAAAAGCATTAAATACAAAAGGAGCAATTAAGTCTGATAGCACATACTTGATTATCAATTTACCAAATGAATGGAATAAAGATTCTGACTATTATGTTCGGAAATACGAAATTCAATACGAACGCGGAATTTCATATGTCTACTCAAAAAAATATAACCTTGCCATAACGGACTTTATAGAAGCAATGAAATATGTAGAAGATTTGCCAAATGCAATGAGTTGGACAGGAGAAGCATATTATCATTTAAACGATACGATTAATGCACGTAAGTATTTGACAGAAGCATCGAAATACGGAATGTTAGACGCAAAAGAATTATTAGATAAAATTGAGAAGAAAAAATGAGTTTGATATTGAAAATTTTTAAATGGGCTTTAATAATTCTATTCTTTCCTCTTTCTTTAATATTTGTGGCATACTATCGACAGAAAAAAGCGAAAAAAGAATACTGGAAAAGAGAAACAACTGAATAAAGCACTACTTACAACATTGTATATAAAAAATTGCTATTTTGTGCTTAACCAATGTCAGTTGCTTTGTTTGCTTGCATCTGATTTTCCTTCGGAAAATCCTCGCACACAAACACGCAACATTTCATATACGTAACCGTTGTAATGCATTTGCCTAAACCAACTAACTGAATTACTAACTAAAAGAAATCATTTACTCATTTTGACTTTTGAGCTGAATTTAAACCGAATAGATTAGCGAAAAAAAATATGTATAAAACCAACCTAATTGTAATTCTGTTATTCTTCTTTTCATATTCCAATGCTCAAGAAAAAGATACTATTTATGGAAAAGTAAAATCCATACGAGAAGAACTAAAATTTGCAAATGACAGTATTCAGAACAGAAAACTATTTAGTACAGAGGGAGACTATGGCCATTATGGATTTTCGAGTGCTGAATTTACCAAAAGTCGTTTTAAAAGTTGGTGGTATGACACTTATTGGGTTCATTATGTAAATTATTACAAAGAATTTGACAAAAGTGATAGACTATTAAAAGAAGTTTGGTTTTATAAAAATCAAGATACTGTAAATTATAACGAATACAAATATAACAGCTCTAGCAAAATCAAAAATCGTAAATACATTTCATATCAAGAGTCCAATTCAAGTTATACTTATGATATAAAAAATAATTTGATTTTTGTTAAAACCATTAGTAGTGATAGTAGTTACTCTACAGAAAAATATAAATACAACGAAAAGAGTTTAGTTTCAAATTTTGAATACTTCAACTCTGATTATCCAAAAGAAATTAGAAGGACAGAAAAATATTATGATTCGATTGGAAATCTAATTGAGATTAAAAACTACGACGAGTATGGAACTGATTATGGAACTCTTTATGAGTATGATGAAAAAGGTAGAAAAACTAAAGTCATAAATCACTCACCTTTTATTTGGGTAAAAATAAGAAGAGGAAGAAAACAAAAAAGAACCATAGACGGAACAGACTATGTAAGCAAAGAGTTTTTTTATGATGAAAAAGATAGAATCATTAAAACTCATTTTTATGCACAGTATAATGATGTAAGTAATGAATCATACTACAGTGGAAAAGAAATTAGAAAATATGACAATAGCTTGCTAATTGACATTCTTTCTTATGATAAAAACGACTCGTTAAATAACTACAGAAAATATGAATATGATGAAAAGGGAAGAAAAATAAAGGAATCTGTAGGCAACCCAAAGTATCCTGACAATAATCGAACATTGGAATACTCATACGATTTCTACGATTTACCAATAAAGCTGGTGTACACAGAAAAAGGAAGGCGAACTGAAGTTGACTTTGAACACGAATTTGACGAAAAAAATAATTGGATTAAACAAACAAAAAGTGTGAATGGGAAAAAGCTATTTGTTTGGACAAGAAAAATTGAATATTTTGAATAAAAAAAACGCATTACAACAATGTGTATAATTCATTGCTAGTTATAGCTTACTTACGAAAATTCCGCTGGAATTTTCTATCCGTGATTTGTTTACTAACTTTAATGCTGAAACACGCAACGAAATCATACACTAGACCGTTGTACATAATTATGAAAAAATGCACTTTCTAACATTTGACACTAACATTTATAGAGAACTTGGAATTGCATTTAATAACAATACCAACTTTGATTATTTATTAAACTTCTTAGAAAAAAGTCATTACGAGCTAATACTTCAAGATGTAGTTTTGAAAGAGCTTGTCGATTATTTTGAAAATGATTATCTAAAAAAATTAATGTACGACCATAAATCTGTTTACGACAGGTTTAAAACCAATCCATATATAGATAATATTGAGAATATAAATTCTTCAGAATTAGAGGAAAAAGCAATAATAAAATTCAGAGATAAACTAAAATCAACTTGTTGGAAAATTCAGGCTACAGATTACATAAACCCTGAACTAATTATTGACTTTTCAATTTCAAACAAAAGAGAATCAAAAAAGGATAATACTAGAGATTTTATAATTTGGAATAATTTAATAAATCTAGCATCTCAATACCCAAACGATAAAATCATCTTCATTAGCAGAGATAAGATTTTTACTGAGAATATTTTCTTCAAAAATATGCTTACAATAAATGAAGTTAATAATATAATAGTGATTGAAAGCATCCCTAAATACCTAAGTGATTATGGCTTACAGGTTGGATTCCTAAATAATGAAATTTTATTAAACTCAATTAACGAATCAATAATAAAAACCAATCTACTAAAAAGTATCAGTGACTTTCCAAGCTATGTTTCGGATTATTATAACAGAAATAAACCACCAAAAAACATTTCATTTGAAATTCTTGACATACAAGTTTATGAATATTACACATACTCAGAGGATAAATCAGATGTAACACTTATATCTAGCTTTCTAGTAAAATTAAAAGCAATTTATGATAAAGAGACAAGGGTTGACTTAAATGATTACCCAAATCATTACCCTAAAGATTACAAACCTGAGGAAATAAAACATCGAATAGATAGTGAAAACAGAGCGGTTTATGAAAATTATGTTTTGTGTATGTTTGAAGGTAAAGTTGACTTAAAATCTGAAAGAATTATCAATCAAAATTTCGATGATTTTATTCCTGATTGGAATGTGGAAAAAAAATAACTATGTACAACACCGTATAAAATTAATTGCTAATTCTAGCCTGCTTACGAAAGTCCTCGCGGACTTTCTATCTGTGATTTATTTGCTAACTTTAGTGCTTAAAACACGCAACTAATCTTATACAAACACGTTGGCAAACATTAGATGAAACATTACGCAGGAAAAACCTCAGAGTACTTTTGGGTTGAATTTAGCTCAACAGATTTTGATTTAATATCATTGGTTGAGCAAATGCCAAATTTATTAATTGGAAAATATCTTGCAATTATATGTTTTGATGGCGGAATTTTTGTTCCGACAGAGGAAGAAAGATTAAGAGGTTGGAATAAAATAAACGAAGTTAGTTTTTCGCCTGTTTTGACAAAAGCAGAACTAAAATGCCCAATATTTGAAGATTACGACCAATGGTGTTTATTTGAAAACAAAACTGAAATTGAATCTATGAGTGACTTTGTGAATTACGGAATGTTCACTTTAAAGGATAGAAATTTTGAACTGGATGATATTGACCCAACTTGGGATAAAGTAGCTCTTAAAAACGATTTGAATCAAACTGAAAAGCTTCAAAGAAAATTCTGGTTGGAATTGAAAGAAATTAATCCTGACAGTTTTATACTGAATGGAGATAATTTTATTTATTGTTCCAAAAACGAAAAAGAAATTGAACAATTAATAACGGTTGCCAACACCGTATAAAATTAATTGCGAGTGCAAGCCTGCTTACGAAAATCCTCGCGGATTTTCTATTCGGTTTGTATTTGCTAAATTAGTTGCTTAAACACGCAACTAATCTTATACAAAACCGTTGTGCACAAGCTGAAAAAGATATGAGTGGAATTATAGCCTTTTGCGAGAATAATAATTGTGGAGCTGTATTTGAAGTTTCAAACCTTGTTGGTGGCAAAGGTTCGATGACGATGAAATTCACAAATACAAGACTAGGACCTTGTCCAAATTGTGGTTCAGGTGGTCTTGTTCCAGATGGTGTTTACGAATATTTTAATGAAGTAGTATCATTTGTTCGTGGACCAAAATCATCAGTTGAAAAACTATTGGAACTTAAAGAATTAATTTTAAACTTTAAAAATAATCCAAAATCAAAAAATGATGTTGTAAAAGAGGTAGAGAAAATTTCACCTGAATATGCATCAACAATCAAAAATGCACCTGATATTGATTATCACAAATGGATTGTAACAATTTTAGCAATTTTGACAGCAGCAATTTTGGTTCAACAAACTTATTTCAAGGGTAATGACGATGAAATTAAAGACAAAGTGATTGAACAATTACTGAATCAAAATCAAACATTAATTGAACAAACAAAACCAAAACCAATTAATGTGAGTATAAAAATAGGTCGTAATGATAAATGCCATTGTGGTAGCGGAATAAAATATAAAAAGTGCTGTCTAAAAAAATAGCGAAAAGCCAGAGCACAACATCGTATAAAAATAATTGCGGTTAGTGCTTAATCAAAGGTCGTTGCGTGTTTGTATAGTCTGAATTTCCTTCGGAAATTCCTCGCAAACAAACCCGCAACTATTCTTATACATAAACGTTGTACACAATTCATGAAACACCTGATTTACATAATTATAGCTCTTTTTTCAATTCAAACGAATGGACAAGACTCAACTGAAAAAAAACACTTTAGAGTTGACTTATTGACTATAGAAAAGAATACTAAAGACACTTTAGTTGGTTCGATAATAGAAGTGTTTTCGGGAGAAAAACGGATTGAAATTGACATGACTGACTTTGACGGAATTAGTATATTCTTCTTAAAATCTCATGATATCGTAAATAACAAAATTCGCCTAAAAATTCATGGATTGAGTTGTTCTATATTCGAAAAAGAATATGAATTATCTAATGACTTAAATACCAAAGTTTACCTCGAATACGGTGAATCTGAATATACAAATCGGAATCAGATAAGTGAGATGCGTAAAAAACTTGACATCAAACTTAAATTGTTTGAATGCAAAGTTGAGGAACCAATCATTATTATTAAGAATTGAAATAAAAAACTGTGTACAACACCGTGTATAATTCATTGCTAGTACTCGCCTACTTACGAAAATCCTCACGGATTTTCTATTCGGTCTGTATTTGCTAATTTAGTTGCTGAAACACGCAACGAAATCATACACAAACACGTTATCTGCAATTACCAAAAATTATGTTTGAATTTAAGCACGAAATAGAATTAAAGACTTCCGAAAAAACAAAACTCTTCGGGCAAGATTATTTTGGAGATAAAAGTACTTTTTGGAATTCTCATCAAACTTCACTTAACAGTCTATATAAAAAAGTAATTGAAACTGGGTTTCCAATAAGCATAACAGATTTACAGTTTGAAAAAACTATAGCTATAGAAAATATAGGTGAGTTTCATAGATGGTTAAAATCAAATCAACCTTTCAATTTGGATAAATTAAATGGATAAGATAGCTAAAGATAAAATCCGATATTTGACTTGTGGAATATTTAACAGTAATTCTTGGAATAGACCTAAAGCATATAGAATTTATATAGATAAAATTGAATCCGATAATTCGGGAAATTATTGGTCTCAAAGATTTTCTAAAAGTGGTTATCAATTTAATGGTAAACGTGAAAATGTAAATACTGAGCAAATAAATGGAATCTGTAAAATTTTCAATGAAGTCCCTTTAAAATGCTTTGAATTAAAGTTACCACACCCAAATACACCTGGAAATAAAGATGAGTATGAAATTTATATTCAAGTTCAATTAAAAAACGGAAAATCGATTGAATTCAAAATTGACGAATATGATGTTCGAGATTCAAATATAAATTCAGAAATTCTGACTTTCAAAGAACAGATTAAAGAAACAATAAAGCTGATAGAAAAAGCAGATAACAATGTATAAAAAACATAGGGCTTTTGTGTTAACTCCATAGTTTTGTGTCTATTTACAAAGTCCGCCAAATATAAAATTTGGCATTTTCAATATAAAAGATAAATACAAAATATTATATTTGGCTAAGTGTCAAACCCGAAATGTAGTGCTTATCACCTGCCCTACGTCTTTTATACTCAACGTTGTAAAACATATGAAAAGAACAGTAATATTAACATTAGTATTTTTACCTCTGATTTTAATTGGACAAAATTCAGAGAGTTATTTTCCGATTGAAATTGGAAAAGAAAAAACCCTGACTTGGTATAAAGACAAATACGTGGAATCTTTTACTGACTCAACAGAAATTGGCGGAGAAAAATATTATTTGTATTCCCAGAAATTTAAAAATAACTTAATGGAAATGCAAATTCGAATAAGTAACGATACTGTATATCATTGGAATGATGTTAAAAAAAAGCATCAAGTGTTTTTCGGAATAAACCCAAAAGTTGGTGAAACAATTGGTAACGGAACAATTAAAAAAGTTGGAGCAAAACTAAAAACACCTAAAGGAAAACTTACGGATTTATTAGTAATCGAAATGAATTATTCAAACGGAATGTCTGACACAAGATATTACCAAAAAGGACTTGGACTCGTTGCTGTGAAAAATAATAGAGGATTAATCTGTTATTATATTCCTGATTAAAAAATACGTTTTACAACACCGTGTATAATTAATTGCTTGGTAAGTGCTTATTTGGAAAATTCCTTCGGAATTTTCTCTGGTTCGTATTTGTTTACTAAATTAGTTGCTTAACCACGCAACTAACCATACACAATCACGTTGCCTACAATTGCAACGCTCAAATCAAAACGTGTCATACCGAATATAAAAATCACTGATTTTAAGCTAACTTTAATAGTCTTTAGCTAACATTAGGCACACAGTTAACCAATTCAGAATTTTAGCCTGATAATGTAAAAAATACGATCTTCCGATATTCACTCAGACGCAACAACGACGTAAACCGAATTAGCTTGTTTCTCAATAAAAAGTAAAAATTAAAAACTGTAGGCAACACAGCATATAAAAAATTGCTTACTTTAGTGTCTAGATAATGGAAGTTGTTTATTTACTTACTGCTGAAATTCCTTCGGAATTTCATTGCTCGTAAACACAACTTTCCATATCCAACAACGTTGCCTACAATTGCAGAGCTCAATTCAAAACGTGTCATACCGAATATAAAAACCACTGATTTTAAGCTAACTTTAATAGTCTTTAGCTAACATAAAGTACACAGTTAACCAATTCAGAATTTTAGCCAGATAATGTAAAAATTACGATCTTCCGATATTCACTCAGACGCAACAACGACGCAAACCGAATTGGCTTGTTTCCCAATAAAAAAATAAAAATTAAGAACTGTAGGCAACACAGCATATAAAAAATTGTTTACTTTAGTGTCTAGATAATGGAAGTTGTTTATTTACTCACTGCTGAAATTCCTTCGGAATTTCATTGCTCGTAAACACAACTTTCCATATCCAACAACGTTGTACACAATTAACTCACTCAACAGCAAACTTTACTCATTGAAAATTAAGGTTAACTAAATCTAAATTTTAAAATTATTAAGTTATCTATAAATTTGAGTAAATTAATAGAATTATGAAAAAAGTAAAACTTATAATTTTTCTCTTATTTCCAATATTAATATTTGGTCAAGAAATAAATTATAAAGAATATCAGAAAGAGATTTTTATAAAAGCGGAAAAAGCTCTTAAAGATTCCAAAGGATTTGAAGCCTTATATTACTATCACGAAGTTTGTTTTTTAGATTTAAAATCAGATATAGAAATTAAAGCAAAAGCTAAAATAGATTCTTTACTTCCTATTTATCAAAAAAAAGAATCAGATAAATGGAAAGGAATCTGGAAATTAAAACAACTAAAGACCAATCGATTTGACTATGAGAAAATTATAATTACTGAAAACGAAATCTCATTTTACAAAAAAGAAAATGATACTACTTACTCTAGAATTGAAACAATTAAACACAAAAAATACGACCCTAATGATTTAATGGTTGATATTCATAGCGTAGAATTTAAAAACAAAGAAATTTGGGAATTTAGTTTAAAAGAAAAAAACAACGAATTAAGACTTTTTCCAAACTTAAAAACACAATCAGATGGAACGACTTGGTTTCTTTTAGATGAACGTTCAATGATAAGAAATAAAGACGATAGAGAAAAAGCTTTAGCTAAAGAAATTAGAACTTATTATATAAAGATAAAATAACTGTGTACAACACTGTATATAATTTATTGCTTGGTTCTAGCCTACTTACGAAAATCCTCGCGGATTTTCTATTCGGTTTTTATTTGCTAAATAGTTGTTTAAACAACGCAACAAACCATATACAAACACGTTGCCTACAATTGCAGAAATCAAATCAAAACGTGTCATACCGAATATAAAAATCACTGATTTTAAGCCAACATTATTAGTCTTTAGCTAACGCAAAGTACTCAATTAACCAATTCAGAATTTTAGCCTGATAATGTAAGAAATACGATCTTCCGATATTCACTCTGACGTAACAACGACGCAAACCGAATTAGCTTGTAACTCAATAAAAAGTAAAAATTAAAAACTGTAGGCAACACAGCATATAAAAAATTGTTTACTTTAGTGTCTAGATAATGGAAGTTGTTTATTTACTTACTGCTGAAATTCCTTCGGAATTTCATTGCTCGCAAACACAACTTTCCATATCCAACAACGTTGTGGTTAATTTGAGAAAATCAGATAGCATACATCCATATGTGTTTTTCTTAAGAACTAATTAATAATACTAAATGAAAATTTATTTAATTATATTATATCTATTCTGTATTAACAATTTTGCTAATGCTCAACAGAAAATCGTAAAATTAGGCTCATTTCCTGATGGGATTACCGAATTATCCAAAAACGATACTATTTACTATAAAGATTTAAACAAAAATCTTGATAAATATATTGGAACGTGGAATTTTGAGAACGATAGTGTTTATTTCCAAATTATTATTTATAAGAAAGTAAGAATAGATAACTTCCCAAAAGTGAACATAATGTCTGACGAATTAGTATCTGAATTTATATACAAAAATAAAGGTATTGAAATCTACAACACAAAAATTGAGGGTAGCTACATAAGTGGAAATGGTATTTTTTCAGAAAATAAGATTTCATTACTATATGATGAACCTACTGAAAATAATCATATTAGATATAAAAATGCTGATTTAATAATAGAATATATACCTGATAAAATCCCTAAACTTTTATGGGTTAGAAAAAACTATCAAACATGCAAAGGAACAGGAGAGAAACCTATTTACGATATGTCTGATTTTAAAATCCCGGAAATAATGCAATTAACCAAGCAATAAAACTAACCACAACACCGTGTATAATTAATTGCTTGTTTCTAGCCTACTTACGAACATTCCTGCGGAATATTCTATTTGTGATTTATTTGCTAAATTAGTTGCTTAACCACGCAACTAACCATACACAAAACCGTTGCCTACAATTGCAACGCTCTATTCAAAACGTGTCATACCGAATATAAAAACCACTGATTTTAAGCTAACTTTA
>NZ_JBBMRD010000017.1:0-21447 GCF_038900355.1 Olleya sp. AS48 | reverse complement strand
GCCAGCTACAAAATAATTTGATTAGCTTTTTAGCGAAAATTATTCAAGATTATCGCTAAAATGGTAATCGATGGTAATGATTGTAAGCTAGCTACAAAATAATTTGATTAGCTTTTTAGCGAAAATAAATGTTTATTTTCGCTAAAATAGTAATCCTTAAAAAGATTATGTTTCTGCTAACAAATAATATTTAAAAGTATTTAAAATGAAATTGACTCAGATCAAATCCACAGTAATTATAATATTTTTACTAGTAGGAAGCGTTGCTGTGGCACAAACCGAATTAAAAAATAAAGTTGTCGACTTTATGAGTATGATGCCAATTGAAAACGCAAGTGTTTATATTCAAAACACAACAATTGGTACTATTACAAATGCAGATGGTAAGTTTGTGTTATTAGTGCCTAAAACGTACGAAAAGGATACCATTATCATTTCTTCAATTGGTTTTAAAAGCTACAAAACAACAATAGATCAGTTTGATAACGAGTTTGATATTTTATTAGAGGAAGATGTAGCATCCTTAGATGAAATTTTGATTATCGCAGAAAACAGACCCAAAACCGGAAACGATATTGTACTTAGAGCGCTAGAAAAATTAGAAAACAACCTTCCAGAATTACCATACTTACAAAAAGGTTTTATTAGACATAAAGAGCGAAATAAAAAACAATTTAAATGGTTGGTTGAAAGTGCAATTACTTTGTATGATGATTCTAGTTATGTCACAGGAGGAAAAGATAATCTTAAAATAAACGTAGATCAGGTCAGGAAAAGTTACGATTTACGTGATGTAGATAGTTTGTTTTCATATGCTACATATTTAAAATATAATGCCAATGTTAATTTAAAACCTAAAAATTTACGAAGAGATACTATCGCTAAATCATCACTAATAAAGTCTATTAAATGGAATGATACTAGAGTAAATGGTTTAGATAATTTATTTAAAGGAAAACTTAATTTAGTACGTAATTATAAAAGTCCAAAAGCATTGTTAGGTAAAGATGTGTTAGCAACACATCAATTTAAATTGGATACGATTTTAGTTGATAATGAAAGAAAAATTTATAAAATTAAGATAGATAAAAGTGAGGATTTTGTTGGTTTAGACACAGAAGGCATTTATAACGAAGGTTATATTGCAGAAGGTTGGATGTACATTTATTGGGATAATTTTGCAATTAAAAAAATTGAATATCAATTAAAAGCAGGATCTAATGCGCAAAAAAGTAGAAGTAAAACCTTATTTGATACGCAAATAAACCATAAACTAGTTATATCCTACATGGAATATCAAGATAGAATGTATCCAAATTATATCTATTACGAAACTCCAAAACTTGTCAATGTTGGTTATAAGCCAGTAGGTAAAATTGATAAAGAAGAGGAAGCGCTTTTTAATAAAGAAGAACGTTTTTATTATACAGTACAAGAAATTTTGTTTACTGAGATAATTCAAGATCAAGAACAAGTGCAAGCAGCTTTAAATCAAGACTGGGATTCGGATATTTTTTCTATAAAACCTTACGATAAAACATTTTGGGAAAACTACAATACATTACTAGAAAGTGAAGAAGATGAAAAGTTAATTAAGGATTTAACTAAACGTTCCACACTTTTTAAACAATAAAAAGCAATTTTTTTTATTGTAAAATATAAATAACTAATTATATTTGCGCCTCAAAATTTTAAAAGAGAGGAGGTTAAGACACTATGTTAATAATTCCAATAAAGGACGGAGAAAATATAGAACGAGCATTAAAACGCTACAAACGTAAGTTTGATAAAACGGGAACTAGAAGAGTTTTACAAGGTCGTAAGCAATTTGTTAAACCGTCAATAGAAAATAGAGCTAAAATTCAGAAAGCTCAATATGTACAACATTTAAGAGATCAAGAAGCTTTATAAATAGCTTCAATTAATAAAAAAAGCCACTAATTAGTTAGTGGTTTTTTTATTTTTACATATACCCAAAACAAAAAAGGTATATTTATAACACTTAAATACTATACGCTTAATGCTACTAAAAGCCTTTTTAGATTACCTGTTGCTTGAAAAAAAATATTCCCAGCTAACAGTTAATGCCTATAAAAAAGATATAGAATCCTTTATGGCTTTTATTTCTAGTGAAGAAGAAACAAATACTATTCAAGAAACAAATTATTCGCAAATTAGATCTTGGATTGTTAATTTAGTTCAAAAAGGAATAACCAACAAAAGTATAAATAGAAAGATTTCTGCATTAAATGGCTTCTTTAAATTCCTACTTAAAATTGAAGAAGTAAAGCTAAATCCACTTTCAAAACATAAGGCATTAAAAACAAGTAAAAAAGTTCAAATCCCCTTTTCAGAAAATGAAATTAATACAGTTCTAGATCAAATTAACCACAATCAAGATTTTGAAGGTGTTAGAAATAAATTAATAATAGAATTATTTTACTCTACAGGAATTAGACGTATAGAGTTGATAAACATTAAATTAAAAGATATTGATTTAGAAAATAAGACAATTAAAATTTTAGGTAAAAGAAATAAAGAACGTATTATTCCTTTGTTAAACATGGTAATGGATAGTGTAGACATTTATAAGTTAGAAAGAAATAAATTAGAAACTATTACAGATAATGAGTATTTGTTTTTAACAAAAAAAGGAGTTAAAGTATATGAAACTCTTGTCTACAGAATTATAAATGATTACTTTAGTAAAGCTTCAACTAAGGTGAAGAAAAGTCCACATATTCTAAGACATTCTTTTGCTACACACTTATTAAATCAAGGTGCAGAGTTAAATGCAGTCAAAGAACTATTAGGGCATTCTAGTTTAGCAGCTACTCAAGTTTATACGCACAATAGTATCGCTGAATTAAAAAAAGTATACGCAAAAGCGCACCCTAGAAGTAAAAAATAAATGTTTAACCACAAAATTTTAAAGTATGAAGGTAAACACACAGGCAGTAAACTTTAATGCCAATCCCCAATTATTGGAGTTCATCCAAAAACGTATGGATAAACTTGAAATGTACTATGACAAAGTAATTCAATCAGAAGTCTATCTTAAAGTAGAAAAGAGTAGTAATAAGCTTAATAAAATATTTGAAGCAAAAATAAATGTGCCAGGTGATTGCTTGGTTGTTAAAAAGCAATGTAAGACATTTGAAGAGGGAGCAGACATAGCTGTAGCCTCTTTGGAAAGGCAATTAAAAAAGCGAAAACAAAAATTAAGAGAAAATTTTAAAAATATTTCATAAAAATGTTTTGAATAATTAAATAAATATTTACATTTGCAGTCCGTTAGAAATAGCGGGCTTTTTTTAGAAGTAAAATTAGCAGAAAAAAGCCGATGTAGCTCAGCTGGCTAGAGCAGCTGATTTGTAATCAGCAGGTCGTGGGTTCGAGTCCCTCCATCGGCTCAAAATAAAGTTAAAATAGATAATTATTTGTTTTAACTTTGCATAAGTTCTTTAATAGAGTGAAAAGTTTAAAATTGGGGAGATACTCAAGCGGCCAACGAGGGCAGACTGTAAATCTGCTGACTACGTCTTCGCAGGTTCGAATCCTGCTCTCCCCACTTTTTTTAAAAGTTTATTTTAAACAACAAAGGATTTTAAATAATTGCGAGAGTAGCTCAGTTGGTAGAGCGTCAGCCTTCCAAGCTGAATGTCGCCGGTTCGAACCCGGTCTCTCGCTCTAATATTTAAGCCGGTGTAGCTCAGGGGTAGAGCGTTTCCTTGGTAAGGAAGAGGTCACGGGTTCAATTCCCGTCATTGGCTCAGAATAAAGAATACAAATTAAGAATACACTAATATTATTATATAACTAAGATTAAATTATTAAAACATGGCAAAGGCAACTTTCGATCGTTCAAAACCACACTTAAATATTGGTACAATTGGACACGTAGATCACGGTAAAACAACTTTAACTGCTGCTATTACTAAAGTATTAGCTGATGCAGGTTTATCAGAAGCAAGATCATTCGATCAAATTGATAACGCTCCTGAAGAAAAAGAAAGAGGTATCACAATTAATACATCACACGTAGAGTACTCTACAGCTAATCGTCACTATGCACACGTAGATTGTCCAGGTCACGCCGATTACGTAAAAAACATGGTAACTGGTGCTGCACAAATGGATGGAGCTATATTAGTTGTAGCTGCAACTGATGGTCCTATGCCACAAACACGTGAGCACATCTTATTAGGTCGTCAAGTTGGTATCCCAAGAATCGTTGTATTCTTAAATAAAGTGGATATGGTTGATGATGAAGAGCTTTTAGAGTTAGTAGACATGGAGGTTAGAGAATTATTATCTTTCTATGAGTATGATGGAGATAATGGACCTGTAGTTTCTGGTTCTGCATTAGGAGCTTTAAATGGTGAGCAAAAATGGGTGGATACAGTAATGGAATTAATGGCGCAAGTTGATGCATGGATCGAAGAGCCATTACGTGAGGTTGATAAGCCTTTCTTAATGCCTATCGAGGATGTATTCTCTATTACAGGTCGTGGTACTGTTGCAACAGGACGTATCGAAACTGGTATTGCCAATACAGGAGATCCTGTAGAGATTATTGGTATGGGTGCTGAAAAATTAACATCTACAATTACAGGAATCGAAATGTTCCGTCAAATATTAGATAGAGGTGAAGCTGGAGATAACGCAGGTATTCTTTTAAGAGGTATTGAGAAATCTCAAATCTCAAGAGGAATGGTAATCGTTAAGCCAGGTTCAGTAACACCACACGCTAAATTTAAAGCTGAGGTTTATATCCTTAAAAAAGAAGAAGGTGGACGTCATACTCCATTCCATAATAATTACCGTCCTCAATTTTACGTTCGTACAACTGACGTAACTGGAAACATAGCGTTACCTGAAGGAGTTGAGATGGTTATGCCAGGAGATAACTTAACTATTCATGTTGAGTTAATCCAAAAGATCGCAATGAATGTTGGATTACGTTTCGCAATACGTGAAGGTGGTAGAACAGTAGGAGCAGGTCAGGTAACTGAAATTTTAGACTAATTAATAGTTTATAATATATATAATTAAGGCACTTTGTTATGAAGTGCCTTGATTTATATTTACGGGTTTAGCTCAGTTGGTAGAGCACTGGTCTCCAAAACCAGGTGTCGGGAGTTCGAGTCTCTCAACCCGTGCAACTAAAATCAAATGCAAAATTTGTTTTTAAATAGTATTAAAGGAGTCCGCTCCATTGGATGACATTAAATAAAATAACATGGCTGGAATTGTAAATTATATAAAAGAATCATTTGGAGAGTTAAAAAACAATGTTACTTGGACACCATGGTCTGAGGCACAAAGTTTAACTATTCTTGTGGCTGTTTTTTCTATTATTTTTTCTTTAGCTATTTGGGGTATTGATACTGTTTTTAGTAAAGTAATTAGTTTATACTTTAATTTAATAGGATAGATTGATATGGCGGAAGTTGGAGAAAAAAAATGGTACGTAGTAAGAGCTGTAAGTGGTCAAGAAAATAAGATTAAGGCTTATATTGAAAATGAAATAGCTAGACTAGGCTTACAAGATTATGTAGAGCAAGTTTTAGTTCCTACAGAAAATGTTGTTCAAATCAGAAATGGTAAAAAGGTAAACAAAGAAAAAGTTTACTTTAGTGGTTACATAATGATTAAAGCAAATCTTACTGGAGAAATACCTCATATTATAAAATCTATTACAAATGTTATAGGTTTTTTGGGTGCTACTAAAGGTGGAGATCCATTACCTCTAAGACAGTCTGAAGTAAATAGAATGTTAGGTAAAGTGGATGAGTTATCTGTAGATGCGGATGTAAATGTGGCGATACCTTTTACTAAAGGTGAAACCGTTAAAGTTATTGACGGTCCATTTAATGGATTTGATGGAACTATTGAGAATATAAATGAAGAAAAACGTAAGTTAGAAGTAATGGTTAAAATCTTTGGAAGAAAGACCCCATTAGAGTTAAGTTACATGCAAGTAGAAAAAATATAATAATTGTTACACTAATAATAATGCATTTTTAAGCTTCCACTTAATTAATGCATCAATTTAATTCATTAAAAATGGCAAAAGAACTAGGAAAAGTAGTTAAACTACAAGTTAGGGGAGGTGCAGCGAATCCTTCGCCACCGGTTGGACCCGCTCTAGGTGCTGCAGGAGTTAATATCATGGAGTTTTGTAAGCAGTTTAATGCTAGAACTCAAGATAAAGCTGGTAAGGTTTTACCAGTGGTGATTTCGGTTTACAAAGACAAATCATTTGATTTTGTAATCAAAACACCACCAGCTGCTGTACAGTTACTAGAAGCGGCCAAAGTGAAAAAAGGTTCGGGAGAACCACACGTTAAGAAAGTAGCAAAAGTTTCTTGGGATCAAATCAAAACTATTGCGGAAGACAAAATGGTAGATTTAAATGCATTTACTTTAGATTCTGCAATGAAGATGATTGCTGGTACTGCAAGATCTATGGGTATAACTGTTAAAGGTGGTGATGCACCAAATTAACCTAAAAAGATTTTAAAATGGCAAGATTAACAAGAAAACAAAAAGAAGCTGTAGCTAAAATTGAAAAGGATAAAGTATATTCTATCAAGGAAGCTTCAGTATTAATAAAAGATATTACTAACACTAAATTCGACGCATCTGTAGATTTAGCAATACGTTTAGGTGTAGATCCTCGTAAAGCTAATCAAATGGTTAGAGGTGTTGTTTCTCTTCCTCACGGAACTGGTAAAGATACTAAAGTATTAGCTTTAGTAACACCAGACAAAGAGGCTGAAGCTAAAGAAGCTGGTGCTGATTATGTTGGTTTAGACGAGTACCTTGATAAAATCAAGAGTGGTTGGACTGACGTTGACGTAATTATTACTATGCCTAGTGTTATGGGTAAATTAGGTCCTTTAGGACGTGTATTAGGTCCTCGTGGTTTAATGCCTAACCCTAAGACTGGAACGGTAACAATGGATGTTGCAAAAGCTGTAACAGAAGTGAAAGCTGGTAAAATTGATTTTAAAGTTGATAAAACTGGTATCGTTCATGCTTCAATTGGAAAAGCTTCATTTACTGCTGATAAGATTGAAGACAATGCAAACGAATTATTAACAACAATATTAAAACTTAAACCAACTGCTGCAAAAGGAGTTTATGTAAAGAGCATTTTTATGTCTTCTACCATGAGTCCTAGTATTGCTGTGGATACTAAAATAGGTTAAGGAGTTAAAAACTTTATATTATGACTAGAGAAGAAAAATCACAAGTAATTAAAGACTTAACTGTACAATTAGCCGAAAATTCAAATATCTATATAGCAGATATTTCTGGTTTAAACGCAGGTACTACTTCTGACTTACGTCGCGCTTGTTTCAAAGCAAACATTAAGTTAGCAGTTGTTAAAAATACATTACTTGAAAAAGCGATGGAAGCTTCAGATAGAGATTTTGGAGATTTACCATCAATACTAAAAGGAAATACATCTGTGATGTATTCTGAAACTGGTAACGCTCCAGCTAAGGTAATAAAGACTTTTAGAAAAAAATCTGATAAGCCTTTATTAAAAGGTGCTTTTATTGAAGAAGCAGTTTACTTAGGAGACAATCAGTTAGATATGTTAGTAGACATTAAGTCTAGAGAAGAGTTAATTGGTGATATAGTAGGATTACTACAGTCTCCAGCTAAGAATGTTATTTCGGCTCTTAAATCTAGCGGTGGGACACTTTCAGGTATCTTAAAAACATTATCTCAGAAAGAGGGATAATAATAAATTAGGCACTATTACAATTATATATTAAATTACAAAATTAAAACGATAGAAAAATGGCAGATTTAAAAGATTTCGCAGAACAATTAGTTAACCTTACTGTAAAAGAAGTAAATGAGTTAGCTACTATTTTAAAAGATGAATATGGTATCGAACCTGCTGCTGCTGCAGTAGCTGTTGCAGCTGGTCCAGCTGCAGGAGGTGATGCTGCTGAGGCTCAAACTGAATTCGATGTAGTTCTTAAAGCTGCTGGAGCATCTAAGCTTGCAGTTGTAAAATTAGTTAAAGAATTAACTGGTTTAGGATTAAAAGAAGCTAAAGAATTAGTTGATAGCGCACCAAGCAACATCAAAGAAGGAGTTTCTAAAGATGAAGCTGAAGGTTTAAAAACTTCTTTAGAAGAAGCAGGAGCTGAGGTTGAGCTTAAGTAAGCTTACCAAATAATTTTACAAAGGTTTAGGTCTGAAGCATGTGCTTTACGACCTAAACCATTTGTCGTATATAGTGATTAGCTATATAAAATAATTTTTTTTTAATCAAAATTTCGTCCATTGATGTTAGTAACACAAGCTGAAAGATTAAATTTCTCGTCTATTGTAAATAGAACAGAATACCCGGATTTCATGGATATTCAGATTAAATCCTTCCAGGATTTTTTCCAGTTAGAAACAAAATCTGAAGAAAGAGGTGATGAAGGTCTATACAATACCTTCATGGAGAACTTTCCAATTACAGACACACGTAATCAATTCGTATTAGAATTTTTAGATTACTTTATTGATCCACCAAGATATACCATTGAAGAATGTATTGAAAGAGGACTAACTTATAGCGTTCCATTAAAAGCTAGGTTAAAGTTATATTGTACAGACCCTGAACATGAGGATTTCGAGACCATTGTCCAGGATGTGTACCTAGGAACTATACCTTACATGACACCTTCAGGTACTTTTTGTATCAACGGAGCAGAACGTGTAGTAGTTTCTCAATTACATAGATCTCCAGGTGTATTTTTTGGTCAGTCTTTCCATGCAAATGGAACCAAATTATATTCAGCAAGAGTTATTCCTTTTAAAGGATCATGGATAGAATTCGCTACAGATATTAACCAAGTAATGTATGCGTACATTGATAGAAAGAAAAAGTTACCTGTAACTACTCTTTTTAGAGCTATTGGTTTTGAGCGTGACAAAGATATATTAGAAATTTTTGATCTAGCAGAAGAGGTTAAAGTTTCTAAATCTGGTCTTAAAAAAATCATTGGTCGTAAATTAGCTGCTCGTGTATTAAATACATGGCATGAAGATTTTGTTGATGAAGATACTGGTGAGGTAGTTTCTATTGAGCGTAATGAGATTGTTTTAGATCGTGATACAGAATTAGATAAAGATAATATTGAGGAAATTCTTGAGATTGACGTTAAAACTATTCTTTTACATAAAGAAAGTGCTCAACAGGGAGATTATGCAATTATTCATAATACTCTTCAAAAGGATCCAACAAACTCTGAAAAAGAAGCTGTTGAACATATTTATAGACAACTACGTAATGCTGAGCCGCCAGATGAGGAAACAGCACGTGGTATTATAGATAAATTATTCTTTAGTGATCAACGTTATTCTCTTGGAGAAGTTGGACGTTACAGAATGAATAAAAAATTACAATTAGATATTGGAATGGATAAGCAAGTGCTTACCAAAGAAGATATTATTACTATAATTAAATATTTAATTGAACTTATCAATTCTAAAGCAGAGATTGATGATATTGATCACTTATCTAACCGTCGTGTACGTACAGTGGGTGAACAATTATCTTCTCAGTTTGGTGTTGGTTTAGCTCGTATGGCGCGTACTATTCGTGAGCGTATGAATGTTCGTGATAACGAGGTTTTTACACCTATAGATTTAATTAATGCTAAGACGTTATCGTCTGTTATTAATTCTTTCTTTGGTACAAACCAATTATCGCAATTTATGGACCAAACTAATCCTCTTGCAGAAATTACGCACAAGCGTCGTTTATCAGCATTAGGTCCAGGTGGTTTATCAAGAGAAAGAGCAGGATTCGAGGTTCGAGATGTTCACTATACTCACTATGGTAGACTTTGTCCAATTGAAACTCCTGAGGGACCTAACATTGGATTAATTTCATCATTATCGGTATATGCTAAAGTGAATTCTATGGGATTCATCGAAACGCCTTATAGAAAAGTTACTGATGGAGTTGTTGATATTAAAGGAGCACCTATTTATTTAAGTGCCGAAGAAGAAGAAGATAAATTAATTGCTCAAGCAACTGTTAAAGTTGATGAAGACGGTAAGATTTTACATGACAAGGTAATTGCACGTATGGAAGGTGACTTCCCAGTAATGGATCCTAAAGATATCCATTATACAGATGTAGCACCTAATCAAATTTCATCTATATCTGCTTCACTTATTCCGTTTTTAGAGCATGATGATGCCAACCGTGCATTGATGGGATCTAACATGATGCGTCAGGCTGTACCGTTGTTACGTCCTCAAGCTCCTATTGTTGGAACTGGTTTAGAGAGACAAGTAGCATCAGATTCTCGTGTTTTAATTAATGCAGAAGGAAATGGTGTTGTGCAATATGTTGATGCAAATGAGATTGTTATCAAGTATGAAAGAACAGAAGACGATGCTAAAGTTAGTTTTGATAGTGATATTAAAACATATCCATTAGTTAAGTTTAGAAAAACTAACCAGGGAACTTCTATTAATTTAAAGCCAATTGTTAAAAAAGGCGACAAAATTACTAAAGGACAAGTTTTATCTGAAGGTTACGCAACTCAAAAGGGTGAATTGGCTTTAGGAAGAAATATGAAAGTAGCCTTTATGCCTTGGAAAGGGTATAACTTTGAGGATGCAATTGTAATTTCTGAAAAAGTTGTTCGTGAAGATATTTTTACATCTATTCACATTGATGAATATTCTCTTGAAGTTAGAGACACAAAATTAGGAAATGAAGAATTAACAAACGACATACCAAACGTTTCTGAAGAGGCTACTAAAGACTTAGATGAAAATGGTATGATTCGCGTTGGTGCAGAAGTTAAACCTGGTGATATTTTGATTGGAAAAATTACTCCTAAGGGAGAGTCAGATCCAACACCAGAAGAAAAACTTTTACGTGCAATTTTTGGTGATAAAGCTGGAGATGTAAAAGATGCTTCATTAAAAGCTTCACCTTCATTACATGGTGTAGTTATTAATAAAAAATTATTTTCTAGAGCAGTTAAAGATAAAAGAAAGAGAGCTCAAGATAAAGAAGATATAGCTAAATTAGAAAATCTTTACTTTACGAAGTTTGATCAATTACAAGATGTATTAGTTGAAAAACTTTTCACTATTGTTAACGGAAAAACATCTCAAGGTATATTTAATGATTTAGGAGAGGAGGTTTTACCAAAAGGTAAAAAATTCACTCTAAAAATGTTAAATGCTGTTGACGATTATACTCACTTAACTGGTGGTACTTGGACAACTGATGATCATACTAATAAGCTTGTAGCTGATTTAATTCACAATTACAAGATTAAAGAAAATGACTTACAAGGGTCTTTAAGACGCGAGAAGTTTACTATATCTGTAGGAGATGAATTACCAGCAGGAATAATCAAGTTAGCAAAAGTTTACATCGCTAAAAAACGTAAGTTAAAAGTTGGTGATAAAATGGCAGGACGACATGGTAACAAAGGTATTGTTGCGCGTATTGTACGTCAAGAGGATATGCCATTCTTAGAAGATGGAACTCCAGTTGATATTGTATTAAATCCATTAGGTGTACCATCTCGTATGAACATCGGACAAATTTATGAAACTGTTTTAGGTTGGGCTGGTCAAGATCTAGGTCGTACGTATGCAACTCCAATTTTTGATGGTGCTACAATTGATCAAATTAACGAGTTAACTGATGAAGCGGGAATCCCTAGATATGGTCATACATATTTATATGATGGAGGAACAGGAGATCGTTTTGATCAACCTGCCACAGTCGGAGTTATCTATATGCTTAAATTAGGACACATGGTAGATGATAAGATGCACGCGCGTTCTATCGGACCATATTCTTTAATTACGCAACAACCTTTAGGTGGTAAAGCACAATTTGGAGGTCAACGTTTTGGAGAGATGGAAGTTTGGGCACTTGAGGCTTACGGAGCATCTGCAACATTAAGAGAAATCTTAACTGTTAAATCGGATGACGTAGTTGGTAGAGCTAAAACTTACGAAGCTATCGTTAAAGGAGAGCCAATGCCAGAACCTGGATTACCAGAATCTTTCAACGTATTAATGCACGAATTGAAAGGATTAGGATTAGACATTAGATTAGAAGAATAATTTTAAGTGAGTTGAGCAGTTTTTAATGTATTAAAAACTGCTTTACAAACTGAACACTATAAGAATTATGGCAAAAAAGCAAGATAAGAATACAGTACAGAGATTTAACAAAATCTCGATTGGTTTAGCATCACCAGAATCTATATTAGCAGAATCTAGAGGTGAGGTTTTAAAACCAGAAACTATCAATTATCGTACACATAAACCAGAACGTGATGGTTTATTCTGTGAGCGTATTTTTGGTCCTGTAAAGGATTACGAATGTGCTTGTGGTAAATATAAGCGTATTAGATATAAAGGAATTGTTTGCGACCGTTGTGGAGTTGAAGTTACTGAAAAGAAAGTACGTCGTGATAGAGTAGGACACATTAATTTAGTAGTCCCTGTTGCTCATATTTGGTACTTCCGTTCTTTACCAAATAAAATAGGATACATTTTAGGATTACCTTCTAAGAAATTAGATATGATTATTTACTACGAACGTTATGTAGTAATTCAACCTGGTAATGCTAAAAACGAAGAAGGAGAGCCTTTACAAAAATTAGATTTTTTAACTGAAGAAGAGTACCTAAATATTTTAGAAACACTTCCTCAAGATAATCAATATTTAGATGATACAGACCCAAGCAAGTTTATTGCTAAAATGGGAGCTGAGTGTCTTATTGACTTATTATCTAGAATAGACTTAGACACGTTATCTTACGAGTTACGTCATAAAGCTAATACAGAAACGTCTAAACAACGTAAAACGGAAGCTTTAAAACGTTTACAAGTAGTAGAAGCTTTACGTGAGTCTAATGAAAATAGAGAGAATCGTCCCGAATGGATGATAATGAAAGTAGTGCCAATTATACCACCAGAATTAAGACCATTAGTGCCTTTAGATGGTGGACGTTTTGCTACTTCTGATTTAAATGATTTATATCGTCGTGTAATTATCCGTAACAACCGTCTTAAAAGATTAGTTGAGATAAAAGCACCAGAGGTTATTTTACGTAACGAAAAACGTATGTTACAAGAGTCTGTAGATTCTTTATTTGATAACACACGTAAGTCGTCTGCAGTAAAAACAGATTCTAACAGACCTTTAAAATCTTTATCAGATTCGCTTAAAGGTAAGCAAGGTCGTTTCCGTCAAAACTTACTTGGTAAGCGTGTGGATTATTCAGCACGTTCTGTAATTGTTGTTGGACCAGAATTAAAATTATTTGAATGTGGATTGCCAAAAAATATGGCAGCAGAATTATACAAGCCTTTTGTAATTAGAAAATTAATTGAAAGAGGTATTGTTAAAACTGTAAAATCTGCTAAAAAGATTATAGATAAAAGAGAACCAGTTGTTTGGGATATATTAGAAAATGTTTTAAAAGGACATCCAGTGCTTTTAAATCGTGCTCCTACGTTACATAGACTTGGAATTCAAGCTTTTCAACCTAAATTAATTGAGGGTAAAGCAATCCAATTACACCCATTAGCTTGTGCTGCATTTAATGCGGATTTTGATGGTGACCAGATGGCTGTTCACTTACCATTAGGACCTGAAGCGATACTAGAATGTCAGATGTTAATGTTAGCATCGCATAATATCTTAAACCCTGCAAATGGTGCTCCAGTTACTGTACCATCTCAGGATATGGTACTTGGTTTATACTACATGACTAAGCACAGGTATTCTACACCTGAAGTTCCAGTAAGAGGTGAAGGATTAACATTTTACTCTGCAGAAGAAGTAACAATTGCTTACAATGAAAAGAGAGTAGAATTAAACGCAGGGATTAAAGTTAGAGCAATGGACTTTAATGAAGCGGGCGAACTAGTGTATCAAATTATTGAAACTACTGTTGGTCGTGTTTTATTTAACGAAAAAGTTCCAGCAGCTGCAGGTTTTATTAATGAAGTATTAACTAAAAAATCTTTAAGAGATATTATTGGTAATATTTTAAAAGTAACTAGTGTACCTGAAACTGCAGCTTTCTTAGATGAAATTAAAACTTTAGGATATAACTTCGCATTTAGAGGAGGTTTATCTTTCAGTTTAGGAGATATTATTATCCCACCAGAAAAGCAATCTATGATTGATGCTGCCAACCAAAAAGTTGATGGTGTTACTGGTAACTATAACATGGGATTAATTACAAATAACGAACGTTATAACCAAGTTATTGATATTTGGACGTCTACCAATGCGGAATTGACTGAATTGTCAATGAAACGTATTAGAGAGGACCAACAAGGATTTAACTCGGTATATATGATGCTTGATTCTGGAGCACGTGGATCTAAAGAACAGATTCGTCAGCTTACAGGTATGCGTGGATTAATGGCCAAGCCTAAAAAATCTACTGCAGGTGGAGGATCTATTATTGAAAACCCTATCTTATCTAACTTTAAGGAAGGATTATCAATTTTAGAATACTTTATATCAACTCACGGTGCGCGTAAAGGTCTTGCCGATACAGCACTTAAAACTGCCGATGCAGGTTATTTAACACGTCGTTTAGTGGATGTTTCACAAGACGTGATTGTTAATAGCGAAGACTGTGGTACATTAAGAGGAGTAGAAGTTTCTGCGCTTAAGAAAAATGATGAAGTTGTTGAGAAATTAGAAGCACGTATAGTAGGTCGTATTTCATTAAATGATGTATATGATCCTTTAAGTGAAGAGGTTTTGGCTGAAGCAGGTCAATTAATTGACGAAGTTGTAGCAGCTAGAATTGAAAATTCACCAATTGAGTCTGTAGAAGTTCGTTCGCCATTATCTTGTGAAGCTAAAAAAGGTATCTGTGCACAGTGTTACGGTCGTAATTTGGCTACCAATAAAATGGTACAACGCGGTGAAGCAGTTGGAGTTGTAGCAGCACAATCTATTGGAGAACCAGGTACTCAGTTAACACTTCGTACATTCCACGTTGGAGGTATTGCAGGTAACATTTCTGAAGAAAACAAACTTGTAGTTAAGTTTGATGGTATTGCAGAAATTGAAGATTTAAAAACTGTTAAAGGTATTGACAATGATGGTAAAGCAGTAGATGTTGTAATCTCTCGTACATCAGAACTTAAGTTAGTAGATAAGAAAACAGGAATTACCTTAAGTACTAATAATATTCCTTATGGTTCTCACGTTTTTGTTAAAAATGGAGATCCTTTAAAAGCTGGAGATGTTGTTTGTTCTTGGGATCCATATAACGGAGTTATTATTTCAGAATTTGCTGGAAAAGTTAGATATGAAAATATCGAACAAGGTATAACTTATCAAGTTGAAATTGATGAGCAAACAGGTTTCCAAGAAAAAGTAATTTCTGAATCTAGAAATAAAAAATTAATACCAACACTTATTGTTGAAGACGGTAAAGGTGAAGCGATTCGTTCTTATAACCTACCAGTAGGTGCGCACATCATGATTGATGATGGAGAAAAAGTTAAGGTTGGAAAAATCTTAGTTAAAATTCCTCGTAAATCTGCAAAAGCTGGTGATATTACAGGAGGTTTACCACGTGTTACAGAATTATTTGAAGCTCGTAATCCTTCTAACCCAGCAGTTGTAAGTGCTATTGATGGTGTTGTATCTTTTGGTAAAATTAAGAGAGGTAATCGTGAGATTATCGTAGAATCTAAATTAGGAGAAATTAAGAAATACCTAGTTAAGCTATCTAGTCAAATTCTTGTACAGGAAAATGACTTTATTAAAGCAGGAATGCCATTATCTGATGGTTCAGTTACACCAAATGACATCCTAAATATTAAAGGACCATCTGCTGTACAACAATACTTAGTTAACGAAGTGCAAGAAGTATATCGTTTACAAGGTGTGAAAATTAATGATAAGCATTTTGAAGTTGTTGTACGACAAATGATGCGTAAAGTAAGAATTATTGATTCTGGGGATACTATCTTTTTAGAGGATCAATTAGCACATAAATCTGATTTTATTGAAGAAAATGATAACATTTTTGGAATGAAAGTAGTAGAAAATGCTGGTGATTCTTCAAACTTAAAAGAAGGTCAGATTATATCTGCTTTCCAATTAAGAGATGAAAACTCTATTTTACGTCGTGAAGATAAACAACTAGTTATAGCAAGAGACGCGCAGCCTGCAACAGCGACGCCAATTTTACAAGGTATTACTAGAGCTTCTTTACAGACTAAATCATTTATTTCTGCAGCTTCTTTCCAAGAGACTACTAAAGTATTAAATGAAGCAGCTGTAGCTGGTAAGATTGATACATTAGAAGGACTTAAAGAAAATGTAATTGTAGGTCATCGTATACCAGCGGGAACAGGTATGAGAGCTTATGATAATATTATCGTTGGATCTAAAGAAGAGTTTGATCAAATGATGAAAGCTAAACAAGAAGTTAATTATAACTAACTGTAAATCAATATAATGTTGATTTTATAAATAATTTAATAATTAAAAGAATCCTGCAATTTGCAGGATTCTTTGTTTAAAAAAATAACATATGTCAGATAATAATGATAATAAACCTAAACAAGGTCAAATTAATATAGAATTAGACGAGAAAATTGCAGAGGGTATATACTCTAATTTAGCTATTATAAATCACTCAGTCTCAGAGTTTGTTGTTGATTTTGTTAGTATAATGCCTGGTACGCCTAAAAGCAAAGTAAAGTCTAGAATTATATTAACACCACAACATGCTAAAAGATTATTAAAAGCTTTAAGCGAAAATGTCAAAAGATTTGAAAAAGCACATGGCGAAATTAAGGATTATGAACAACCACCAATTCCTTTAAATTTTGGACCTACTGGACAAGCATAAATAAAAAAGCCTTTCTATAAAATTAGAAAGGCTTTTTTATATTAATTAGATTTTAAATAGTCAAAAACTATTTTAAAAATTTTTAAAATTAGTTTTAACTATATTAATTAAATTTTTGACTTTATTTAACCGCATTTAAAGAGGTTTTTTTAAATTTAAATAGTGAAATTAAGCCTGGATCTTTATCGTGTATTAAAACGATTTAAATGTGATTTTTACTATTCAAATTCCGAAACGTAATGAAATTTAACACTTGGATATTTTTGTTGAGTCATTTGTAAAGAAAAAGGTGAATCTGCTAAAAATACTAATTGTCCTCTTTTATCCTTAGCTAAATAACGCTGTTTAACGCGTAAAAATTCTTTGTACTCACTATTTTTTTTGTCTTCAGGATCAACCCAACACGCTTTATACACATTTAAGTTTTCATAGGTACATTTAGCACCATATTCATGTTCTAACCTATATTGTATAACTTCATATTGTAATGCTCCAACAGTACCAATTACCTTTCTTCCATTAAGTTCTAATGTAAATAACTGTGCAACACCTTCATCCATTAACTGATCAATTCCTTTAAAAAGTTGTTTAGACTTTAATGGGTCTGCATTATTTATATATCTAAAGTGCTCAGGAGAAAAACTTGGTATTCCTTTATAGTTTAGTATTTCACCTTCTGTAAGTGTATCACCAATTTTAAAGGTTCCAGTATCTTGTAGACCAACAATATCACCAGGATAAGAGATATCTACAATTTCTTTTTTTTCTGCAAAAAAGGCGTTTGGGCTAGAAAATTTAACTTTTTTATTATGTCTTACATGTAAATACGGAGTATTTCTTTTAAACTCACCCGAAACTATTTTAACAAAAGCTAATCTATTTCTGTGATTAGGATCCATATTTGCGTGAATTTTAAATACAAAACCAGAAAATTTATCTTCCTCAGGTAAAACAAGTCGCTCTTCACTATTTTTTGGTCTTGGTTTCGGAGCTATTTCAACAAAACAATCTAATAATTCTCTGACACCAAAACTGTTTAATGCTGATCCAAAAAATACAGGCTGTAACTCTCCTTTTAAGTAATCTTCATTACTAAATTTAGGATAGATCCCTTCAACTAATTCAATTTCTTCACGTAAAGTGTTAGCTGATTTCTCTCCTATTAAAGTATTTAACTCTGTCGATTCAAGATCATTTATTTCAATGGTTTCCTCAATGTTTTTTCTACTGTCACCACTAAACAGATTAATATTTTTCTCCCAAATATTATATATTCCTTTAAAATCATAACCCATACCAATTGGGAAACTTAAAGGTGTTACCGTTAATTTTAATTTTTGTTCTATTTCATCTAATAATTCAAATGCATCTTTACCCTCACGATCCATTTTATTAATAAAAACAATCATTGGTATGTTCCGCATTCTACAAACTTCTACAAGTTTTTCCGTTTGTTCCTCAACACCTTTAGCAACATCAATTACAACTATTACACTATCAACAGCTGTTAATGTTCTGAAGGTATCTTCAGCAAAATCCTTATGTCCTGGGGTATCTAATATGTTTATTTTGATACCATCATATTCAAATGCAAGAACAGAAGTAGCTACAGATATACCACGTTGGCGTTCAATTTCCATAAAATCACTAGTAGCACCTTTTTTAATTTTGTTACTCTTAACTGCTCCAGCTTCATTAATAGCTCCACCAAAAAGTAACAACTTTTCTGTAAGTGTTGTTTTTCCTGCATCAGGATGTGATATAATACCAAAGGTTCTCCTTCTTTTTATTTCGTCTAAAAACTTCATTAAAATAATTTTTACAAATATATAGGTATAGGGTTAGATGTCCTACTAGTCAAAACCATTTATTATTTCATTTAATAGTGTTGTAAGTACTTGATAATCAATAAAATTTTTAAGAAAATTCATACATTTAATTATAATTTAAATTTTTATCTATCATATTTGCACTTTATCGAGAATGATTTTTAAAATATGAATGAATTTTTTTGTTTTTCGATGTAATGTTTGTCCGAAAAAACTACACTTTAACGAAAATTAACACTTTTAGGCGTGTATTTAAATCTATAAAGATTGTAAGTAATTAAATTCGCACTTTGTGTGGCTAAAACCACAATTAATAGCAAATACTATTTTTTAAAATTGATTATTAAATAATCTTACCCTCAACAACATGAAAATCTTTTTTCGATTATCTAGAGACAAAGCACTTGGTTTATTGGTGTTTACTTTATTTTCTTTTACTAGTTTATTTTCTCAGACTAATGCGCCAAGTATAAAAACTGGTGTTTCTTTTCAGTGGAGTGATGTGCAAACTACGCTTAATGATCCCGCTACAATTCAGAGTATAACTGTTGGCACAAGAGTTTTTGTGGATTTTGGAAGTCCTCAGTCTTATACTATGACTCAAGTAGGTACTACTGGTGGAAATGCTGCCAATAGAGTGCGTCTTAACAACACTCTTGTTGAGTCTACTAGTGCTAGTCCAACTTGGGATGCATCAGCTTTAGCAGCATTTCAAGATAAAAATTTGAATCACTTTTTTGAAGCTAGTAATAATGGACAAGCTATTTGTAATGATTTTTCAGCAGCTCAATCAACTTTAATTGCGCAGAAGCAAACATTTTCATATTCTCCGGCTATACGTAGTACTTCAGGAAGTATTATAGCGATTACAGAACGTAACGCAAATAATTGTTATCATATTGAGTTTTTTGGAACTCCAGTTGGTGGAGGTGCTAATCAATCTTTGGGTTCTACTTTTGTTAATCCTCAAGGTCCTACTTACTATGGTCATGGAGGAACAGGTAGTTCTAGTAGTTTTGGTACTGTTGGTACGGTAGTAGCTCCAACTAGTACTTCGGATTATTGGTTAAGTGACAGAGTAGTGGTTACCAATGGTGGGACTATTGGTATTGCTCTTTTTTACGTAAACGATATAGCTCCTCAAGGGTCTTTTATTACGGATGTAAGAATTACTGCAACAAGTGCTGATCACGGAGACGGTAAATTATTTATTTTTTCTTTACCAGATGAAGATGGTGATGGATTTAGTGATATTGATGATTTAGATGATGACGATGATGGTATTTTAGATATTGACGAATCAAATGGTTATTCTCCAAGTTATGATGAAGATGGTGATGGTATTCCAAACTGGAATGATACAATAGACAATGGTACTGGAGATGGTAGCTTCACAAACTATGCTGATGCCAATGGAGATGGTGTGCCTGATGTATATGATTTTGATGGTGATGGAATTCCTAATCATTTAGATTTTGATTCAGATAATGATGGTTGTTTTGATGCTTTAGAAGGTGGAGATGGAATAGTTACAACAGAACTGAATCCTAATGGATCATTAAATGGGGATATAGATGCGGCTACAGGTGTACCAAATAATGTTAATGTAAATAATGGACAAACTATTGGGGCCTCTCAAAATGCTTCAGCGTATGATGCTAATGGGCAGTGTGATAGAGATAACGATGGTGTTTTAGATGGTAGTGATATTTGTCAAGGTTCAGATGATAGTGTTGATATAGATAATGATGGTGTGCCAAATGGTTGTGATTTAGATAATGACAATGATGGTATATTGGATATAAATGAAGGAGTCTGTTCTTCTCAAATTTTGACAGGTGTATGGACGATTTCAGGAAACACTGCTTCTTATGATTTTGGAAACGGAATTATTGCAGAAGTAAGTACTTCTAACGAAAATAATTTCACTTCAGGAGTTTTTACTAATGGTGCTTTTTGGACTGAAAATTTAGCTAATGCAGCATCTTTACAAAATCAATATATATGGAACAGAACTTTAACGGTTAATTACGTTGATCAATTAGGAGATCCAATTACAGTAACTAATCCTATTATCTTTTTAGATAGAGTTGGTGGTACAGATGGACTTAATGATGAACAAAATACCGCTATTGTAACCTTGCAAAATGGTTTGACATGGACTGCTTTATCAGGAACGTCTGATTTTGGTTCTACTGCAACTACAGTTTTTGATTCAGGTACAGGTACAGCTGCTGATCCAGCACATGTTCAGGATGCAACTCAGAATGATGCTGATGGAACAGCTGCAGGTACAATGCAAATTAATGGAGAGGTTTCAAGTTTTACTTTGCAATTTGTGCAAGGTGGTTTATTCGGAACAGGTACTGATGGCATCGAATTTATATTATCGGCATGTCAAAGTTTAGATACAGATAATGATGGTACACCGGATTACCTAGATAATGATAGTGATGGAGATATGTGTCCAGATGCTATTGAAGGTGGTGGAACATTAAACAGTACAAATGTAGATGCTAACGGTCAATTAACAGGAACTGTAGATTCTACTACAGGTGTACCTAATGATGTAGATGTGAATGCAGGTCAAACTGTAGGAGATTCTACTAACGATCTAGTAAATGCTTGTTTAGGAAGCGTAAGCGGAACAATCGTAGATGAGAATGGCGATCCTGTATCAGGAATCGTTGTAACATTAGATGATGGCG
>NZ_JBBMRD010000016.1:0-22099 GCF_038900355.1 Olleya sp. AS48 | reverse complement strand
ATTTTAGTTTTTTTCTTCTTAATTTTTTCTAAGCCATTTTGCAAATCTCTAAATCTAGTGTGATTAGCAAACAAGATAGCCATCATACCAAAGTATAGTAAAAAGTATCCTGCATAAGTAACCCAAGTACCCCAAAAATCATGATTTACAGATAGTATTGTTCCTTTTAAATCTTTATCAAAATCGGCTTGAAAAAAACGATATCCTCTGTGGTCTAAAATATTATTCATGTAAATATGAAAATCAAAATCACCTTGCTCCTTGTCTATTACAGTCACTTTACTTTCGTAAGAAGAATAATTATTTTCTGTACCAGGATATTTTTCTGCAATAAAATCATTTAGTTTAACTTCAAAAGGTAATTCTAAAACTTTAGAACCATATTTTAACGCAATATCCAAACCTCCTACTTTTACTTGTTTAAAACGGTTGTTAGACCATTGACTACCTAGCAACTTAACCTCTTTAGTTTCTCCGTTAGCAGACACATTTAATACTACTGCATTTTCATCTTGCTTTAAAAAACTAGCTTTTTTTACAATATCAAAAGTTCCTTTTACAACTGGTTTAGGAAACACTAATTGCATATCTCCAATAACATATCTAGAACGTAAAACTAAGGGTTGTATACTGTCCTTAACTAATTGACCCTGTTGCATGGTTGCCATAGTTAAATATTCTCCTTCAAATGGAGATTGTATCATTAAACCATTTTCTGTAGTGGTAATATTAACTGCTCCATCTGTAGGTTTGTCTAAAGCGACTAATAAATTATGGATATTTTCTACCGTTCCTTGTTTTAAAAAATGATTATGTGGTCCACTACCTCTAGCTTCTACTATTTTTAGATAACTTTCACCAGCGTCATCAGGTACCACATCTTCTTCAGCACCCAAAAAATATTCAGTTAATTCAAATTCAACAGGTGTATTGTTGTATTGTGCAGTATAATTAAAGCTATTTTCCATTCTTCCAGAAAAATCTACCTCAGCTTCAACTGGTAAACGCTGTGGCACGCCATCAATCATATAATCACCATCAATGTATGCTGTAATGTATGTTTTTTGAGATAAAAAACCACTTTCGGTCTCTCCTTCTCTAATAGCAATCATACCTTCAAATCCAAAATATCTTGTAATACCTGCACCTAGTATAATTAAGATAAAAGCTAAGTGTAATATTAAGGTTGCCCATTTTTCTTTACGTAACAATCTAAATCTAAAAATATTACCAACAAAATTGATAATAAAAAACACCATAATAGCTTCAAACCACCAAGCGTTATAGATTAAATTTCGTGTGTAAGGAGTTGGAGAAGTGTCCATGTTTCTGTCTAAAATTGTACCAACTGCCATAGCGACAGCAAATACAATAAATAATACAGAAGTTAATCGTGTTGAAAACAAGATTTTGGCGATTCTATTTTGCATAATAATAGGCCTTTTTTAGCTCGTGCAAAGATAATCGTTTTTGTTGGTTTTAAATCCTCAAAAAAATCTAAATCTTGTGTTAAAATTACTGTTTTAGGTTTTGTCTTGCCTCAAAAATTTTTAAATACATAAATGTACCCATCTTTCTAGCGCGACGTTTTGCATTATCCGCAATTTCACCTTCAAAAAATTGATCAATCGTCGCGTACCATAAATTTAACCACAATCCAAAATGTAGTTCGGTAATAGTATGGTTTACTGCCTTATCTACTTTTTCATGAGCTTCTAATGGGTTGCCTACATATTTATGCTCTAATTTTTTACCTATAAATAAACTAGTCTCCCAAAAGGTAGTCAAGTGGTCTAAATGGGAGTCCCAATCCGTAATAAGCGCATTAAAAATAGGACCTAAAGTAGTATCTGCTCTAACTTTTATATAAAATTGATCTACTAAAAGTTTAACATCGTCTCTGTTAGTAATTTCTTTTTGTTTCATGATAAACAAAGATACCTTTTTGTCCTTTCAAATCTTTATTTTCTTAGTATTTTAGCACCATGATTAAAATAGTTTTGCTTGGCGCAGGAAATGTAGCCACACACCTATATAAAGGGTTTAAAAACGCTTCAAATATTGAGGTTGTACAATGGTACAATAGAAGTAAAAAAGCTATTGACGCTTATAAAAACGAAGTAAATATTACAGATAACATCGCAAAATTAGTAGATGCAGACGTCTATTTAATTGCTGTTAGCGATGATGCTATTGAAGCCTTAAGTACATCCTTACCTTTTGATAAAAGATTAGTGGTACATACTTCTGGAAGCGCTAGCTTGTATGATATTGACATGAAACATTACAGAGGTGTTTTTTATCCTTTACAAACATTTAGCAAAGGTGTTGATTTGGATTTTGCTACAGTACCAATCTGCATTGAAACACTTCGAAAAAAAGATTTTAAAATATTAGAAACCTTAGGTCAAAGCTTAGGTTGTCTAACCTACAAAGTTAACCCTAAACAAAGACCTGCTTTACATTTGGCTGCTGTATTTGTTAATAATTTTACTAATCAAATTTACAGAATTGCACATGAAATTACCGAAAAACATGGTGCCGAATTTGATATTTTAAAACCATTAATTACAGAGACTGCCAGAAAAGTACAAGAAGTGTCACCTTACATGGCTCAAACAGGACCTGCAAAACGTAATGATAAAAAAACAATAAAAAGACATTTAAAATTATTAGATAATCCACATCAAGAGGACATCTATAAATTAATGACAGAATCGATAAAAAAAACCCATGGACGATAAAAGTTACAAAGAATACCTACACCAAATCACTACCTTTATTTTTGACGTAGATGGTGTTTTAACTAACGGAATGATTACTATCACGACATCAGGCGAAATGATTAGACACATGAATGTTAAGGATGGTTATGCCATGAAGCAAGCCTTAAACCATGGCTATAATGTCTGTATTATTTCTGGTGGTACTAACGAAGGTGTACGTACTCGATTAAATCATTTAGGTATAAAAGATGTCTATTTAGGTGCACATCAAAAAATAGTGCAATTTGAAGCCTATTTAAACGACAACCAAATAAAAGCAGAAAACGTGCTATATATGGGAGATGACATTCCGGACGTACCTGTTTTAAAATTAGTAGGTATGCCTTGTTGCCCACAAGATGCTGTCCCAGAAGTTAAACGCGTATCAAAATATATCTCTCATAAATTAGGAGGTGAAGGCTGTGTACGTGACGTGATTGAGCAAGTTATGAAAGTACAAAACAAATGGGATAGTGATTTTGACGCACAAACCTTTTAACACCTATTGAAACGTAATAAAAGGAGACATAATATAGGTTTTGGATATATTGGTTCAGGTAACCAAGCATCCGTATTTAATCAACATCCAAAAGCTTTGTTTTCCAACATAAAAAAACAATTAAACACAGCAAGTCATAAACAATTTAAAACGGACTTTACTGCAACATTACTTTCTGAAGCAGAGAAACAACAGATTAAAAATAAAATTAGAAAACAGGCCAAACAAAAAAATATAATTGTTGTTTTTTTGACCACTTTCTTCTTAATTTTGATTGTTGTTTTAGCAATCGCAATGCTAAAAGGACTATTATCTTAAACAACCTGAAAATTAACACATTGAAACTACTTCAACTTATTCGATTTAAAAATTTACTACTAATTGCTTTAGTACAAGTATTAATTAAATACGCTATGTTTCCGGCTTTTGGCGTCAATACCACTTTAACTGCTTTTGAGTTTGCTTTATTAGTAATATCTACATTAACTATAGCTGCTGGTGGCTACATTATAAATGATATTTATGATGTCGAAGCAGACAGTATTAACAAACCAAACAAATTAATTATTGGCAAGCACATACCAGAAGACAAAGCCTACATGTATTATATGGGCTTTACCGTTATTGGCGTTATTTTAGGCTTTTACCTATCTAATGTTATTAACCATAGTACGTTTTTTGCAATTTTTGTCATCATTGCAGCACTACTTTACATCTACGCTACTTTTTTACAACAAATTGTATTAGTAGGTAACATTATTATTAGCGTATTGGTAGGATTAAGCTTGGTCATTGTTGGTATATTCGAGTTACTTCCAGCCATAAATACTCAAAATCAATTTATACAATCCTCAATGTTTGAGGTATTATTTGATTATGCAGTTTTTGCTTTTATAATCTCGTTAGCCAGAGAGATAGTTAAAGATATTCAAGATGTAGATGGTGATTACAAAATGCAATTTAAAACCCTACCTATTGTATTAGGCAAAAATCGTGCACGTTACATAGCATTTGGATTAACTGTATTTTTAATCTTATTACTTATTTACTATTTAGCTAATTACCTTTATATGAGGCAAGTTGCGGTTGCCTATTTTATTATTGCTGTAATTGGTCCTTTGGTCTATATAAGTATCAAGTTATTTTCGGCAGAAACTAAAGCACAATTAAAAACAATAAGCAATCTACTTAAATTAGTTATGCTTAGCGGAATGCTATCCATGATTGTTTACTTATTTATATTAAAATAAATTATGCTAAAGGAAAAACTTAAAGACAGACACATCATACTAGCTTCAGGATCTCCAAGAAGACAACAGTTTTTTAGAGATTTAGGTTTAGACTTTGAAGTCCGTTTAAAAAAAACTAAAGAAGTCTATCCGCATCATTTATTGCATTATCAAATAAGCGATTATCTAGCCGAATTAAAATCGCTTCCTTTTATGGAAGAACTTAAAGATCATGAAATACTAGTAACCAGTGACACCATTGTTTGGCACAAAAGTAAAGCGTTAGGCAAACCAAAATCTAGCGACGAAGCTTTTGAAATGCTTAGCTCACTAAGTGATGAGACGCATGAGGTTATTACTTCGGTTTGTATACGCACAAAAAAATTTCAAAAAACAGTCAATGCTACAACTAAAGTTACTTTTAAAGCCTTTACAGAAGAAGAGCTTTGGCATTACATTAAAACCTATGCACCATTAGACAAAGCTGGTGCCTATGGTATCCAAGAATGGATTGGACAAATAGGTGTAACAAGCATACAAGGCTCGTTTTTTAATGTGGTTGGTATGCCAACACATCTTGTTTACGAAACGTTAAATACTATTGCAGAGGAGTTTTAGAGTTGTATTTTTATGGCTAAATAATTAGCTATGCAATTTTTAAAATCGTACTTATTAATATTTAGTATTTTCTTAATTTCAGGCTGTAAAGAGCAACCTAAAACAGATACAAAAACAACTTATAATCAAGTTGAAACCGTTACAGAAAAAACAAAATTACCAGCCTTTAAAACTAACAAACAGTTTAATGACTATTGGTATTCTGGACAAGCCGAAATTACATCTTACCAACTAGAGCAATCTAGATATGGCGAAATTAGAAAAGGAACTGCTGTTCTTGTTTTTGTAACCGAACCTTTTTTAGAAAACGACCAAGTAAAAGCAGACCAAAGCAATCCATCAAACATAAATGTGTTAAAGCTAAATGCTACTAAAAAATTTAATACAGGGATTTATCCATACAGCATTATGCAAAGCACGTTTTACCCTGTTTCAAATAACCAACACGCTTTAAAAGTTAGTGCTTCTGTACAAGAATGGTGTGGACACGTCTACACACAACTTAACAATCGCGAGCAATTTCAAGTAACCTCACACTCCTATTTTCAGGGAGAAGCAGATCAAAACTTCAACTTAGAAAAAAACAGTTTAGAAAACCAACTTTGGACGCAACTACGCATTGATCCAACTAGTTTACCTACCGGAAACATCAATATTATACCAAGTTTAGAATATACAAGACTTAATCACACACCTTTAAAAGCCTATAACGCTTTCGCGGAAAACAAGCCAGGACAATACACGCTTACCATTAAAGATTTAGACCGTAAGCTAACAATAAATTACAATCCAAATTTTCCATTCGATATACAAAGTTGGGAAGAAGTGCAAAATGGAAATCTAACTAAAGCAACTAAAATAAAAACACTACAATCGGACTATTGGAACAAAAAAAGTAACACCGATTTAGATTTAAGAAAAACACTAGGGTTAGAATAAAACCTATCTTTACCAATTAATTAAACACACCTATGTTTTTAGACAATATACAATCCGAGTTAATCACTTCATCTATAATATTAGTCATTTTTCTAATCATTAGATATGTCCTTAAAATTTTTATAAAAAAAATAGGTCAACAAAGTGGTATTAATGATGCTAGAATCGGACTAATTTCTCGATATACAACAGTCACTCTATTTTTAATATTTATCTTATTTATAGCTTATATTTTTGGAGCAGAATTTAAAGATCTTGCTGTTATTTTTTCATCTGTATTTGCAGTTATAGGTATTGCACTATTTGCTATTTGGTCTATTTTAAGTAATATAACTTCAGGAATAATCATGTTTTTTTCATTTCCATATAAAGTTGGAGACAAAATTAAAATACATGATAAAGACGCTCCTATTGAAGCTATTATAGAAGATATTAGAGCATTTCAGTTACATTTAAGACAAGACAATGGAGATTTAGTTACCTATCCAAACAACTTAATTCTACAAAAAGCAGTAACTTTAGTACAAAAGGATGCAATCGAGGATTTTGGAGATATGCATTAATTGTAACTTATGGCTAAAAAAAGACAAAAAAAACGCACTCAAAATTACAAAAAGCATTTAGGACAAGTTCCTGGAGCTTTAGTTTATACTGGAAATAAAGAAGACAAAGTATTACATTTAAATGCTTTTGATTATAGCGAGGACAGTTATAAAGAGGCGGATTTAAATACCGTCGAGGAAGCCTTTAATTTTAAAGACTCTGAAACCGTAACGTGGTTTAATCTTAACGGACTTAATTTTATTGACCAAATTGAAAAAATTGGACAACATTACAAGCTTCACCCTTTAATTTTAGAAGACATTGTTAACACCTCACAGCGTCCTAAAATTGACGAGTATAAAGATTACTTTTTTATAGTCTTAAAAATGATGTATTACGATGCAGACGAAAAACTTGTCTCTGAACAAGTCAGTATTGTCATGGGTAAAAATTATGTATTGACTTTTCAAGAAGCAGAAGGCGATGTATTTGATAGTCTTAGAGATCGAATTAGACAAAAAAAAGGACGTGTACGCGAAGAAGGTTCAGACTATTTAATGTATGCCTTAATGGATGCAATTGTTGACCATTACTATGCTATTATAGAGATTATGGGTAACAAGATTGAAGACCTTGAGGACGATTTATTTACAGGCTTAACCCAAGAGCAAATTTCGCAACAAATACAAAATCTTAAGCGTGAAATTTTAAAACTACGACGTGCAATTTTTCCGCTTCGCGAAATAATAAATCGAATAGAAAAAAGTGACAACCCTTTAATTGAAGAAAAAACTACCCATTACTTTAGGGATGTTTACGACCATATTATTCAGGTGACTGAAAATATAGACATTTACCGAGAAATGATTTGGAGTTTAATGGACATGTACATGACAACCATTAGTAATAAAATGAATGAGGTAATGAAAGTACTAACCATAATTGCAACCATTTTTATTCCATTAACTTTTATTGCTGGAATCTATGGGATGAATTTTACTAACATGCCAGAACTACAGTATAAATATGGATATTACATTGTATGGATAGTCATGGTTGTTGTTTTAATAGGAATGCTTGTTTATTTTAAACGTAAAAAATGGCTGTAATTGGTAACTGTTAATTAAAGTTAAAGAAATCTAAAAATACTGCATTCCCTACATGACTTGTTTATATTTGAAACAGTTTCAAATTTGAAAAAACAATCATGCAAAAATTATTGGCTTCGGTCCTATTTTTACTGTGCTATTCCTTTTCTACACAGGCTCAACAACCAGAAAAATTAAACGCTTCAGAAATTCATCAAGCAGTCAAAAAGCTTAACTTTTTAGGTTCAGTTTTATATCTAGCTGCACATCCAGATGACGAGAACACACGATTAATATCTTACATGTCTAACCATGTAAAAGCACGTACAGCCTACCTATCGCTAACTAGAGGTGATGGTGGACAAAATTTAATTGGACCAGAGCTTAGAGAACTTTTAGGTGTCATCCGTACGCAAGAGTTACTTGCTGCAAGACGCACAGATGGTGGCGAGCAACGTTTTACAAGAGCTAATGACTTTGGATACTCTAAACATCCAGACGAAACATTAGCTATTTGGAACAAAAACGAAGTCCTTAGTGATGTTGTTTTAGCTATCAGACAATTTAAACCAGATATTATAATAAACCGTTTTGACCACAGAAGTCCAGGTACAACTCATGGTCATCACACAAGTTCTGCTATGTTAAGCGTTGAAGCTTTTGATCTAGCTAACGATAAAAATGCATATCCAGATCAAGTTAAAAAATACGGAACATGGCAACCAAAACGTGAGTTTTTTAATACCTCTTGGTGGTTTTATGGCAGCGAAGAAAAATTTGAAGAAGCAGACAAAACCAATCTATTAAACTTTGATATTGGTGTTTATTATCCTGCTTTAGGTGTATCTAACAACGAAATTGCTGCACTTGCTAGTAGCCAACATTTATGTCAAGGTTTTGGTCGTTTATCCCAAAGAGGTAGTCAAACGGAATATATCGAATTAATAAAAGGCGATTTACCTAAAGACAAATCCAATATTTTTGATGGCATTAATACGACTTGGACAAGAGTAAAAGGTGGCGAAAAAATTGAAACTATTTTAAAAAATGTAGAATCTAATTTTAATTTTGAAAATCCTGCAGCACATTTAGATCAACTATTACAAGCTAGACAATTAATTTTAGCGATTGATAGCCCACAATGGAAAGATCAAAAAATTAAAGAAATTAATAAAATTATAGAAGCTTGTGCTGGTTTATATTTAGAAGCTTCAGCTAACACACCAACAGCGTCAACAGGTCAAATTATTGATATAGATATTGAAGCCTTAAACCGAAGCAATGCCACTATTAAATTAGACAGTTATACTATTTCAAACAATAACTCTGATGACTTTTACGGAAAATTATTAAAAGCAAATGATAAACAAGAGTTAAAAGAAAAAATAACAATTGCTAATACATTACAACCTACAGGACCATATTGGTTAAATCAAAAAGGGAGTTTAGGAATGTATAAAGTTGAAGACAAAAGTCTAATTGGTAAACCGGAAACACCACGTGCTATTACCATAGATTTTAATCTAAACATCAATGGATTTGCGTTTACGGTTACTAAAGATTTAGTATATCGTTACTCAAAACCTGATAAAGGTGAATTGTATAGACCATTTGAAATTATTCCTGAAGCTTCGGCAAAAATCAATCAAAAGGTTATCATTTTTGAAAATGACCAACAAAAAGAAATCCCTGTAACCGTTCAAGCGGGAAAAGATAATTTAGAAGGTTACATTACCATTGCCCATCCTAATGGTTGGTCTGTATTTCCAGAAAAGCAAAAAATAACTATAGCTAATAAAGGACAAGAACAAACTTTTATATTTACTATCATTCCGCCTAAAAACCAAAGCGAAGGTTTAATTAGTCCAATGGTTACCATTGGCGACAAGACTTACACCAAGGAATTAGTAGAAATTAACTACGAGCATATTCCGTTTCAAACGGTATTACTTCCTAGCGAAAGCAAAATAGTACGATTAGATATTAAAAAACGTGGCGAAAACATAGCCTATATTGAAGGTGCAGGAGACGTGGTACCAGAAAGTTTAAAACAAATTGGCTACAACGTTATGATTTTACAACCAGAAGACATTACTCCAGAACGACTTAGTGCTTTTGATGCAGTTGTGGTTGGTATTAGAGCTTATAACATTGTCGAATCCCTAAAATTTAAACAAGATATTTTATTTAATTTTGTTGAAAAAGGAGGAAACATGATTGTGCAATACAACACCAATCGTGGTATCAAAGTAGATAATATTGCACCTTTTAATTTACAATTATCACGAGATAGAGTTACAGATGAAAATGCAGAAGTAACCTTATTAGCTCCAAACCACGAGTTACTTAATTTTCCTAACAAGATAACCACTAAAGATTTTGAAGGTTGGACGCAAGAACGTGGATTGTATTTTCCTGACCAATGGTCATCAGACTTCACTCCTATCCTATCCATGCATGATAAAGACGAAACTGCTAAAACAGGAAGTCTTTTAGTTGCCAAACATGGAAAAGGACACTATATATACACTGGATTAAGCTTTTTTAGAGAATTCCCTGTTGGTGTATCTGGTGCTTACAGATTATTTGCAAATATGCTAAGTATAGGAAAACAAGATATTACTAATGATAACGGATTAAAAAACTAAATCATGCAAGACCAACCTAAGTACCAATGGAAACCGTTATATGCAATTCTTTTAGTTGCAAATGCGCTATATATTATTGCATTTTACTTAATAACTAAATTATTTTAAATTATGCAAAGTTTAGATTGGATTGTCTTAATTGGAACATTGTTAACCATTGTTATTTACGGAACGTATCAAACCAGAGGTAGTAAAAACGTACAAGATTTTTTAAAAGGTGGAAGTACCAGCAAATGGTGGACCATAGGATTATCTGTAATGGCTACACAAGCTAGTGCTATAACCTTTTTAAGTACGCCTGGACAAGCATTTCACTCTGGAATGGGTTTTGTGCAGTTTTATTTTGGATTACCAATAGCCATGATTGTAATCTGCATGGTCTTTATACCATTATATCACAGACTTAAAGTATATACAGCTTACGAGTTTTTAGAAAACCGATTTGACCGTAAAACACGTACACTAACAGCAGTACTGTTTTTAATCCAACGTGGTCTAGCAGCAGGAATAACCATTTTTGCTCCTGCTATTATCTTATCTGCAGTTTTAGGATGGAACCTTCTTTTACTAAATATTATTATAGGTGTATTAGTTATAATCTACACGGTTTCGGGAGGTACAAAAGCAGTTAATGTGACTCAAAAACATCAAATGGTAGTCATTTTTACAGGAATGGTCATTGCTTTCATTTTAATATTAAATCAATTACCTGATGATATTACTTTTAAAAAAGCTCTAGATATTGCTGGAGCAAGCGGTAAAATGGAAGTGTTAGATTTTTCTTTCGATTTAAATAATAGATATACAGTTTGGAGTGGATTAATTGGTGGTACGTTTTTAATGCTATCGTATTTTGGTACTGACCAAAGTCAAGTGCAACGTTATTTGTCTGGTAAATCTGTAAAAGAAATGCGTTTAGGATTAATTTTTAATGGATTACTAAAAGTACCAATGCAGTTTTTTATTCTGCTAGTAGGTGTAATGGTATTTGTATTTTACCAGTTTAACGATGCTCCCATAAATTTTAATCCCACTGCAACAGAAGTTGTTTTAAATTCAAAATATGCAAATGAGTATGCTGCTTTGCAATTAGAGCAGAAAGAAATTTTTGATCTAAAAAAAGCAACCGTTACTGAGTTTGCAAACGCTGATGGTAAAGTTAATCAAGACCTTATAGCTAGCTATAATGCCAAAAGCGACACAATAAGAGCACAAGCTAGAGATTTGATTAAAAAAGCTGGAGAAGCTGAAGGTTTAAAAGTTGAAAGTAATGATAAGGATTATGTTTTTATACACTTTATACTTAATAATTTACCTAAAGGATTAATTGGTTTATTATTAGCTGTTATTTTAAGTGCAGCCATGTCTAGTACAGCATCAGAGCTTAACGCTTTAGCTAGTACAACTACAATCGATTTGTATAAACATAGAGTTGGTCCAAAAACTGACCAAGAAATGGTTAAGGCCTCAAGAGGTTTTACATTACTTTGGGGAATCATGGCAATTGGTGTCGCTTGCGTCGCCAATCTAGCAGAAAACTTAATACAATTAGTAAATATTATAGGATCAATATTTTATGGTAACGTCCTTGGTATCTTTTTATTAGCGTTTTTCTTTAAGCAAATTAAAGCTAATGCTGTTTTTGTAGCTGCTTTAATTACACAGGTTTTAGTTATTGGTTTATTCTTTTTAAATGAATATGAAATAATTAATCTACCTTTTTTATGGTTAAACTTTGTAGGATGTGCAATAGTTATGGTCATTGCCTTTATTATTCAATCTCTATTAAAACGCCTGATATAAAAAGAGCTTAGTCTGTAATTAATAATTATAGTTTTTTGTTTGGAATTGCTTAATTACTAAAACTACAACCATAACAAAACACCTTAATCATGTTATTCAAGCAAGATTTAAGTTAAAGAATTTCATCTATCTTTGCATTCAATAAAGCAAAACCATGAGAATTGATATTATAACTGTCTTGCCAGAATTACTTAAAAGTCCATTTGAAGCTTCTATTTTAAAGCGTGCAATTGAGGCTAATTTGGTTGAAGTACATTTTCATAATTTAAGAGACTACACCACAGACAATTACAAGTCCATTGATGACACCCAATTTGGTGGTGGAGCTGGTATGGTCATGATGGTTGAACCTATAGACAAATGCATTTCTAAATTAAAAGAAGCGCGTAATTATGACGAGGTTATATACATGACGCCTGATGGCGAAACCTTAAACCAAAGCATAGCTAATCAAGTCTCTTTAAAAGAAAACATTATCATACTTTGTGGACATTATAAAGGTGTCGATCAACGTGTAAGAGATTTATTTATCACCAAAGAAATATCTATAGGAGACTATGTGCTTTCTGGAGGAGAATTAGGTGCAGCAGTATTATGTGATGCAGTAATTAGATTAATTCCTGGTGTTTTAGGTAATGAAACCTCTGCATTAACAGACAGTTTTCAGGATAATTTATTGGCTCCTCCGATCTATACTAAACCACGTAATTACAAAGGTCTTGAAGTCCCTGAAGTATTATTAAGTGGTCATGCAGCTAATATAGAAAGATGGAGAGAAGACCAAGCCTACCAACGTACTAAAGACAGACGACCAGATTTATTAGACAAATAGACAACATGTTTTACGTGTATCTAAAAAAACAGACAAACTTTTTACATTTTTACTTTCTGTTTTTTACTTTTTAACTATATTTGCACCCAATTTCGGATTAACCTCTGGCGAGATACGTGAATGTTACTCTGAATCAATCATTTAAAATTAAATAAAGATGGAATCTTTAATAAAATTTGTTCAAGACGAGTTTGTAACAACAAAGGACTTTCCTGAATTTTCAGCTGGAGACACAATTACTGTGTACTATGAAATTAGGGAAGGAGAAAAAGTACGTACTCAGTTTTTTAGAGGAGTAGTAATTCAAAAAAGAGGTAGCGGATCTTCTGAAACGTTTACAATTAGAAAAATGTCAGGAACTATTGGTGTAGAGCGTATCTTCCCAATTAACTTACCTGCATTACAAAAAGTTGAAATCAACAAAAAAGGTAAAGTACGTCGTGCTAGAATCTTTTACTTTAGAGGTCTTACTGGTAAGAAAGCTAGAATTAAAGAAGCAAGAAGAAAATAATTTCTTCAACCTTAGTTATATTAAAAAGCCTAACTTATTTAAGTTAGGCTTTTGTTGTTATTAACTTTTGTTAATAAGTGCGGTTCATAACTAGTTGATATCTAAAGTCTTATTTTCTTTAAAATCTAAAAGATATTTTTTAATTTAGTAAAACAATTAATAACAATAGCAATATTGGTTTCAATTAAATGTTGAATTTGATTTAGTTTTATTTGTTTTTTGAGGTTTTAAAAATTGCAGGTGTAGTCGTGCAACTTAAAAACCATGATACTTTATAATTTAAGTTTTGTTTGACAGGATTTAAAAAGTAAAGTTGAAAGTTTTAAGTAAAGTAACCTAGTGAAAGTAAAATTACTTGAACAAAACAATGTTTATTATATCTGATTGATATTAAATTATTAATTAAAAGGTAAACATCAAGAAAAACAATTACTAAGTACATTTAGTAACAGGTCAATACATTTTGAAAGTTACTCTTATAATGTACTATTGATTTAATATTAGCTTGAACTGAAAAAATGTAAAACGAAAGTTTTGGATTGATCTAATGAAAATTAGATAAGTCAGCAAAATATTATCTCAAAAAAGCCATAGCAACAATAGTTAAGTCTATTATGTTATGGCTTTTGTTTTACTGTCAATTAAAGTATATTTACTGCAAATAGTAAAAATGAATATACCTTTTATAGCAGATAAAACTTATAGAAATAAAGACTTTACTTTAACAGAATTACCAAAAGCAGAATATGATAATTGCATGTTTATAAACTGTAATTTTAATGCTTGTTACTTATCCACTATTACATTTTTAGAATGTCAATTTATAGATTGTGACCTAAGTAATAGCAAAACATCAGACACAACCTTTAAAGATGTAGCTTTTGAAAACTGTAAGCTTTTAGGCGTTTTATTTAATGACTGTAACCAATTATTAATGTCTATGACTTTTAATAATTGTCAACTTAATTTTGCATCATTTTATAAAGTTAAATTAATTAATACAAAATTTACTAACTGTCAATTTGAAAAAACAGAATTTACAGAAGCTAATGTCTCAAAATCTGTTTTTGACAATTGTAACTTTAAATACGCTATCTTTTTTAATACTAACATAGAGCAAGCTAACTTTTTAACCTCTTACAACTACTCTATTCATCCTGAAAATAATAAAATTAAAGGCGCAAAATTTTCGAAAGACCAAATTCAGGGGTTATTAGATCACTATAAAATTCAGATTTCTTAAAATTTTATCTATATTTTATTAAATCCGCAATAAACTCACTCTCAATTTAGTTTCCAACTAAATGGGTTGTTAAGTAAACGTTTTCGTTTTAAAAAACCTCCTATTTTTTGTATCTTCGTGAAGCTTAAAATTAAACTAATACACATTTACATTTATGTCAAATTCACCAAAAATTATATATACCATTACAGATGAAGCACCAGCTTTAGCAACGCGTTCATTTTTACCAATCGTTCAAGCATTTACAGCCTCTTCTGGAATTGGATTAGAAACTAAAGACATATCATTAGCAGCACGTATTTTAGCAGTTTTTCCTGATTTTTTAACGGAAGATCAACGTGTCTCTGATGATTTAGCTTATTTAGGAGAATTAGCAAAAACTCCAGAAGCTAATATTATTAAATTACCAAACATTAGTGCTTCTGTACCACAACTTAAGGCTGCAATTAAAGAGCTGCAAGCTAAAGGTTTTGCTATACCTAATTACCCAGAAGAAGTAACTAATGATAAAGAAAAAGATGCTAAATTACGTTACGATAAAATTAAAGGTAGTGCTGTAAATCCAGTATTACGCGAAGGTAACTCTGATAGACGTGCACCAAAAGCTGTAAAAAATTACGCTAAGAAAAACCCACACTCAATGGGAGCTTGGTCAAAAGATTCAAAATCACATGTCGCAACTATGACTGAAGGTGATTTTGCACATAACGAAAAATCTGTAACATTAGATAATGCTACAACTATCAAAATTGTCCACACAGATGCATCTGGAAATGAAACCATTTTAAAAGATAACTTAGGATTATTAAAAGGTGAAATTATTGATGGAACTGTATTAAGTAAAAAAGCACTACTTACATTTTTAGAAGCACAAATTAAAGATGCTAAAGATAAAGGTGTATTGTTTTCTTTACACATGAAAGCAACAATGATGAAGGTCTCTGACCCAATTATTTTTGGTCATGCTGTTCGTGTATTTTTTAAAGACGTATTTGCTAAACACAGTGCTACTTTTGAAAAAATTGGTGTAGATGTTAATAATGGATTTGGAAACTTATTAAGTAACCTAAACGAATTACCAGAGTCAGAACGCAATGCTATATTAGCAGATATTGATGCTGCTTATAAAGCAAATCCTGCTTTAGCTATGGTAGATAGTGATAAAGGGATTACAAACTTACATGTACCAAGTGATGTTATTATAGATGCATCAATGCCAGCAATGATTAGAAATTCTGGTCAAATGTGGAATGCAGATGGTAAATCTCAAGACACTAAAGCAGTAATTCCTGATAGTAGTTATGCTGGAATTTACACAGCAACTATTGACTTTTGTAGAGAAAACGGAGCATTTGACCCAACAACAATGGGAACAGTACCAAACGTTGGATTAATGGCTCAAAAAGCTGAAGAATACGGATCACATGACAAAACTTTTGAAATTGATGCAGATGGTAAAGTAGAAGTTATTGATACTGACGGAAAAGTATTGATTTCTCACAACGTGGAAGCTGGAGACATTTGGAGAATGTGTCAAGTTAAAGATGCACCAATCCAAGACTGGGTTAAATTAGCGGTAACTCGTGCTAGAGCATCACAAACTCCTGCTGTTTTCTGGTTAGACGAAAATAGAGCACACGATGCGGAATTAATCAAAAAAGTAAATACATATTTAAAAGATCACGATACAGAAGGTTTAGAACTTCATATTTTATCTCCAATTAAAGCAACACAATTTACTTTAAAACGCGTAAAAGCTGGAGAAGATACAATCTCTGTTTCAGGAAATGTATTACGTGATTACTTAACAGATTTATTTCCTATTTTAGAATTAGGTACATCTGCAAAAATGTTGTCTATCGTACCATTAATGAATGGTGGAGGTTTATTTGAAACTGGTGCAGGAGGATCTGCTCCAAAACACGTACAACAATTTATTGAAGAAAATCACTTACGTTGGGATAGTTTAGGAGAATTTTTAGCTCTTGCAGTCTCTTTAGAGCATTTTAGCCAAGTTAACAATAATCCAAAAGCTAAAGTTTTAGGTGATGCACTAGATGATGCGACCGAGAAATTATTAGAAAACAAAAAAGGGCCTTCTAGAAAATCTGGTGAGATTGATAACAGAGGAAGCCACTTTTACTTAGCAATGTATTGGGCAGAAGCATTAGCAAACCAAGATAAAGATGCTACTTTAAAAGCACAATTTGCTCCAGTTGCTTTAGCATTTAAGGCAGAAGAAAAAGTAATAGTATCAGCATTAAGCGATATTCAAGGTGTTGCTGTAGATATTGAAGGTTACTATTCGCCAAACGAAGAATTAACAGCTAAAGCAATGCGACCAATTCAATTATTTAATGACTTGCTTAAAAGCATCTAAATCACAACTTTAATTATATAAAAAAAGCTTCCAAATGGAAGCTTTTTTTATTTTAACTAAAATTCGCATTCAAAATGTTACCTATATAACTTCTAAACTTCCAAACTTCAAAATACTACAAACTATATTTAAATAAAGTTTAACACCTTAAAACAGAATATGTAAAGTTGCTTTTAGTTATTTTTACTAATCAAAATCAACCAATGAATTATATAAAAAATGGAATATTATTCTTGCTTTTAATTAGTAGCACACTAATTTTTGCTCAAGAAAAATTTACGCTAAGTGGTAAAATAATAGAAAGTGCCAGTAACGAAACATTAATAAGTGTTAATGTAATAGTACCTGAATTAAATACTGGAGCAGTCACAAATGAATATGGCTTCTACTCCATCACACTCCCAAAAGGCACATATAAAGTTGTTGTTTCCTATTTAGGTTTTTCTGATATATCAGAAACGATAATATTAGATAAAAATATTACCAAAAATTTTAGCTTAGAAGAGTCTTTTGAAAACTTAGACGAAGTAATAATTACTGAAAATGTAGAGAAGCTTAATATTAAAAAGCCTCAAATGAGTGTTAACGCACTTAGTTCTGCTACCATTAAAGATATTCCGGTTGTTTTTGGAGAAGCAGACGTAATTAAAGCAATAACACTTCTACCAGGTGTTACTAATGCAGGAGAAGGATCTTCTGGTTTTAATGTACGTGGTGGAGCAGCAGATCAAAATCTTATTTTATTGGACGAGGCTACAGTATTTAACTCATCACACTTATTTGGATTCTTTTCTGTTTTTAATCCGGATGCCATCAAAGATATAAAATTATATAAAGGTGGAATTCCTGCACGTTATGGAGGACGCGTATCTTCAGTATTAGATATTTATCAAAAAGAAGGAAACAGTAAAACGTTTAAAATGAATGGAGGAATAGGAATTGTGTCTAGCAGAATACTTGCTGAAGGTCCTATAAAAAAAGACAAAGGTTCATTTCTATTTGGTGGTCGTAGTAGTTATGCGCATTTATTTTTACCACTGTTTGATATAGATAACAAAGCATATTTTTACGATTTAAACACAAAATTAAGTTACGATTTAAACGACAATAACAGTATTTATCTTTCTGGTTATTTTGGACGAGATGTCTTTAGTATTACAGATAGTTTTGAAAACATTTATGGTAACACAGTAGTAAATTCTAGATGGAATCATTTATTCTCGGACAAGTTATTCTCAAACATGTCACTAATATATTCCGATTACTACTATGGTTTAAAACTAAATTTTGTCGAGTTTGATTGGAATTCAGGAATTCAAAACTTCAATTTTAAATACGATTTTAAACATTACGTTACTGATGGCTTTAAACTTCAATATGGTTTAAATAGTATCTACTATAAATTTAATCCAGGAGATATAAAACCATCTACACCAACTTCTGGAATAAATCCATTTAAATTAACAGATAAATATGCTTTTGAAAATGCAATTTATGTTGATGCCGAACATAAACTATCAGATAAGTTAAACTTAAGCTATGGTTTACGTTTAAGCTCTTTTTTACGACTAGGCCAAAATCAGTTAAATACGTATCAAAATGATCAAGCAGTAGTATTTAATAATGATTTTCAAATCTATCAAAAAGCAACTCCTACAGGATCAGAAAGTTTTAGTAAAAGTGACGTTATAAAAAGTTTTGCAAACCTAGAGCCTAGAGCATCATTGGCTTACCAACTAAACGAAAATTCTTCTGTAAAAGCAAGCTATAATCGGATGTCACAATATCTCCATTTATTATCTAATACATCCTCACCAACACCTTTAGATATTTGGACACCCAGTGGTAAATATGTAAAACCACAATTATTAGATCAAGTTGCTGTAGGCTATTTTAGAAGCTTTAATGACGATAATTATAGTTTAGAAGTAGAAACATATTATAAAAAAATTGAAAACAGAATTGACTATATAGATGGTGCAGATTTAATTGCAAACGATGCTATAGAACAAATAATATTAAATGGAGAAGCCAGAGCTTATGGACTAGAGGTGCTTTTAAGAAAAAATGAAGGACGTTTTAAAGGTTGGTTAGCTTATACACTATCAAAATCAGAGCAAAAAACACCAGGTCGCACACCAACCGAAACAGGAATAAACAATGGTAATTGGTATAGCACAGCTTATGACAAAACACATGATATATCTCTAACCACTAGCTATGACTGGAATAAAAAGTGGAAATTAAATGCTAATTTTCTATTTCAAACAGGACAACCTACAACATATCCAAATGGTCAATATTCTTATAACGGTATAAATATACCAAGCTATAGCAGTCGTAATTCAGACAGATTGCCAGCATACCATCGTTTAGATTTATCAGCAAATTACACACCAAAACCAGATAAGACATCAGGATGGCAAAGTTATTGGGTCTTTGGGCTTTACAATGTATATAATCGTCGTAATGCAGCATCAATAACATTTGGAGAAAACAGAATGACAGGTACAAATGAAGCAACCAGATTATCAATATTTGGACTAATACCTTCTATATCCTACAATTTTAAATTTTAATAAAAAATGAAAAACGCACTATATATATTAATCGTATGTCTATTTTTTAGTTGTGAAGATGTAATAGATTTAAAAGTACCAACATCAGACCCCAAATTAGTAATAGAGGCATCGTTAAATTGGTTTGAAGATTCAGATGGCTCAGAACAGCAAATAAAATTGACATTAACAGCTCCTTTTTTCGATAATCAAGTTCCTCCTGCTAATAACGCAACCGTATTTGTTGAAGACAGTAATAGTAATCTTTTTACATTCTTGGAACAAGAAAATACAGGAATATACAAAACCAATTCATTCATTCCTGAACTAAACCAAGAATATACCCTAACAATTATATATGACGATCAAACATACATAGGTACAGAAGTATTGACAAGCGTAACTCCAATAGAATATATAGAACAAAATAACGAAGGTGGTTTTTCTGGCGAAGATATAGAACTTAAGGCCTTTTATACAGATCCTGCAAATATAGATAACTACTATTTTTTCGAATTCATATCAGACATACCACAAATTCCAGTGCTAGAAGTTTATGACGATCAATTTACTGATGGTAATCAAATTTTCGCATTCTATTCCGAAGAAGATCTACAACAAACAGACATAGTTACCATAAATAATTATGGAGTATCCCAACAATTTTATCAATTTATGGATTTATTGCTTCAACAAACTTCTGATAATGGTGGCGGACCATTTCAAGCGCAACCAGCAACCGTTAGAGGAAACTGTATAAACATTACAAATCCAGATAATTTTCCTTTAGGCTATTTCAGAGTTTCACAAGCGTATCAATTTACTTATATTATACAATAATTTTTTGGCGTTACCACAAGGGTCGCGCTTTCGGCAGTCGCTCTCTGCGAGGAGCTCCAACAAATGCCTCAATCCCTAACGCAAACCAATAGTACCATTTAGACTATGCAATTTACAAAAACAACAGAACAAGATTCCAATTACAATAATTTAGACAAAATGTCTATAAACAACCTATTAACAAACATAAATATAGAAGATCAAACTGTCCCAACAGCAGTCAAAAAAGCGATTCCTCAAATTCAAGCTTTAGTAGAACAAATCGTAATAAAAATGGAAAAAGGTGGCAGACTGTTTTATATTGGAGCAGGAACAAGTGGACGCCTAGGAGTTGTAGATGCATCAGAATGTCCTCCAACATTTGGAGTATCCTATGACGTAGTGATAGGTATTATCGCTGGTGGAGATAAAGCAATAAGAGAAGCAGTTGAGTTTGCAGAGGACTCTACAACCCAAGGATGGAAAGACCTAGCAAAATATAATGTAACAGATAAAGATGTCGTAATTGGTATTGCAGCATCAGGTACAACACCATATGTAATATCAGCGCTTAATACATGTAATTTAGAAGGTATTACAACTGGATGTATAACATCAAATAAGCAATGTCCTTTAAGCTTAGCATCACAATTTCCAATTGAAGTAGTCGTAGGACCAGAATTTATAACGGGTAGTTCACGTATGAAAGCAGGTACAGCACAAAAACTAGTACTCAACATGATATCCACAACTACTATGATAAAACTTGGTAAGATAAAAGGAAACAAAATGGTAGACATGCAACTTAGTAATGACAAACTAGTGGATAGAGGTACAAAAATGATAATGTCCGAATTAAACATAAGCTATCCTGAAGCTGAAAGTTTATTACAAAAACATAAAAGTGTTAGAAACGCAATAAATAATTATAACAATGGAAACTAAATCAACAGACAAAGATGTACTTGTAAAAGGAGTAAAACAAATGGCTATTGCAATGTTATTAATGTTTATTGGTCCAACCTTACTATATCTAGTATTAAGTAATAAGGATAAAGACTTCTATATTCCATTATTAATAATAGCTATATCAATATGTGCATTAGCTGTATTTATAGCATTTAAAGGAATAAATACAATCCTAGATAGCATTTTCAAAAGCAATAAAACTAAAAAACATTAAAATTAAATCATATAAAAAACTCCATTAAACAGAAAGCATAATTTACGTATTATACAAATCAAAAATATATTAAAGCCTCTAATTTTATTAAAGGCTTTTTATTTAAACATAATACTAACTTTACTTCACAATCAAACAATTTAAAAAAAATACAAGAAACTGTTTTTAGCTATATCATAAAGTCAACCATCATAAAACAGTGATAAAATAAATAATCAAGTATTCTATTACAAGAAAAACTCCAATCCTAATCCTTTTAATATTAATTCTCCTAATAAAAGTCAGACATTATATCCTTATCCTTTTAAAAATAACTACGATGTAGTTATTCTATTTACAAAACAATTAAAACTAGTATATCTTTTTTCCCTTGCGCCTATTTACTTTAATTTTTAGGCACAAAAAAACCCTTCATAAATAAATATGAAGGGTTCTCTAAAA
>NZ_JBBMRD010000015.1:0-37312 GCF_038900355.1 Olleya sp. AS48 | reverse complement strand
TCCCACAACCCTTTTTTTAATCTTTTTTTAATTTTATTTTAATACAAACCTTTAATGCCTTATTGCTAACAGGTTATAGTCTAATATTTTTTTTAATTATTTTTTAATCTTAAGCTTATTGATAAACAAGTAATATTGACACTATTTAATTTGTTTACTGTTAAGCAGCGCGTTAGGGATAGAACGGTATGTTTGAGCTCTTTTTTTTTGATACGTACCTATATTAAGTAGTAAATTAATTAATCCATAAAATGTATTGTAATAAATAGTAAAAACTGTGCGCTAAAAAAAAGCGAGTAGTGATAGCCCGACCCTTTGGGTAACGCCAACATTATGCTATAGAAAGAAATTCCAGACTAAACCAAATCGAATTGTAAAATCACGATATGGTTGATTGGCTGCCGAATAATAATCTTTTGCAGTGAAGGCAGAATTAAAATGTTCGGCTTTTAAAAATATTCTAGTTTGTCTAATTTTTGCGTTGACAAAAAAGTCTAGCCTTGGGAATCCTCCGAACTTTTCTTGATTTTGAGTATAGAACTCGGCTAATAAAGGGTCATAACTATTCATATTATATGAACTGAAATAATTGAATATTATTCCGGTTTGCAAAAACATTGCTTTTTTGAATACTTGATTTGAATAGTATAGTGTATTGCGGGTTACTATCTGAGGGACGTTTAAGACATTGGAGTTATCTTGGACGTTTTGATATAACACTGTATTGTCTAAAGCGAAATTTTTATACCTGATTTCTTTTTGAAGTTTGAGTTTTAAATAGGTAATCGCATCGCTATTTTGGTATGGTTTAACATTGCCATCTTCATTTTTTGAGAAATATACATAATCATTTATTGTATTTAGATCTACCGTTAGATTCGCATATTTTTTGGAATCTATATTAAAAAGTAATTGCTGTGATTTAATATTATTAAATTGATTACTCCAGTTATAATTTTTATAATCACTTTGAAAAAGCAATGTGTTAAAATTTGGAGCTATGGATGAGTGATTGATATTAGCTAATATTTTAAGGTCACTATTTAATTGATAAGATGCTGTCCCTGAAATATAGTTTCCGTCAAAATCTCCTGTTACATTTAATCCTGCGTTACCATTTAAATTAAAACCTTTGTACTGCTTATTATATTTTGCTCCTATTGAGACTACATCTCCAATTAACCTATTAGTTATAGTTCCTGAATTAAGTGCTACAATTTTATCATACCCATAGTTATAGTTATTATGAGTTGCATTAAACTGAAGATTACCTAATGTACCATTTTTGTAGTTTAATTGTAATTGGTTTGTAAATTGCTCTAGCTCTGTCCTATCCTTTAAACTTGAGGTACGGAAGGCTTCTCCAAAATAATCGGTATTGGCTGCTGATTGATCGAATGTATAAATCTTATCCTCAAGTGTCATTACATGTGCTAATTGAAGACTGTTTGAACTTAAAGAATCCTTAGGTCTAATAAAATCGTAGCTATGATTTAAATAAAATCGTTTGCCTAAAAGTAGATTTTCTGCATTTTCAAAATTTACTTCTAACACTCCTCTGTCGTCAAAATCAGGGTCTCCAGATTCAAAAAACGCAAGGTTGTCATCTTTTAACCCTCCATTTTCTTGAGTTAATAAATCCTGAGAGGTAAAATGTGTATTTAAAATATAACGCCTATTTTTTGTTTTATAACTTGCTGTCATCCTAAGATTTCCTGAGCTAGTTAATGAGTTTTGATATATACCTAAAGACCTAACGCCTTTATATCCAATTGATAAATTAAACTGTTTTGACGTATTGGTAGTAAAAAACGCATCTAATTGCTGTCCTTGGGTTAAGGCAGTTTTAAAATAAAGTTCTGTTAGTGGTGTCGGCACATGATAATAATTGATGTCCTCTGCATCTAAGTAGTTAAAATGCTTTGCTTTTGCACCAAATCCCGGAATTAAATGGGTGTCGTTAAAATTATAAGTAAGACTATTATAAGTCTGACCAATATTAGCAAATGGCATTAAACCAAACTCGTCACGTCTTAAATAATTGTATTTATACTCTTTATTTATTGTTAAGGTCGTATCTAAATATGTAGTATCTCTTAAATGATTAATAATCAAATAATCTGTAATAACAGCCTCTTTTTTTTGTGTTGATTTAGCACCTACACTACCCTTTTTAACGCTGTCCTGAACGGTAACAACATTAGATTGGGCTGTAGATATCGCTTTATTTGAAGTCTTTTTTACTGGTCTTTGCGCATAAGCAAAAACAGTTATGATGAATAAAAGGAAAGAGAAAATTATTTTTTTCATTAAATGGTGACTATTTTAGACCTTTAATTAAAAGCTGAATCATTTATTTTTGCCAAAAATAGCAAATATCTTTATGGTTTTGTGGTTTCTGTTAAGAAAGGAACAAAATTGAAACAATATAACGTCAAACCTTCTTTTTTATTTAATGCTAAAATTAAAATATACCAATCACAAATTAGAATGCGGAACTGATGAAGCTGGTCGTGGTTGCTTAGCTGGACCTGTTACTGCTGCTGCTGTAATTTTAAAATCTAATTTTAAGAATGAAATTTTGAACGACTCTAAACAAATTAGCGAAAAAAAAAGAGATTTATTAAGACCAATTATTGAAAACGAAGCATTGTGCTTTGGCTTTTATCACATCCATGAAGCTGAAATTGATGATATTAACATATTAAACGCTTCCATTTTAGCGATGCATAAGTCAATTGAAGCCATGAAAAAAACACCCGAGTTTATTATTGTGGATGGAAATAAATTTAAACCTTATAAAGACATTCCGTTTGAAACTATAATTAAAGGAGATGGTAAATTTTTAAGTATTGCTGCAGCGTCTGTTTTAGCCAAAACTTATCGAGATGAATACATGAATAAAATCCATGAAGAGTTTCCGATGTACAATTGGAAACAAAATAAAGGCTACCCAACTAAACAACATCGTGAAGCCATTAGAAAATACGGTCCTACTAAATACCACAGAAAATCTTTTAAGCTGTTACCAGAACAATTGAAATTAGAATTGTAACTTATTATATTTGCACAAACTCTCTACTTTTATGAAACATATATGGTGTTGTTTACTATTTATTTTTTTGATAATATCTTGTCAAAAATCTACTAACAAAAATACAATTGAAGATTATATTTTTAGTCAAGCAGATTATGTATTAACCATTAACAATCTAGAAAACTTTAAAAGTAACATAACCAATAATCATTTTATAGATCAATTATCTAACACAAGGTCTTATAAAAACATTTGTGAGAAACTAGAATTATTAAACCAAATAAAAAGCAAACAAAAGGTTTACGTCAATCTGTTTAAAGATAAAAAGGATAGTTTACAATATAGTTTTGTTACTAAATTAAATGATACTGTTTTTAATCTTGATAGTTTAAAGATTAAACGAGAGCCTATAAAGTTAAAAGGGTTCTCTGCTGAAAAAATCACAAATAAAAATCAAATAATTTATGTTTCTACAGTTGGAAACCTACTTATAGGAGCTAATAATCTTGATCATTTGCAACACTTAATAAATAGTAAACCTGACAAAAATTCGATTAAAAAAATAATAGCTACTCAAGATAAAGAGGCATCGTTTTCAGTATACACAAACACCAAAATTGGCTTAAACAGCATGTTTGTTAACAAAAACGTGCTATCTAAAAACTTTACGGATTACTTGACGTTTGATACAGAAATAGGTCAAAACCAATTAATTTTAAACGGAATCACTAAAGCTTCTGACACGACAAACAAGTTGCTAAACGTGTTTAAAAACACTTTACCACAGGACAACCAGTTAGCACAAATAACACCATCCAATAGTGATGGCTTTTTAAGTATTACTTTTAATGATTATAAAAAATTTAGTCATAACTTAAACAAATTCAATAAAATTGACACTCTTAAATCTAAAACGACTCTTTTTGATAATATCGTAGAATTTGGTGAAATTTACAGTGACACAACTAGTGCTGTTGTATTAAACTCTATTGATATTATTAGTACTCAAGAAGCCTTACTTAGTGAAAAAGAAAAAGTTGAAGACTTTAGAGGTATTAGCATTTATAAATTTTCTAAACCTGGACTATTTAACGATTATTTAAAACCATTTGTTAATTTGGACAAGGCTGCTAACTACTTTATAATAAATCAGTTTTTAGTATTTGCATCTAATACAGAGGCACTGGAAAATATAATTGTTAATTACCAAAATCAGACTACAATAAATGATCGCGATTATTACAAAGATTTGAAGAAAAACTTAAGTAATCAAGCATCTATACTTCAGGTTATAAATCCTATTAATCTTAGTAAAATAGTAAAAACTAACTTGAATACTAATTTTGATTTTAAATTTGACAACTACAAAACAACTGCTTTACAATTTATTTACGACATAGACTTTGCACACTTTAATGCCATTATTAAGCAAAGTAAACCATCGGTTTCAGACAACTCGGTTATTGAAATGTTTAATATTAAATTAGATAATGACATACTTACTAACCCTCAGTTTGTTAAAAACCATCGTACAAAACAAAAAGATATAATTGTGCAGGACATAGCCAACACCTTATATTTAATATCTAATAGTGGTAAAATACTATGGAAAAAACAATTAAAAGGCCACATTTTAGGATCTGTTAATCAAATTGACATGTACAAAAATGGACGTTTACAATTAGTGTTTGCTACTGCTAATCGCGTTTATGTTTTAGATCATACAGGAGAGGATGTAAAACCGTTTCCGATGACCTTTAATGATGATATTACGCAACCTCTTTCTGTTTTTGACTATGACAATAACAAAAAATACCGCTTGTTTATAACACAAGACAAAAATGTACTAGTTTATGATAGTCAAGGTAAAACGGTCAAAGGTTTCAACTTTAAACAAGCAGAAGAAACTATAAACACACCACCTCAACATATTAGAATTGGCCGAAAAGATTACCTGCTATTTAAAACAGACAACCAATTATACATTTTAGACAGACGTGGTAAAACCAGAGTGACTCCTAAAACAAAACTTAGTTATGCAAATCAAGCTATCTTTAATTATAACTCGGATTTTATAACAACAACTAAAGACGGTAACTTAGCAACTATAGACCAAAAAGGAAAGGTTACAGTAAGTAATACAAACCTGTCAGAAAACATAACTTTAAGCGCGACTACAAAAACATTAATTACACAAAGTGACAATACTTTAAATATTAAAGATCAAACCTTACAATTAGATTTTGGTAGCTATACGCCTGCAAAACTTTTTTTAATTAACAATAAAATATACGTTTCCACTACAGATAAGCAAACTCAAAAAGTAATGTTATTTGATAGTAATGCAAAGCAGCAAGATAACTTTCCTGTTTACGGTACATCAGCTATAGATCTTGATAATATTGACAAGGATAATAATCTAGAGTTTGTGACAAAAGGTGAGAGCAACTCTGTGTTGGTTTATAAAATAAATTAAGTGACTGAATAAAAGGTTATTACAGCTAAAAAATTGATGATTTATTTAAATTATTCAATTAAAACGTTAACTTTATGATACTTAAAACATTAAGTAAACATAAATCAAACACTATTTTATGAAAGCTGTAATTATATCCCTATGTACTTTATTTCTGTTAGCTAATTCTTGTAATAACAATGATAAAGCTGAAATCGATTTGTCTGAACAAAACACTTTAACCGAAAGACAGCTTTATACCATACATATTCAAAACACAGATCAAAGAAGCACATACACTGCAACTAACGACTCTATTGCGATTGGAGGAGGAGATCCTCTTCCACCTTGTCCTGACAGTTCCTTCACAGACTGTTGTCCATCTGTTAAATACATAAGTTTTGACAAGGACACTAAAAACATAAAGATTATCTTATTGGACAACAAAGACAATCCAATTCAAACTTTTACAGCTGATGATTTAACGACATTAAAAGATAGCACTCTTGTATTTCCGGTAAATAAAATGAAATCATCAATATGTGACGGAACAAACAAATTACAAGTTACCACTAACAATAAAAAGCCTTATAATGTTATGTTTAAAAAGTAAGATGAATGAAATATATCTTATCTTTTATATGCTTAATTTCACTTCAAGTTAGTCTATCACAACAGTCCAGCCAAGCTTTAGAAAAAACAATAAAAAAACTAAGTAATAAAGCTATCAATATTGCAACTAGCAACCAAGACTCAGCGTATTATTACTTTAAACAAAGTATTAAAGTTGCAGCAATCAATAAGCATTGGAATTATGCAATGGATAATTATTTTGAAATTTACAACACAGCGTTTTACCATAATAATTTTACCAAACGACAATCTACTTTATTCACTATTGACTCCTTATATAATAGTCAACAAAATTACTTTAACACCTTAGAAAACAGTCTTAAATATAAAAACCATATTAATTTTTATTATGGTTTTTATTATTACCGCTTAAACAATTACGAAGCAGCTAAAAATCGTTTTCAAAAAATAATTGATAACACAGCAAACGCTGACAACTCCCAACTTTTAAAAAACAAAACGTTTCTTTCTGTAGCTTATAGTTATGTGGCTAAAATGAATACTGACGAAGGTAAATACACCTTATCTAAAGCACTGTATGATAAAAATATCAGGTTTTTAAAAACAATAGATAGTACAAATAATGATTTGATATACTCAAACTATAATTTGCTAGCCGAAGTTTTAAAAAAAGAAAACAAGCATAAACAATCTAACAGCTATTTTCTTAAATTTTTAAACTACTACGATAATAAAGGTGGCTCAAACAATATTATGTCTTCGTGTTTTAATATTGCCAAAAATTACATTCAATTAAAAAAAATTGATAGTGCTAAGTTTTATCTAAAAAAAGCTAAACAGTATTTAGACATAAACCATATGTACAATGTAAATTATTATAAACTATACTCCGAAATATATGATAATGAAAACAACTATGAAAAAGCATTAAATGAATTAGATAAAGCGCTAGATTTTTACAAAAAAAAAGCCACTAGATCGTATAAAAATAACCAATATATAGCAATTACAAATTCTGATATAGGCGAGTTGCATCAAAAGTACGATGATCCAAATAAGGCTATAAACCATTATAATATAGCTATAAATTTATTTGAAAATGATTCTATTAAATCAAGCATTAATCAAATAAACTTATTAAAAACATTAAAGCTAAAAGCTATTACATTAAACAATCTTAATAATCCTATTGAAACTATCAACACCGTAAATTATGCTATTAGTATTTTAGACAAACTAAGACCAACCTTTAGGTATAATGATGACAAACTTTTTTTTATTGAAAATGCTTTTCCATTATTTGAGTCAGGTATAGAGGCCTGTTTTACTTTAGATAGCAAAAGCAATAATAACACTTATATAGATCAAGCTTTTTTATATGCAGAAAAAAGTAAAAGCGTTTTACTTTTAGAAGCATTATTAAGTAGTAAAGCTACCAATTATGCAAATATCCCAAAAAACATAATTGAAGAAGGAGACGTTTTGAAATATAAAATTACCACTTTAGAAAAAAAACTAAACGTTAATAAAACTGAAACTTTGAAAGAGGAGTTAACCAACTTAAAACTAGAACATACTAATTATTTAAAACGTCTAGAGTCAAACTATAAAAATTACTTTAATTTAAAGTACAATTCAAAAGGGATTAGTTTAAAAAAAACACAACAACTATTATCTAAAAAAGATATGCTTATCTCCTATTTTTATGGTGAAAATGCGATCTATGCATTTGGAATAACTAAAAACACAAAACAACTTAAGAGAATAACATTGGATTATAATTTTAATGATTCAATAAAATTAACATATAAAATGCTTAGCAATCCTAAGTCCAATTTAGAGCTGTTAAGAAAAAATCTAGAAAGTTTACACGATAAGATAATAGCTCCTATTAATAAATTAAATCAAAATCTAATAATTATAGCAGATGGATTGTTAAACTACATACCTTTTGCTGCTTTAATTGATAAAAAATCCAATTATTTACTTGAAAAACATAATATAAGTTACATTAATTCTGCAACATTATTACAGCAATTACAAGCTAAAAAATCTAATAATGGAAAACTTTTAGCTTTCGCGCCAAGTTTTAACAACAGCAAATTACTAGCGTTACCTAATAACTTAAAAGAAGCAAAAGATTGTGCAGATTATTTTAAAGGTCAAGTATTAAGTCATGACAATGCTACCTTACAAAATTTTAATACTAAAAGTACTAATTATAGTATTTTACACTTGGCAACACATGCTGTTTTTAATGATGAAGCTCCTGAGTTTTCGTTTTTAGCATTTACCACTAAAAATAGGCAAAACGGTTATCTGTATACTAAAGACTTGTATAATTTAAAACTCAATGCCAATTTGGTTACCCTATCTGCTTGCGAGAGCGGAATAGGAAATTTAAAACGTGGAGAAGGATTATTAAGTTTAGCAAGAGGCTTTTACTTTAGTGGTGCACAAAGTATATCTAGCACACTTTGGAAAATTAACGATGCGTCTTCTGCTGCATTAATGTCAGATTTTTACAAAAACCTTTCAAAAGGACAACCTAAAGACTTAGCCTTACAGCAAGCTAAGCTAACTTTTGTAAAACAAAATAAAGACAATGCCTTATCACATCCATATTATTGGTCTGCATTTGTAATTTCTGGAAATACTGAGCCTTTAACCTCAACGCATTATTGGTTATGGATTATAGCAGGAATACTGCTAATAGTAATATTAGGTATACTATTAAAAAAGAAAAATAGTTAGTTTAAACTTTCAAGTAACGTTTTAGCTTCCTCCTTTTTGTAATTATAATTTGCAATTAAAGTTTCAAAATATTTAGTGGCTTCGGTTTTATTATGCTGTTTCAAATTAATTAAGGCCAAATACCAATTAGCTTCTGCTTTAAATTCAGCTTCATCTGCTGCTGTTTCTATTTTAAACAAATCTTTTGCTTTATCTAATTCGCCTAAACCTAAATACGAATTTGCTTTATAAAAATTAAAGTAGGATTGTTTATTTTCTATTTTATTAAATTTTTGAATTGCTAAATTATAGTCTTCGGTTTCATAAGCTACAAAAGCTTCACGTTCAAGACTACTTGTATCTTCCCCTCTTGTAATAGTATAAACTGTGTTTGGATAGTTTTTATAATTGCTAGCATATAAATCCTCATAATTTACACCAAAAAAAGCATCGTAACCAAACCAACCAGCTGCTAAAAAAAAGACAATGGATGCAGCAATGCGCCAATTAAACCATGATTTGGCATTGTTTTGCTCAGTCTTTATCTTTTTTTCAAAACCCTGTAGTTTTAATTTTAAAATCTCGCTTTGTTCTGCCTTAATGACTTGCTTGATATTATTTTCAAATTCAAATTGCGCTTTAAATTCAGAGTCCGTTTTTAATAAATTATTAAACGCCTGTTCTTGCTCTGGAGTCAAAGTATTAGAAAAATATAGATATAAAAGTTGTTCTTTATCCATGTTATTTTGGATTGCTATTAATACGTTGTTTTAAGGTTTTTAGGCATCTAGACTTAGCGCTTTTAATAACGTTTTCGCTATTATAATTACTATGTTTTAAAATGTCTTTAATGGTAAATCCTCTGTAATAAAATAAGGTAAGTAACTCTTGACATTGCTTACCTAAGTCTTTAAAGTGCTGTTTTAGTAGCTTTTGCTCTTGGGTTAACGCTTCATTTTCAACCTCCAAAGTAGTTACTAAATCATCAGAATCCTTAACTAAGGATAAATCAAAATTAGCGCTTACTTTTTTGTTGTTTTTTTTCATCTTATCAAAGATTAAGTATTTACCAATACTAAATAAATAAGTAGAAATACTGCTTGTAAAGCTTTCAATTTTACCACTCATTACATTGTTATAAAACACGATATAAGCATCTTGGTAAATATCTATAATGTCATCGGTATCCAAATTATAACGTCTAGCAAAATTTATAAACTTATCTCTGTTGTCTTCATACACTTGCTGAAGCGCTTGGTCTGAGCCCAGTTTTAAACTTTGAAGCGATATTTCTTCTTGGTTATTTGCCATTTAATACTTGGTTTGAAGGAAAGGTTAACACGTAAAAGTAAAATTAACTTTTTTTTAAAATAAAAAGCATCTTCTGTTAACCTTTTTAAAATCAAAACATTAATAAGCGTAATTATAAAACTTTAAAAAAATGAAAACGCTGCTATTCACAATCATGATACTATTAACTTTTACTATTAGTGGACATGGACAAAACAAAACTACTACTAAAGATTCCACTACTACTAACTCTAACAATTTTTTAGATAAAGGGACTCAAACTTTAACCAGCCTTTTTGGCGAAAACCTTGATGGTAAAGCTAACGGAAAAGCAATAGGATATTTAGAGTTATTAGAAAAATCGGACTTACCTGAAAAACAAAAAACAGAGCTAAAAAATCAATATTACTTGATATCTAAAGATTTGACACAAAAACAAAAAGACTCATTAGGACAAGCTATTGGAAAACAAATAAAGGAAGCTAAAAAAGACGAATAATTAATCCATTAAAAATAAAACAATGAAACTTTTAAAACCCTTACTAATAATATTAATGTGCTGCTTTGCAACGTCAAGTAATGCACAGATCTGGAAAAAACTAGCTAAAAAAGCAGAAAAAGCTGCTGAAAAAACTTTAGAAAAGAAAGTTGAACAAAAAACCGAACGCGAAACAGAAAAAGCTTTTGATTCTACATTTAATAATAGTAGTGATCCTAAAACCGCTACTAGTAATAATAAATCACCTTTTGGCACTAGTACATCTGCTGAAACTCCTGCAAACACCTACACATTTTCTCATAAATACGTCATGCAAATAGAAGATGGCAAACGCACAACAAACTTAGCGTACTATTTAACTAATGCTGGAAATTATTTTGGAACTAGTATTCCTGATAAAACAGGTAAGAATGATGTGATAAGCGTTATGGATATAGACAAAAAATCCATGTATATGTTTATGGACAATAAAGGAGACAAAACACTAATGGCTATGGGTTTAAACTTTGAGGACTCCACTAACGACGCTATTAATCAATCCAAAATAAGCATAATAGCTACCGGAAACACTAAAACAATATTGGGCTATACATGTGAAGCTTTTAAAGTTAAAGGACCAGACATTGAAGGTACTGTTTGGATTACACAAAACGCAGGTATATCATTTGTAAAATCCATGTACAACCTTAAAAGCAAAAAAGGGAACAATCAATCTTGGATGAAAATGATAGATGGACTAACGCTAGAAATGGATATGGTTGACACCTCTAAACGCAAACCTAAAGCCATAAAAATGACATGTATTGCTTTGGATAAAACCACTATAACCATAAAGTCAACTGACTATAAAAAACTAATGTAAACTATTAATTATAAACCAATAATAAAATGAACATTTTTAAAACACTAAGTATTTTACCATTAATTATTTTAAGCTTAAACTGCCAAGCTCAAGACGTTTTTCAAGCCAAAACCAAAGGGACATTTTTAACTAACGGAAGCATTTTAGTATACAATACAACCCGAAAAATTAATGATAGTAAAGCCACTGCTTTTACAACTAATATTACACCAAAAGCAGGTTATTTTATAGCAGATAATCTTGCTATTGGACTAGAGCTTTCCATAACTACCAATAAAGAAAAACAAGAAGATGAGTTTTTTGGAGATATAGAAACCACAACCAATGGATTTGCAGTATTACCTTTTGCTAGATATTATTTAGACAATGGTCTTTTTGCCGAAGCTGTTGTTGGTTTTGGCTCTCAAAAAACATCTACTGAAAGTGATTTTAGCGAACTAGGAACGTTAGAAACCAAAGCATCATCCTTTGGATTTAGAGTTGGTGTTGGCTATTCTTTTTTCTTAGGAGATCATGTCGCTATTGAACCTTCAATAAATTATTCTTGGGAAGACATAAATCCAGAAGATGCACCTTCAGAGTACAAAGAGACTTTATCATCCATATTTTTGGGTATTGGATTGTCTGCATATTTTTAATTGATAATATCCCTAAAACTGATTGATTGAGTTTTCATTATTTAATTTAGTTTAAAAGCCGAAGCAAATGTTTCGGCTTTTTTTATTCTATGTGTTAACCTTTACTTACTAATACCATTAATAAGTGTTATTAATCTTAAAACATATTTAATTATGGCAACAAAACAATTTACAGTTAACACTTACAAAATGGCTTTGGGTTATCAAAATTCTGCAACATGGAATGGTAAAAAAATTAAAATCCAAGGTTACATTACCTGTTATGACAAAGACCACAGATTTATTATGTACTTTTTACATGACTCAAGTCCTGTCCCTGATCCAACTTATATTCCTGCTAACAAAGTTGGAGCCATATTTTTACCATTTAAAGACATGCCAATGTATGTTGATATGGTTAGAAATGAAAAACCAGTGTATGCTTACTTAAATTCTACTCACCCAGAATGGAATAGCATTAAAACCTCAAACGAGCCTGTTGGTGAAGAAGAAAGCTAGAATTAGTCAATTTAGTTTAAAAGCCGAAAAATATTTTTTTCGGCTTTTTTTTATCTCTTATGTTAACCTTTACATTTTTGATCTATTAATAGGAAAACAAAAACTATTAATCATTTAAACAAAAACACAATGAAACATTTATTATTAAAATCAAAATTTGTCCTATTAGCAATTATAGTTGCTTTTAACTTTTCATGCTCAACAGAAGATGGTGCAGATGGTCCTGCTGGTGCAGACGGTATTGATGGAATTAACGGAGCAGATGGTATGGACGGAAACGCTAATGTGCAAACAATTACTATTGATGCTTCCTCTTTTTCAGGTAACTACACCTCTATATCAGTACCAGAAATAACACAAGAAGTCCTAGACAATGATGTTGTACTTACCTATTTAACAGATAGTCCTAATTATTGGGTTACAATACCATGTCCTTATGATAGTGTTGCATTTAACTTTTCTGTACACGTAATACACTATTTAGAAGGCATCGATCTAGATTATAATGATGCTTCAGGATCATTTTACAATATTTCTGCAGGAGACCTAACATTTTTAAAAGTTATAATTATAAAATCTTCATCTGGCGCTAGAATTGGAAACAACAATAAACAGCAAACTTATAATCAACTAAGTCAAGCAGGAGTTGACATTACCAACTATTACGAAGTCTGTGATTATTATGGTATCAAATACTAATATTAATATCAAATCACAAAATAAACCGAAGCAAAGTCTTCGGTTTTTTTGTGTTGTATTTAGGCTATATTTAGTAACATTGTATTTTAAAACAAACACCATTTTTAATAATGATTAATCGTAACAAAGCCTCTATTTTAAAGTGTATTATTCACAAAGTAGGAAACAAACATAACGATACAAAAAATGCCTTTTCTGAAAAAGAACTTATTTTTGATGAAGCCAGTTATGAGTTAATGGTTCCTTTTTTACTAAGACCATTTACAAGCTTAGTCCAAAGTCACAGATTTAATCATCATGCCAATATCGAGCTAAATGAAATTAATGCTTACACTAAAGAAATTTTTGCAGATGACGAAACTTTTGTGGACGTCTCCAAAAATGTAGTTAAACATTTATATGAGCAATCAACCTCTGCACAAATTAAAACTGGAGACGTAATTGTTGCCTATTTTGATGGTATTGAGCATAATGAAATGGTTGTGGATGCTATTGGAATTTTTAAAATAGAAAACAAAACCAACTTTTTTCAGACCTATTTAGAAGATAACAGTTACGACGTTTTAGTCCAAAAAGGGATCAATGCTAAAAAAGTAGATAAGGGTTGTTTAATTTTAAATACAGGAGATGCCGAAGGTAAAGTTGTGTTAACCGTAGACAACAATAATTATGATGCTGCGTATTGGATAGATAAGTTTTTAAACATAAAATATGCAGATGACTACAATAGTCATACACAAAACTATCTTGAGCTTTGTAAAGAATTTTCGACAGAAATAATTAAAACAACCTATGGAGCCCAAGAGCATAACACCTTTTTAGCTAAAACTATTGACTTTTTTAAAGAAAATGAAATAGTAAATGTCGAGCGTTTTAAAGACGAAGTATTTGTGGAAGACAAACACATGGATTTATTTGAAAGCTATAAAAAAGATTTTGAATCAGAACAGAATGTGTTAATCAGAAATCAATTTGATGTCTCAGAAAAAGTTTTAAATAAAGAAAAGAAAAAAATTAAAACCGAAATTAAATTGGATACAAACATCCAAATTAAATTAGACATAGACGCTCCTGATGCAAGTGCAGAATACCTTGAACGTGGTTATGACGAAGAGAAAAAAATGCATTATTACAAAGTATTTTTTAACGTCGAAGCCTAAAACCAAACGCTATAAACATGTCTATTAAAACCTTGTCTATTATAATTCCTGCTTATAATGAAGAAAGCACTATCACACCAATACTGGACAAGATTAATAGTGTAACATTACTATTTGGTATAAAAAAGCAAATTGTAATTATTGACGATTGCTCTACAGATCAAACAAAAAAAACCATTGAAACTTTTATTGCTAATAATCCTAATTTAGATATTAAGTTTTTTAAGCAAGAAGTAAATCTAGGTAAAGGTGCAGCACTCCATGAAGGCATTAAACAAGCAACTGGAGATTATGTTATAATCCAAGACGCAGATTTAGAATATGACCCAAACGAGTATAACGTCCTATTAAAACCAATCACAGACGGATTTGCGGACGTCGTGTATGGTTCAAGATTTATGGGTAGTAATCCACATCGTGTATTGTTTTTTTGGCATACTATAGGAAATAAGTTTTTAACTTTTTTCTCTAATGCAGTAACCAATTTAAACCTTACAGACATGGAGACTTGCTATAAAATGTTTAAAAGCGAAATCATTAAATCTGTTAACCTCAAAGAAAAACGCTTTGGTTTTGAACCCGAAGTAACTGCTAAAATTTCTAGGATACCTTACATACGTATTTACGAAGTCGGTATTTCATATTATGGAAGAACCTATCTGGAAGGTAAAAAAATATCATGGAAAGACGGTTTTAGAGCCTTATATTGTATTACTAAATATGGGCTATTAAAAGGTAAATAGTGATGACAAAAAAATTAATCATTTTAATTTCTATTGCCTTCACCTTACTATTCGCTTATTTTAGTTGGCCTTATAAATTAGGTATCACGCCAGACTCTGTGTCCTATATTCAAATAGTAAAAAGTATTTTACTAGGTAATGGCATCGTAGACGAAAACGGAATACTAATTACGCATTGGCCTCCACTTTACCCATTATTAGTAGCATTAACGACCAAGCTATTTAATTGCAGTATACTTACAGGCGCCTTTATATTAAATGTAGGACTCCTTTCTGCAATTTCATTAATTTTTTACAACCTTTTAACAACACTAAAAATTGACAAAAAAGTCATTCCTTTTATTGTTATTTTACTTTTAACCTCCTACTCATCACTAGTCTTTATTTACTTTTTAAGCGAAGGGTTATTTATGGTTTTACTACTGTTGGTAACATTGCTTTTTATTAAATGGGTTAAAACTAGCAGTTACAAATATCTTATTTGGGCTGGAGTAATATCTAGCGTGTTATTATTAACTAGATATGCAGGCTTAGGATATATAGGTGGTTTTGGGTCTTATATTTTAATACTCCATAAATCTAAAATTAAACCAAGATTAAAGGCGGTTTTAATTTATACAATCTCCTCTTTAAGTCTATTTATTCTCTGGCTTATTTACTGTTACTATTTTAACAATTCTAACACCATAAGAAATATCGATTTTTTTGGTTTCAGATTTAGAAGATTATTATCGTTAACCAAAACAATAATTTACTGGTTTTTATATAATGGCTATATAGCAACAATCATTTTAAGCGTCATAGTTATTAGTTTTTTTAAATTTAAAACCATACAAAAAATAATAATAGTACAAGTTAAATCCTGTACACCTATCATTTTATTATTGGTAACTTTAATGTGTTCTTATACAGTATTTATAGTAATTTCTATTTCTTTTTTTGATGAAAACGTGCCTGTTAACACCAGAATATTCTTTCCCTTTTATTTTATCATACTAACACTAGTCGTTTTAATTTTAAACCCAATTCTAAAACCGAAACAATATCAGCCAATAACCATAGTCCTTTTTATAATACTATTACTATCCAATATTTTAAACACCTACAAATTAAGAGTCAATCATTATCAAAACGGTACGCAGTATAGTGCAGAAGTATGGAAAAACTCCCAATCTATTAACTACATAAAGTCCCAAGACACATTAAATCTTTATACCAATGCACACGATATCATGCGTTTTTATAAAAATGTAAATAACCATAAACTTCCATTTGTAAATACAAAAACTTACGATAGTACTTTACAAAAAATGACCCAAGATATCAAACAAGGTAAAGCTCAAATCTTGTTTTTTAATAATATAAATCGACGCTATTTTATATCTAAACCGGATGTATTAACCCATTTTAAAGATTTTAAAATTCACTATTTTAAAGATGGTATACTAATCAAAAACTGATAGACCATTTTTAAATGTAAATACTTTTAACTAAATTGATTGCTAATTAAGCTAATAATCAATAACTAACCGTTTTACATGAAATCCCTTTTATACTTAGCCTTTATTTTAAGTTCATTTATTGCTAACGCACAATATCACACTGCCAAAATACTAATGACAAATGGAACCGTTAAAGATGGCTTAGCTAGACTACCTTCTAATAAAATGTTGGATGGTAAAGTAGAATATAAATCTAGTGCAAAAGCAAAAGTTTTAAAAATTGACGAAGACACTATTTCTCAAATTTTATATACAGCTAAAAACGGAAATAAATTTTTGTTTGTCAGAAACACTGTTGTCCATTTATTTAAATCCTTTGGAAAAGAAATAGTATCCGAAAAAAAGAATAAACATTGGATGTTATTAATATATGCCAATGATGCTATTAAAGGATACTCGCTTGCACAACGCTATAAGTTGGATAAAAAAGGAATCATGAAATCCATAACTGGAGCACACTCTATTTGGGAATTTGTTTACTTTTTATACCAACGTCCAACAGAGGACAAAGCCTATATAGTAAGTGGTAAAGGGTTTACTAATGGTCAAGTAAAAAAAGCAATGGGTGTTTATTTTAAAGATTATCCTGCACTTGTAAAACGCATAAAAAACAAAGAGTGGAAACACTTTAGTTTAACAGAGATTGCAGAGGCTTACCTAGACTATGTTAAGGACTAAATTTATATAAAGTTAGCTTCAAACATAGCGCTAAAATGCTTTAATATTTTAGATTTCACTTCTGCTTCATCCACAGACTTAACACCTAATTCTACTTGCATGGAAGTTACTGCTTTACCTTTAATTCCACATGGAATAATATTATCAAAGTAACCTAAATTAGCATTGACATTAAGTGCAAAACCATGCATTGTAACCCAACGACTAGCTCTAACTCCCATTGCACAAATTTTACGCGCAAAAGGGGTTCCTACATCTAGCCAAACACCTGTTTCTCCTTCACTACGTGTTGCTTTTAAACCATATTCATCTAAAGTTAAAATAATAACTTCTTCTAAAAAACGTAAATATTTATGGATGTCTGTAAAAAAATTATCTAAATCCAGAATAGGATAACCAACTAATTGTCCAGGACCATGGTACGTAATATCTCCTCCTCTATTAATTTTATAAAACGATGCACCTTTCTCTTTTAATTGGTCTTCGTTTAACAATAAATTAGACATATCACCACTTTTACCTAAAGTATAAACGTGTGGATGCTCCACAAATAAAAGGTAGTTATTAGTTTCTAGACCAGCAGCTTCCCTTCTATTTTTAATTTTTGTATCTAAAATACCTTTAAATAATACTTCTTGATAATCCCAAGTCTCTTTAAAGTCTTTAGTACCTAAATCTTGTATTTGTACGTTCTTATTCATGGTAAAGTTTAATGTTACAAAGATACAATTTATCTTGCCTATTCCCTATAAAAGAAAAGATTTGGCAGTATTTAACAAACCGTAATTTATTAAATTTAATATCAAAACCGCAAATCAAATCCTTATATTTGCGTCTTAAATTTATTACAATAATACTATGTCACAATTATCTGAGCTAGAGCTCGTACGTAGAGAAAAACTTGCAAAATTACGCGAGTTAGGTATCAACCCTTATCCAGCAGATTTATATCCTGTTTCTAACAATTCTAAACAAATAAAACAGGAATTTAAGGAAGGCAAACAGGTTGTTATTGCAGGTCGTTTGATGTCTAGACGTATTCAAGGTAATGCTAGTTTTGCAGAGCTGCAAGATAGTGAAGGTCGTATTCAGGTTTATTTTAACAGAGACGAAATCTGTACAGGTGAGGACAAAACAAAATACAACACTGTTTATAAAAAACTTTTAGATATTGGAGATTTTATTGGTGTAGAAGGTGAGCTTTTTACCACTAAAGTTGGCGAAAAAACAGTAATGGTTAAAAACTTTACAGTTTTAAGTAAAGCTTTAAAACCCTTACCGCTGCCTAAAACAGATGCCGAAGGTAATACATTTGATGCTTTTACAGATCCCGAACAACGTTATAGACAACGTTACGCGGACTTAGTTGTAAACCCTAAAGTAAAAGAAGTTTTTGTAAAACGTACTAAGTTATTTAACGCGATGCGTGACTTCTTTAATTCGTCTGGATATTTTGAAGTAGAAACACCAATATTACAACCTATTCCAGGTGGTGCTGCTGCACGTCCTTTTATTACACACCACAACAGTTTAGACATACCATTATATATGCGTATTGCTAACGAGCTGTATTTAAAACGACTTATCGTAGGTGGTTTTGAAGGGGTTTATGAGTTTTCAAAAAATTTCCGTAACGAAGGAATGGATCGTACACATAATCCAGAATTTACAGCAATGGAAATTTATGTAGCTTATAAAGACTACAATTGGATGATGGATTTTTGCGAACAATTACTAGAGCATTGCGCAATAGCTGTAAACGGAACATCTGAAGCTACATTTGGTGAACATAAAATAGATTTTAAAGCGCCTTATGCTAGAGTCACTATGGCAGATTCTATTAAACACTTTACAGGTTTTGATATTAATGGTAAAACAGAAGATCAAATACGTACTGCTGCCAAAGACATGGGTATTAGCGTAGATGCAACCATGGGTAAAGGTAAATTAATAGACGAAATTTTTGGAGAAAAATGTGAAGGTAACTACATACAACCAACCTTTATTACAGACTATCCAAAAGAAATGAGTCCTTTATGTAAAGAGCATAGAGATAATCCAGAATTAACAGAACGTTTTGAGTTAATGGTTTGTGGTAAAGAAATAGCAAATGCATATTCAGAGCTAAATGATCCAATTGACCAACGCGAGCGTTTTGAGCACCAATTAAAATTAGCTCAAAAAGGAGATGACGAAGCTACCGAGTTTATAGATGAAGACTTTTTACGTGCATTAGAGTACGGAATGCCTCCAACATCAGGAATGGGAATTGGTATGGATAGATTAATTATGTTTTTAACCAATAATAAATCAATACAAGAAGTCCTGTTTTTTCCACAAATGAGACCTGAGAAAAAAGCAGTTCCAATGACAGAGGACGAAAAAGCACTATTCGCATTAGTAAAAGCAAGTAGCCCAATAGACCTTAATACACTTAAAGAACAATCTGGTTTAAGTAACAAAAAGTGGGACAAAACTATTAAAGGATTAACCAAATTAGGTGTCGCTAGAGTCAATAAAACAGACGATGGATTATTTGTTGAAACTATATAAATACAGCATTACAAAACACCACTTTTAAATATATAAAAAGGAATTACATACATGTAATTCCTTTTTTTTATTCCCAACATTTAAACTTACAGACATTATAATTGGTTCATTTTCTTTATTTTCACGATTCAAAACCACTAACAATGAATAAATTAACCACATTAGTACTAACACTATTACTTTGTTTTTCCTGTAGCAAAAATGAAGATGTTGACACCATAGATATACCAGTAACGACTACTCCACGACCTATTGCACAATTATTACCTAACCTATCACAACTTAATCTTTTTGAAGGACCACTTAAAGATTTAACACCATCTCCTTATAGTTTTACATACACTTTAAACACACCACTTTTTACAGATTATGCACATAAAGCACGTTTTATTGTATTGCCTGAAGGCGAAACATTAGCAGCTGTAGGCAATGGAATGCCAGAGTTTCCAGACAACTCGATAATAGTAAAGTCTTTTTATTACAATTTAGATGAAAATGATTTAAGCCAAGGCAGAAAAATTATCGAAACCAGGTTACTAATAAAACAAAACGGAACATGGATCGCTGGCGATTACCACTGGAACGAAGCACAAACCGAAGCAGTTTTAGAAAACAACGCTGCAACAGTACCAGTGTCTTTTATTGATAAAAATGGAACAACTGTAGCAGTAAATTATCAAATTCCATCAAACTTAGACTGCGTAACCTGCCATTCAAACAATGACCAAGTAAAACCATTAGGACCCAAATTACGCTCCATTAATTACAATAATCAACTACAAAACCTAATAAACAACAATCAAATTACTGGTATATCAGATATTTCCACAATAACAACTTTACCAAATTGGGAAGATGATGCCACCTACTCCTTACAAGATCGTGCTAGAGCATATTTAGATGTCAATTGTGCCTCTTGTCACCAACCAGGAGGTTATTGCGATGTACAAACCACTTTAGATTTTAGATATGAAACCCTTTTTGAAAACACATCCATATTAGAAAAAAAAGGTGAAATAAATTCTAGAATGGTCAACTATCAAGAATTGTTTAGCATGCCATTATTGGGCACTACCTTTGTCCATACAGAAGGCTATTTCTTGATTAAATCCTATTTAAACACATTGTAATTAACTGTCGACCAATCTTTTTAAACTGTTAATTAAAGATTAAAAAAACTAAGGCGTTTAAACCATTCTCAAATTTGCACGTCTTAGTAGTATAACAATTTAAAAAACAAAAAAAGATGAAAAGATTAGTAATACTAGCATTAGCTTTAATAACATTTCAAGCAAATGCACAAGACAACAAAAAAGAAAAGCGTCAAGAAAATAAAAAAGAACGTTTAGAGCAACGCCAAAACTTAGACCCTCAAGATATGGCACAGTTACAAACAAAAAAAATGACGTTACATTTAGATTTAACAGAAGCCCAACAACAAAAAGTGATGGCTTTAAATTTAGAAAGTGCTAAAAAACGTAAAGAAAACTTTGATAAGCGCTTAGCTGAAAAAGATAATAAAGAGCGTGTAAAACCTACTAAAGAAGAAAAGTTAGCGCGCATGAATGCTAAATTAGATGCACAAATTGAAGCTAAGAAAAAAATGAAAACAATCCTTACTGCTGAGCAATACACTAAGTGGGAAAAATCTTTATCGAAAAGAGAACATGGACGTAAGCACATGAAAAAGGGTTCAAAAAACAAAAAAGATCATAAAAAAGAGGATAAATCTGACAATTAAATCTATGATTTAGTATCAAATATTAACTTTTAAAGGTAAAAAAGCACTGATTGTCTATTCAGTGCTTTTTTATTTGTAATTATTAATCAAATAGTGTTACTTTGAGAGTATAATTAATTAACACTTACACAATGAAAAAAATAATTACACTTTGTCTTTTCGTTTTTGGTTTAACACTAGCAACAACAACTGCTAATGCACAACAAAAATTTAGTGCAGAAATAAATAATGCAGCACAAGCAAAAACTGCAGAAATTGGAAGACTTGTTAAAGCTTATGAGCCAACTCAGGAATTAATGTTTGTTGCTTATCAAGAATTTTACTCAAAATCGGAAACATTAAACAACTCATTTGAAGTTGGTACAAGTGAATATAATACGTTTAGCAAAAAAATTAACGAGCGTTTATCACTTCAACTTAAAGAAATTTTAAATGACGAACAGTACACTAAATTTTTAGAGTTGTCCAATTAATAAAACCACAGAGTAGTAATACACTTATATAAAAAAAGCCGATTATAAAATAATCGGCTTTTTTATGTTTTATAGTTATTGTTTAATGCTGTTAACTAAATACTGCTTTACATGCTGCAATAGTTTTATCTAAATCTTCATAAGATAAAGCATCATTTAAAAACCAACTTTCAAAAGCACTTGGTGCTAAATAAATCCCTTGGTTAAGCATGCCATGAAAAAAGGTTTTAAACGTGTCGTTATTTCCTTTAGCAGATGTTTCAAAATCTACAACCTCATCTTCACAAAAGTGAACAGATATCATAGAGCCAACTCTGTTTATTGTATGAGTAATGTTTAATTCTGTTAAAACGGTTGCAATACCTTTATGTAAATAGGCTGTTTTTTTTGCTAAACTTTCAAATACATCACCAGAATTCAACTCGGTTAACATAGCTAATCCTGCTGCCATAGCTAATGGATTACCACTTAATGTTCCGGCTTGATACACTGGACCTAAAGGTGCTAAATGATTCATTATTTCAGCTCTAGCTGCAAAAGCACCTACAGGCAATCCTCCACCTATCACTTTACCAAAACACACAATATCTGCTTTAATACCTAGTAATTCTTGTGCACCACCTTTGGCTAATCTAAAGCCAGTCATAACTTCGTCAAAAACTAACAGTATGTTATTAGCATCACAAAGGTCACGTAAACCTTCTAAAAACCCAGCTTTTGGAGGAATACAACCCATATTTCCAGCAACAGGCTCGATAATTATACAAGCTATTTCATTTTTATTGGCATTAATTAAAGCTTCGACATTAGCCAAATCATTATACTTTGCTAATAAGGTATCTTTTGCTGTACCTTGGGTAACTCCAGGACTATTAGGTGATCCAAAAGTTACTGCACCACTTCCTGCTTGAATTAAAAATGAGTCTGAATGACCATGATAACAACCAGCAAATTTGATTATTTTGTCTTTGTTTGTATATCCTCTGGCCAATCTAACAGCACTCATACAGGCTTCTGTCCCAGAATTAACAAAACGTATTTTGTCAATATTTGGTACCATTGACACAGCTAACTCTGCTATTTGAGTTTCAATTTGAGTTGGCATTCCAAAGGATGTTCCTTTTTTTGCTTTATCAATAACTGCATCTACCACTGGTTTGTGTGCGTGACCTAAAATCATTGGTCCCCAAGATGCGATGTAATCTATTAATTTGTTATCATCTTCATCATATAAATAAGCACCTTTAGCTTCTTTAACAAAAATAGGTGTTCCACCTACTGCTTTAAATGCTCTTACAGGTGAGTTTACTCCTCCTGGTATTACTTGCTCTGCTTCTGCAAACAAAGCACTACTACGTTTATAAATCATAGACTTTAAAAATCTTTTGGAATTGGTTTTACAAATAACACTTGACCTACAAATAGGTTATCGCCTTCTAAACTATTTAAAGACTTAATAGTATCTATAGTTAGGTTATATTTTTTTGATATCGAATATAATGTATCGCCTTTTACAACAGTATGCTTGTCGTTTGCTACATTTTGCTTACCTAAAACTACAGCATCAAAACGATATAATTGATAACGCTCTATTAGGCTTATTAATTTATCTGGATATTTTCTGTCTGTAGCATAACCTGCTGCTCTAAGCTCTCTGGCCCAACCTTTATAGTCATCTTTTTCTAGCGTAAATAGTTTTGAATACCGTTTACGTTCTGTCAAAAATAGTGAATGATCTCTAAACGAGTATTTAGAGTTTTTGTACTTACGAAAACACTCTTGAGAGGCATCATCATCATGATAAATTTTTGCACCTGTCCACTCATGGCATTTAATTCCAAAGTGATTATTAGCTTCTACAGACAGACGTCCTTGTCCAGAAGCAGACTCTAATATTCCTTGTGCTAAAGTAATACTTGCAGGTATATTATAATTACGCATTTCGTCTTGAGCTATATCACTATAAATTGCAATATATTCGTCCGTTTTACTAGCATATACTTCAGGTGTTTCTTTTATTGGAGTGGCTACTACAATAACATCATCCTTGGTGTCTTTTTTAGTATCCCTTTTATTTCGTACAACCCTAACGGTTTTTTGTCTACCTTTTTTTGTAGTCACTTTTTTTGAAGAGCCACAACTTACAATTAATAAAGTAAGACAAAGCATGGTAATTATTTTTTTCATCAATTATAAAATTAACTGTTGTTGTTTTTGTTTTAATCTTTTATTCATACCTACAATACCTTGCAAACCTCCAGTATGAATCACTAATATTTCAGAATTTGGCTTAAAATAATCACGTTTAATTAAATCGTAAATACCAAACATCATTTTTCCGGTGTAAACAGGATCTAATGCAATATTATTTTGCTTTTTAAAGCTATTAATAAACGTTACTAATTCTGTGTTTATTTTAGCATAACCACCAAAATGGTAATCTGTCATCAATTGCCAATTATCTTGTTTTGCAAATTTACTAATATCTTCTTTTAAAAAGTCACCTTTTAAAGCTGAAAAACCTAAAACTTTTTGTGCTGTGTTTGAATTATTAATCAAGCCTGATAAGGTACCTCCTGTTCCTACGGAAGCACATATGTAATTAAATTTACGGTCTGTTTCCGTCAAAATTTCTTCGCATCCTTTTACAGCCAAATCATTGGTTCCGCCTTCAGGAATTAAATAAAAGTCACCAAATTCTTTTTTAATTTTTTCGTAAAACGACTGTGTTCCTTTTAGTCTAAATGCTTCACGACTTATAAATTTAAATTGCATACCACAAGACTGTGCAAACTTTAAAGTTGGGCTATCCAAGACCTTGTCGTTAAGCTCTTCACCTCTAATAATTCCAATTGTTTTTAAGCCATAAACACGTCCAGCTTCTGCTAATGCTGCAATATGATTAGAAAATGCACCACCAAAAGTCAGTAAAGTATCCTGATTAAGCGTTTCCGCGAAAGCGATATTATATTTTAATTTTCTATATTTATTACCAGATATAATTGGATGAATTAAATCCTCTCGCTTTATATATAAAGAAACAGAACTTTTAAATGGAAGTTCTATTTTTTGATTAACACTAAGTTCTGGTTTAAATTTCATGCTTGCTAAGATACTTTAAAAATTGCCAAAAACGTCTAGTTTTTAGATACTCAAGATTTAGGTCATTACAATAGGCTTCTCTTTCAAAGCTTATATTTTTGTAAGCTAAATACCAATTTTTATGTTGGATATACCTAAAAACAAACTCTAAACCATACCAGATATAAAACGGTACTATTAATAACTCTAATTGCTGTTTTAAGTGAATTTTTTCGTGATTGACCAAGGTCTCACTCTGTTTTAAAACTTTAGATTTTAAAAATATAAACGGAAAAACAGTCATACCTGTATAACCTTTAGGTACTAAATATTTAGATACTATTATCATGATTACTGTCTTTCAAAATATATTCCAATTTACGTTATCTTTGTGATATGAAGAAGATAATTCCAGTTGAAGAAGGCGATTTTTACCTTACACCTGAAGGTTACCGCTGTTTTACAGAACAGTACCATTTAAAACGTGGTTATTGCTGCCAAAGCGGTTGCAGGCATTGTCCATATGGATTTAATGCAAAAACTAACGCAATAAAAAACAAGTAAAGTTACTAACTACTATGACATTTAAAGAGCAAATATTACAAGGTATTCCTGATAATTTACCCAAAGCAAAACCTTTTGATCCCTCCATAAATCACGCACCTAAACGAAAAGCAATATTAAGTAGTGAAGAGACAAAATTAGCTTTACGAAATGCCTTGCGTTATTTTGACAAAAAACATCACGAAACACTATTACCTGAGTTTAAAGCAGAGCTAGATACTTATGGTCGTATTTATATGTATAGATTTAGACCAGACTATAAGATGTATGCTAGACCAATATCTGAATATCCTGCACAATCCAAACAAGCTGCTGCTATAATGTTAATGATTCAAAATAATTTGGATTATGCAGTTGCACAACATCCACATGAGTTAATTACTTATGGTGGTAATGGTGGTGTATTTTCCAATTGGGCACAATATTGCTTAACCATGAAATATTTGGCAGAGATGAATGATGAGCAAACTTTAGTCATGTACTCTGGTCATCCAATGGGATTATTTCCTAGCCACAAAGAAGCACCAAGAGTTGTAGTTACTAACGGAATGATGATACCTAACTACTCCAAACCAGATGATTGGGAGAAATTTAATGCCTTAGGTGTTACGCAATATGGTCAAATGACTGCTGGAAGTTATATGTACATTGGTCCACAAGGTATTGTGCATGGTACCACTATTACAGTTTTAAACGGATTTAGAAAAATTAAAAAAGAGCCTAAAGGTAATTTATTTGTAACCTCAGGACTTGGCGGAATGTCTGGCGCACAACCCAAAGCTGGTAACATTGCTGGCTGCATTACTGTTTGTGCAGAAGTCAATCCAAAAATTACACAAGTACGTTTAGATCAAGGTTGGATTGATGAAAAGATTACAGATTTAGACCAATTAGTCTCTCGTGTTAATAAGGCTAAAGCCGAAAAAGAAACCATTTCTATTGCTTATTTAGGAAATATTGTAGAGGTCTGGGAAAAATTTGATGAAGCCAATATAAATATTGATTTAGGTAGTGATCAAACCTCATTACATAACCCTTGGGCTGGAGGCTACTATCCTGTAGGTATTACTTTTGACGAAGCTAATATTATGATGGCCAATCAACCTGAGTTGTTTAAAGAAAAAGTACAGGAAACATTGCGTCGTCATGCTGACGCAATAAATAAACACACCGCAAAAGGCACTTACTTTTTTGACTACGGAAATGCCTTTTTACTAGAAGCATCAAGAGCAGGAGCAGATATTATGGCTAAAAACGGTATTGATTTTAAATACCCTAGTTATGTACAAGATATTATGGGTCCTATGTGTTTTGATTATGGTTTTGGCCCATTTAGATGGGTGTGCGCATCAGGTAATCCTGAAGATTTAGCAAAAACAGATGCAATAGCTTGTCAAGTTTTAGAAGAAATAAAGCAAAATTCACCTGAAGAAATCCAACAACAAATGTCCGATAACATCCAATGGATTAAAGGCGCACAAGACAACCAATTAGTAGTTGGATCACAAGCTAGAATATTGTATGCAGATGCAGAAGGTCGTATGAAAATAGCCGAAGCTTTTAATCAAGCCATAGCAAATGGAGAAATTGATACCGTTATATTAGGTCGTGATCATCACGATGTTTCTGGTACAGATAGTCCTTATCGCGAAACGTCTAATATTTATGATGGTTCACGCTTTACTGCAGACATGGCTATACACAATGTTATTGGAGATAGCTTTAGAGGTGCTACTTGGGTTAGTATCCATAATGGTGGTGGAGTCGGTTGGGGAGAAGTAATTAATGGTGGATTTGGTATGGTTCTTGATGGTAGTATAGAAGCATCAAAAAGATTAAAACAAATGTTGTTTTGGGACGTAAATAACGGAATATCAAGACGTAGTTGGGCTAGAAATGACGAAGCTATTTTTGCTATTAAGCGCGCAATGGATATTGAACCTAATTTAAAAGTAACTTTACCTAATCTTGTTGATGATGCTTTATTAAATTAAGTTAAACTATAAATATTATCGCCATGAACAAAACATTACGAATTTTACCAGCATTGCTATTACTTATAGCATTTACTTCATGTAGCTCAGTAAAAGTAGCAGCAGATTATGATAAAGCTGTAGATTTTAACAACTACAAAACTTTTGCTTTTTTTAAATCAGGAATTGATAAAGCCGAAATTAATGATATTGACAAACGTCGCATCCTTAGAGCTATTGAGTCTGAGTTACTAGCTAAAGGGTATACTAAATCTCAAAACCCTGACTTACTAGTTAGTATTTTTACTAAATCCAATCAACGTGTTGATGTTTACAACAACAATTGGGGAGTTGGTGCTTGGGGTTGGGGTGGACCTCGTTGGGGATGGGGTTGGAATATGCAACCTACAGTCTCTACTACTACTCAAGGTGTTTTGTATGTGGACTTAATTGACGCAAATAAAAAAGAATTAGTTTGGCAAGGTCAAGGTACTGGATACTTATCTAAAAATGTAGATAAAAAAGAGGAACGCATTAAAGAGTTTGTAACTAAGATTATGGAAAAATATCCTCCAGGAATGGAACAATAGTAATAGTTTAAAATTTAAAAAAGCGACTACTTATTTAAAGTAGTCGCTTTTTTTATGCTAGAATTTAATATTAGCCTTTTTATGAATTTTAATTATCTCATTGGATAATTCCAAATAAGGTTTGGTAACCCATCCTTTTTTTGATAATTGTCTATGAAGCGTAATAAACTTAAAATAATTTGAATAAGTTAATGCTGGATCAAAGCTTATAAAGGCAACATCTTTTGAATTTAAGGTTTCTACAAACTGAGCGTTATCTTTAATTTCAATATTACTATTTCCATATTTTAAACCGTTGTTAGATAACTCTAATTTATTATAGCTTTTCCCTTCTAAAACCTCATCAATAACTTCTTGTTGATTAGTATAAATTCTATAACCTAACTCGAACATTTCATCAACAGGTGGTGGAGGTGGTGGCGGAAACATTAAAAACGAATCTGAATCTTCTTTACTGAGTTTAGCTATACTATCGTTATAGCGCTTATTTTTAGTTTCTTCTTTTTTAGTAAGCACCTTTTTTAGATCTTCTATATGAAAAAAGGACTGATGATTCTTTATTGAAAAACCAAATACTATATCTTTATTTTCTATAGTATTAGTCTTAAAAACTAAATTATAAAAGTAAGCAGAAGCTAACTCGGTTTTAATTTTATCTACAATAGTGTATTTAACAGATTGATCAATGTATAAGAATATTTTGACTTGATGTTTTTGCATTTCTTCTAATTGACTTCTGTTATACGCTAAGGTTTTAGCCAAATCAGATAATGCAATCGCTTGGTCTTCTAGATAAATGGATTCATGTTTGTCTGTATAAAGACTATAGATTGGTGTGATACTAGTTTTAGATATACTAATTGCATCTTCGCCTTTAGGCAACTGTATGGATTGTATTTGTGCGTTTAAACCAAACACGCAAAACCATATCATACCTATTGTTATTTTTAATCTCATAATTATTGTATTAAATCTTTTGGATAATATGGATTGTCTCTAAAACTACTATCGTCTAGTTCTTTTATTTTTACTATTGCTGCTGCAGGAAAACACCAGTAACCACAGTAATCATTATTCTTACTCGTGTTTAAACCATAAATTGATTCTTTACTTATAATATCAAACCAATTCCTTTTTAAAAATAAATCAATTTTACTTTCAATTTCTTTTTTATCATTTAAAAAAAGGACTTCCTTTAATTCTTTAAACTTCTCATTTATACCGAAAAACTCTTCATAAGACTCAGACTTGATTGCACCTCGATTTGGATCCTTATACATAATAAAAAAATTAAACAAAAAATCTACAACTTTATCTTTATCAATGAAATTAGATATTGAATTAAAATACTCCTTTTTAGCATCCAACAAAACACTAATTGACAATAAATCTATTATAATTGAGAAAAGCTTTAAAGAATATTGATTTAAAAACTCTCCTTTATTCTTTTGAGAAGACACTAATGACGAATGATTTTTACGCCAACATTCTGTGAAAAGCGTCAATGTATTATGCAAGTCCTTATTTACACTTTCTGAAAACATATCATCACCTCTAGAATATTTGGCAAAGATTATTTTTAAATAATTTCTAACCATATCAAGTTTCACTGAATATATTCTATCCACTTTAATTTGATTATTTTTTAATTTCTCAAATCTTTTTTCTTGATTAGCATAGATACCGTCTGTAAAATCATTAAAATACGCTTTGCCTTTATATTTATCTCTCATTCAATTTATTTTTAATGATCCCACGGTCCTATTGGTTGTCCTATTCTATTATCATATCCGACACTAAAAAATGAATTCAATTTTTAATTTTCTATTACACTTTTATTTTCACCATAAGGCATAATACATAATCTATCAGATTTAGGATTCTTATACCTTAAAAAAATATTAATATCATTTCTATCTTTGAATTTACTATAATTATTAACACCTATTTGCTTTGGTAATAAAATAGAATGATCTAATAAAATATTAACTACAACAAATAAGGTTTAGCATGACCATTGTCCACCAACCACTGATTTAGTTCTAATCCGTCATCTAATATAATATTAGCTAAATAACGTCCATATTTACCTTGCTTATCTTTATAGGATCGAATAGTAACTTCTTTATCCAATATCATGCTTCTAACAATATCTCTAACCTTCCTACCTTCTTCTTTCTCTGCTCCTCTCATTTCCGGTGTGTCAATCCCGTACAGACGTAATTTCATTTCTTGAGAATGTAGAAACCCTAAATCTACAACTGCTGTTACGGTGTCACCATCGTAAACTGCTATTATTTTTGCTTTGTATGTGTACATAATATTATTTTATAATGCTAAATATACAAAATAAAAAAGCCCTTAAAACTTAAGTTTTAAGGGCTTACAATAGTATAACAAACTAGTACTTAGTTTTTGTTTTGCTCTTTAAAGTTATCAAACTCACTAGCCTTCATTTCTCTTGGCCAAGAATTGTTAGACGTGTCAACATCTGCAGTTTCTAATTTAGGATCTACAGTAATGCTTACAATCTCTTTTTCTGTTGCTAACGTTTTACTTACTTCTTTATCATTAAGTCTCCAGATTTGTGCTGGATACGTTTCTGTTTTAGATGTACCATCAGCATAAGTATACTCAACTATAATTGGCATCACTAATCCTCCTGGCTTTTCAAAAGTTACTTTATAAAAGAATTTTGGTTCTTTTATTTTAGCACGCTCTTCAGCTGTAAAGTTATCCATTACATACTCATTTAAAGTAGTAGAGTTTTCTAGAGCAGACTTTCCTTTTAAGTTAGTATCAAAATCATCCGCACCTTCTTCTACAAAAAATACTAAAGGTGGTAAGTCACTTAACTTCATCCCTCTTTGCTCAGCCATTTTTTTAATTTCAGCATTTGGCTCGTTAGATACAAAGTATTTTTTAACTTCTTTAACACCTATATCTACGTAGTCTGTTGTATAAAACCAACCTCTCCAGTACCAATCTAAATCAAAAGCTGAAGCATCTTCCATTGTACGGAAAAAATCTTCTGGTGTAGGGTGTTTAAACATCCATCTGTTAGAGTATTCTCTAAATGCATAATCAAATAATTCTGGTCCCATTACAGTTTCACGTAAAATATTAAGTGCTGTTCCTGGCTTACCGTATGCATTATTACCAAATTGGTAAGTATTTAATCCTTTAGTCATAATTGGAGCAATGTAATCTTGATCTCCACCCATATATCTTACAATGTTTGCTGCTGGTCCACGACGTGATGGATATGCTGTTTGTCCTTCAGATAAAGCATCTGGATACCATTTTCCAAAATCTTGTTCTGCTACATATTGTACAAATGTGTTTAAACCTTCATCCATCCAAGTCCATTGACGCTCGTCACTATTTACAATCATAGGAAAAAAGTTATGTCCTACTTCATGAATAATTACAGACATCATTCCAAATTTAGTTCTGTCACTATAATTTCCATCTTTATCAGGACGACCATAATTCCAACAGATCATTGGATACTCCATTCCTTGCTCTTTAGCATGAACAGATATTGCTTTGTGGTAAGGGTAATCAAAAGTCATACGAGAGTAAGACTTTAAAGTACTTGCTACTGCTTTTGTTGACCAGTCTTCCCATAATGGGTTTCCTTCTTTACCATATAATGATACTGCCATAACATCTTTATTACCAATCTTAACACTCATCATGTCCCAGATGTAACGTCTTGATGTAGCAAAACCAAAGTCACGTACATTTTCTGCATATAACTTCCATGTTTTAGTTTTAGTTGCTTTTGTGCTTAGTTTAGCAATTGCTTCATCTTGAGTTACAATTACTACAGGCTCATCATAAGATTTTTGTGCTTTTTCATAACGTTTCATCATTTCTTTTGAAAACACATCTTTTCTATTAGTCAACTTTCCTGTACCATCTAAAATATGATCTTCTGGAACTGTAATGTTTACTTCAAAGTTTCCGAAAGGTAATGCGAACTCATCACGTCCCCAAAACTGAGAATTTTGCCATCCTTCGACATCATTGTAAACTGCCATTCTTGGGTAAAACTGAGCGATAACGTATGCTCTGTTATCATCCTCAGCAAAATACTCGTAACCAGAACGACCTCTCCCATTTACGTGATCATTAATATTATACCACCATTTGATTGAAAACGAAAAAGATTCTCCTGATTTTAAAACAGAAGGCATCTCTACACGCATCATCGTTTGGTTGATCATATGCGGTAATGCATTACCTTTAGTATCTTTTACTTCTTGGATGTTAAATCCACCATCAAAAGCTTCGGTTAAATATTTGTTTGCAAAGTTACCAGGTGTATCTGCTGGTTGTGCTGCGTCATCTTGAATTAATGGTGTTAAAGATGTTTTAGCACGCATGTTTTGATCCAACTGTACCCATAAATAATTTAAATTATCTGGTGAGTTGTTGGTGTAGGTTATGGTTTCAAAACCATAAAGTTTTGCGTTTTTATCATCCAATTGGATGTCCATTTTGTAATCTGCTTGTTGTTGGTAGTACGCAGAACCTGGAGCACCTGATGCTGCTCTGTACATGTTTGGTGTTGAAAACTCGTCATACAACTGTTTAAACTTGTTGTTGTTGGTATGACCTGGTTGACGTTCTTTCTTTTCATTTTGGTCCTGTGCAAAAGCACTTACGGACAAAAATAAAGCTGAAAGAAATAGATACTTTAGTTTTTTCATTGTGATAGTTTGTTACTTTAAGAACGTGAATTTAACAAAAATTAACGTTGTTTAAAATCTTTGTTAAAAGTTTAACAAACCTTTATCTTTCTCTGCTATCAACACAAAGGTTTTATTTTTGTCGTTAATATTGGTGCGTACAATGTTTTTTTGATCGTCAAATAGATCAAACAACACTTTATTTTTTATTTCAAAACTCTTGATTGATGCAATGTTTTCTATTTCTAGATAACAATACATTATATCGTCATCATATTTTTTTCCTATAAATGTTATTTTTTTTGGCTCATCATTTATCGAAATTTCAATTTTTTCTAACAAATACTTTTTAACGTATTGATTGATAACTTCCTCGTTACCACCATTATTTAAAGTAATATTACTATCGTAACGTTTACGTATTAATTTTTCAAAATCGTCTACAAAAATTCTTGAAATAATTTGAAGTGATTGTTTCTCTTTTACGTATTCAATTTGCGTGATACTTACATAGTATTTGTGCACTGATGTAAATGATAATAGCGCAAATACGGTTATAAATAAAAGCTGTTTTAGTGTTTTCATAAGTATAATGTAATTACAAATCTAATGGATTAATGGCAAAAAGTATTCCAAATAATTATTTATTCTTTAGTGTTTAAATTTGTTTTGTATTGGTCTAACTTCTTTTGAAAAAAAGCTAAAGCATCTAAATTACTTTTGCTACAAACACTTCTAAAGTCCGGATCTTCTTGTACAAAGTAAAAAAAATCTATATGGTGTTTTTCGTCTAAAGCATTGTTTTTAAAAAAAGCTTCTTTTAGGTCGTTTTTAAGTCTTACTAATAAGGCATCATCATTTTCTAATCTTACAATTTCTTTTAGCTTTTTAGTACGACCTGATATACCGTTTAACAATGGATTTAATGGTATAAAACCTCCTCCTGTTGTTGCTTCATGTAAGACTCTTTCGGCAGATGATTTTTGTTTTCCTTGGTATCCAGGTATGCCTACGTCATAAAAATTGATTACTGGTTTAGCCTCTAGAAGCAACAAATCGTCTTCTAAATTTCCTGACAAAGACCTTTTTAAAAAAACTTCGTCTAATTGATTGGTTTGTAATTTTAAAGTAACTGCTATTGTTTTTGAAGTTATATCCTCTTGACTAACTACTTTGGTTAGTAATGTATATTGTACTGCAGAAAATATAATGGTATCGTTTAATTTAGCCTTGATAACAAAGCTTCCATCTTTGCTTGATGTTGCATTAGTTAAAGAGGTTTTATTTAATATATGAATACTTTCAATATCGTCTTCAGCAGTGATTGTCCCATTTAGCTCAACAGTCTGAGCGTGTATCATTTGAAACATCACAAATAACATGAAACATAAAAAAAGCCTATTTTTTTTCAACTTTCTCTTTTAAAAAGTTTTTGCTTTCTGTATTAAGATGCTCTATTAATTGCATTTCGTTACCTTTATTCAATAAATTAACATCAAAATTATTACTTTCAACATAGGCCATAAAGGCTTCTACTTTAGCTTCCGGAATATTAAAATTGTCTGTAAAATATTTATGATCATAAGTATCACTTAAAGTTGAAGATTGGTATAAAACCTCTTTGGTCTCCTTTTTATTTTTATTTTTTTTACTAAAAATCAAATCTACTAAGCTACCTAAAATTAACATTCCGTTGGCTTGGTATCGCAATCTATCGTTCTGACTCATAGCTGCTAAATTTTCTACTTTACTATATTCGTCATCAGCAAACTCGTAAAGACTAATATCACCAATTCCAAAATAAATAGCGTCTAAATCTGGATTAAAGGTTTCGACGTTTGCAATGTCTTCATCTAAAATTCCGGACAAATCGTATGGCAAAATAACAACCTCATCCAGCTTATTAATTTGTTCTACTAAAAAGACATTCATTTGTTTAGAGTCTAAAACCTCCTGAGCGACCAACACCGTAAAATCTTTAAATTGTAAAGCCGAAATACTAATTTTATCATTAAGTTTTGCACTAATAGTAAACTCTCCGTCGGCATTAGTTACTGTTCCTTTATTTGAAGACGAATTATAAATGGTTATGCCTTCTAAATCTGGAGACGCGACAATAACCTTACCTTTAAGCTCGACTCTGGTGCTGTCTTGAGCATTAGCAAAACTAAAAGCTAAAAGAAAAAATGCAATAATATATGATTTCATGTTGGTTGATTTTAGGTAAATTAAAAACTTTTAGACTAAATTATTATGTTAAGCATCTATAATCTTTTGTTAAAAGCTTCTAATACCTAAATTTACAAAAACTAAAATTATGAAGCAATTAATAATCGCAAGTACTTCAACCCTTCATTCTGGTCAATATTTAGACTATTTATTAGACGATTTAAAAATTCATTTTAAAAATATAGACGACATTGTTTTTATACCTTATGCGAGACCAAGTGGTATAACGCATGATGAATACACAAAAAAAGCAGCAAAAGCTTTTTCTAAAATTGGTATTACAGTAAAAGGATTACACGAGTTTAAAAATCCAGCAGAAGCTATTACTAATGCTAAGGGTATTTTTACAGGTGGCGGAAACACCTTTGTTTTAGTTAATGCGTTGTATAAATTTAAGTTGATTAATCCCTTAAAAGCTGCTGTTAAAAACGGAACCCCTTATTTAGGTACAAGTGCTGGAAGTAACATATGTGGTCTAACCATGTGTACTACCAATGATATGCCAATTGTTTATCCGCCAAGTTTTAAAACACTAAGCTTTGTGCCATTTAATATTAACCCTCATTATTTAGATCCAGATCCTTCAAGTAAACATATGGGAGAAACTAGAGAAACTAGGATAAAAGAGTTTCATAAATTTAACACACAACCGGTTGTTGGACTTAGGGAAGGTAGTTGGCTAGAAGTAAAAGGGCAATCTATTCAATTAAAAGGTGTGTTAAATGCTAGAGTTTTTGAACATGGAAGTGAGCCTTACGAAATTGAAACAGACACTTTTTTAAATGAATTAAAATAAAACTAAAGCATGAGCTTTATTGAAGGCTAACTTTAAACCTTATATAGTATAGTAATATGATATAGAATAAATACATCTAACTGTATTCCAAAAAAAAAAGCTCCATCGTTATGATGAAGCTTTTGAGCGAGAGACCAGGTTCGAACTGGCGACATTCAGCTTGGAAGGCTGACGCTCTACCAACTGAGCTACTCTCGCATTTCCGGTGGCAAAAATAGTACTAATTGTTAGATTAACAAGTATTATTTCAATTTTTATTTTGTTTTTTATCGATTATTTTAAACACTTCATCGATACATAAAACGCAAAGGACTGTTTTTACGTAGATATAGAGTTATAAAACATATGTTTACATAAAAAACCCCCTTAGATGAAAAAAATTCTACTAATTCTGACAATCCTAATCACGACAAATGCTTTAGCCCAAGTCAAGATTGGTGATAATCCTCAAAACATTGACCAAAATTCAGTACTTGAATTAGAAAGCACAACCAAAACGCTTGTCGTTACAAGGATTACAACTGCACAAATGAATGCTATCACACCTCTTGAAGGTGCAATAGCCTATAACACTGATGAAGATTGTTTATTTCAGTTTAATAATAATGCATGGAATAGTCTATGTGTTGATGTCATGGCTAGTGAAACGGTTACTTCAATTGTATCTAATAATGATGGCACACTAACGTATACAGACGAATCTGGAACAAACACTATAATTTCTTTAAGTGATGCAGATGCAGATGCGACTAACGAAATCCAAACTGTAGAATCAACTGATGGTTCTGTTGCTGTTACTGCTAATGGTAATGATTTTGATTTAAGCGTTACTCCTTTTGATGATGCTGCATTACAATCTCAAATTACAGAAAATGCTGATGATATTGATGCTATTGAAGCAGAACAGATTACTCAAGATGCTGCTATTGCTGACAATACTGCAAACATTACAACCAACACAGATAGTATTGATGCTTTAGAAGCTGAACAAATTACGCAAGACACTGCGATTACTGCTAATGAAACTGCAATAGCGGATCACATTACTGCTGATGAAGACATTGATGCAACTAATGAAATTCAAACTGTAGAATCAACTGATGGTTCTGTTGCTGTTACTGCTAATGGTAATGACTTTGATTTAAGCGTAACTCCTTTTGATGATACCGCTTTACAATCTCAAATCACAGAAAACGCTGATGATATTGATGCAATTGAAGCTGAACA
>NZ_JBBMRD010000014.1:0-83849 GCF_038900355.1 Olleya sp. AS48 | reverse complement strand
GACATTTATGCTATTAATGAAATTAAAGCCTTATGTGATGTAGACCTAATTGTAACTGTAGAAAATGCAGAAACTGGAGAAAAACTAGCTAATGCTACAGTAGTACTACATGATGCTAAAGGATCAGTATTAGGGACACAAACAACCAATGCACAAGGTGTAGCAACATTTAATACAGACTGTGACTTAGATACTAGCTTAAAAGTAACTAAAGCAGAGTTTGAAGATAACGCAGTAACTGTTAATACAAAACGAGAAGACCGTCTTGCTGTTACAGTTGACCTAACACCAATCAAGAAAATTATTGTTGCAGACAAAGTGGTGTTAGACCCAATTTACTTTGAGTTTGACAAATCTAACATTACACCACAAGGAGCATTAGAGTTAGACAAACTAGTCTTAGTGATGAATAAATACCCAGAAATGGTAATCTATGCAACATCACATACAGATAGTAGAGGTCCTGCAGGTTATAACATGAGCTTATCTGATAGAAGAGCTAAATCTACAGTAGCTTACATCATATCTAAAGGTATTGATGCAAGCAGAATATCTGGAGATGGTAAGGGAGAATCAGAGCTATTATATGACTGTGGATCTAGTTGTACAGAAGAGCAACATCAATTTAACAGACGTTCTGAGTTTACAATCGTAAGCGGTGGACCTAAACAATAAACACTAGTTTAACAACCAATTAAAAACCAAAAAAAAGCCACATCTTTTATAGATGTGGCTTTTTTAATTTATAGCTGTTTTAAAGCACTCACTTTACCAAGAACAATATGGGTTTTCACTAAGTTGTGAATTGTAATATTTAATATCTCCAGTCACTTCATCCCCTAACCATTCCGGTTTAACAAAAGTTTCGTTTTCATGATTTAACTCAACTTCTGCAATGACCAACCCTTGGTTATCTGCATAAAACTCATCCACTTCAAACGTATGCTCATCTACTTTTACTTCGTAACGTGTTTTATCAATTACTCCTTTTTTGCAAAGTAATAATAATTGTTCTGCTTCTACTTTTGTGATTTCTTTCTCCCATTCAAACCTAGACAATCCACTGCTTGAGGATTCTCCTTTTATAGTTAAAAACCCTTGATTATCTTTAAGTCTTACCCTTACAGTTCTTTTTTTGTCAGTACTTAAAAAACCTTGCGTAATTTTGGTGTGTTTAAATGCTTCTGCTTTAAAGGCATTAGATTTGACTAAAAATTTACGTTCTATTTCTATCATTTTTTTAGGTAATTGTAAATCTTAAATTAAATTGAAATCAATAAAAGACATTTAATGTCTAAATTTACAAGATGCAAAACGATTTACCAATAAGAAAAATTATTCATGTGGATATGGACGCATTTTACGCGTCAGTAGCCCAAATGGATAATCCTGAACTTATAGGAAAAGCTATTGCTGTTGGAGGTGGCGGATCACGTGGTGTTATTAGTGCTGCCAGCTATGAAGCAAGAAAATTTGGAGTCAAAAGTGCCATGTCTGGTAGATTGGCAATAAAATTATGTCCTCATCTAATTTTTGTTAAAACAGATTTTGAACGCTATAAAGAAATCTCTAATAAAATTAGAAAAATTTTTTACGATTATACCGATTTGGTAGAGCCTTTATCCTTGGACGAAGCCTATTTAGATGTTACCCAAAACAAAAAAGGTAATCCTAGCGCATCTATGTTAGCAGAAGAGATTAGATCTAGAATTTTTAATGAAGTTGGCTTAACTGCTTCAGCTGGAATTAGCATTAATAAATTTGTTGCTAAAGTCGCTAGTGATTACAACAAACCTAATGGACAAAAAGTTGTAAATCCTGAAGAGGTTTTAGCTTTTTTAGAAGCTTTAGACATTAGAAAATTTTATGGCATTGGTAAGGTTACTGCCGAGAAAATGTACCAAAAGGGAATTTATAACGGTAAGGATTTAAAATCTAAATCAATTGAGTTTTTAGAATCTAACTTTGGCAAGTCAGGAAAATCGTATTACTACATTGTTAGAGGTATACATAACAGCGAAGTAAAACCAAACAGAATTAGAAAAAGTTTAGCTGCTGAGCGTACGTTTACTGAAAACTTATCCTCAGAAGTCTTTATGCTTGAAAAACTAAAGCTTATTGCTGACGAAGTTGCTAAAAGATTAGCTAATAGCAAAGTTGCAGGAAAAACTATTACGTTAAAAATTAAATACAGTGATTTTACGCTACAAACACGCAGTAAAACATTACCTTATTTTATTGCTGATGCTGCTATAATTTTGGATACTGCAAAGGATTTGCTATATCAAGAAAAAATGAATAATTCTGTGCGTTTACTTGGCATCTCATTATCCAATCTAAATACTTTAAATAAACCTAAAAAGATAGAGTTGGATAAAACCATTAGTGTCCAATTGAGTTTTAAATTCTAGGCTACAGATACAATACGCTCCATTGGAATAATTGTAGACGTTTTTAATATTACATAGTCTTCTGTTACTCCCCAAATTGTGGTGTTTACTCTTTTTAATCCTTCGTTGTCTGCAAACAAAATATGTACTTTCTCGTGCTCTATATTACCCAATACCATTGCTCTTGTTAAAGTCTGACAGCGTTCTACTTTTTCTTTTTTCGAGGATAATAATTCTTCTTTAGGGAATTTTAAAAATTTTATTTGCTCTTTTTCTATTGTTTGTATCGCTAGGTTGTTCATTTTATATACTATTAATCGTTTATTACTTTAAATTACATAATCATTACTTAACTGACTAATTTAATTGCTATTTTGATTAATATTTAACATAGTTTGTAAGTGTTTTAAAACAAAAAACCAGTTATATCTCTATAACTGGTTTTAATATATTGTTTTGTTCTTGGCTATGCGTTAGCGATAGAAACGACATCCTTTTTTGTGTGCGCTTATGCACAAAAAAGATATAGTGGATAGCGCGACCCTTGTGGTAACGCCCAAACTATCTTTATCTTATTACAAAGTGGGTAGTTTAAAAACTACAGCTTGTAATTTCTGTCACTCTTAGGGTATTTACCATTCCTTTTTCTTGAATTGGCATGGCTGCTAAGCTTATTAACATGTCTCCTACTTCTAAAAACCCTTTTTTACATGCAATAGCGTTTACGTCTTCTATGGTCTCGTCTGTGCTAACAAACTTGTCGTAATAAAACGCTGTTACTCCCCAAAGTAAATTTAACTGCGTTAATATACGCTTGTTTGAGGTAAATACTAATATATGTGATTTTGGTCTCCATGCTGATATCTGAAACGCTGTGTATCCACTATTGGTTAATGTTGATATTGCTTTTGCGTCAATATCATTAGCCATGTGTGCTGCGTGATAACATATGGATTTTGTAATATATCTGTTGGTACGTATGTGTGGTGGTGATTGTGGTACCTTTATTAGCTCAGAGTTTTCTACACTTTTGATAATGTTAGACATTTGTCTGATAACTTGCACAGGGAATTGTCCTACACTTGTCTCTCCTGATAGCATTACTGCATCTGCACCATCCATTACACTGTTTGCAACGTCATTAACTTCTGCTCGTGTTGGTGTTAAACTAGTAATCATAGTTTCCATCATTTGTGTTGCTATAATTACTGGTATTCTGGCACGTTTTGCACGTAGTACTAGTTGTTTTTGAACTAATGGTACTTCTTCTGCAGGAATCTCTACTCCAAGATCACCACGTGCTACCATTAATCCGTCACAATAGGCTACAATTTTGTCTATGTTTTCTACTGCTTCTGGTTTTTCGATTTTTGCAATAATCGGAATTTTATGATCGCTATGTTTTTTTATTAGTTCTTGTAATTGCATTAAATCCTCTGCATGACGCACAAATGATAAGGCCATCCAATCGACTCCTAACTTACATGCAAAAATAGCGTCTTCGACGTCTTTTTCTGTTAAAGCTGGCTGAGAGATATTTGTATTAGGAAGGTTAACTCCTTTTTTAGATTTTAATGGTCCACCTTGAATTACCTTGGCTTTTACTTCTGATTTTTTATCTGTTGATAGTACTTCAAAAATTAATTTTCCGTCATCTAAAAGGATACGTTCTCCTGGTTTTGCATCCTGCGGAAAACGGTCATAAGTCATGTATACACGATCTTTGGTCCCTTCAAAACGTTTACCTGTTGCAAAAACAATCTCGTCTCCTGGATTTACAATTACCTCTCCCTTCATCACTCCTACACGAAGTTTTGGTCCTTGCAAGTCTCCTAATATGGAAGCATTATAACCAAACTCGTCGTTTAGCTCTCGTATCATTTTTACACGTTCTTCAACGTCTTTATAATCTGCGTGAGAGAAGTTGATTCTAAATACATTAGCACCTTCGTCTAACATACCTTTTAATACCTCTTTGCTGCTAGTTGCTGGTCCTAAAGTTGCAACGATCTTAGTTTTTTTTCTTATTGGCATTAGTTGAATATTAAATTGTCCTTGGATTTTAAAGCATCTGTGTCTATACTGTAAGCAGTCACTACTTGTGGAATCCTTAGAATGTTATTTAAAATAATTTTTTCTTTATTATGGAATTCGGTTTCTATTTTAAGAAGATAATTTACTTTTTTAAATTCTGGTAACAAATAAAAATTAGTTGCACCTGTTGAGTCTTCTCCAAATAACGAATTTGATTGTTGCTGTAAATTATTATGCTGTACCTTACATGTATTGGCTACTAGGTGGTATGTGGTAAGTTGTTTTTCGTCAAACCACTCAAACAATGCATAACTGGAATTTAAACTTGGATTGGTTAGGTCGTCTAACCGTCTTCTAAGTTTAATATCTAATGTTTGATTTATTAAAAAAGCTAATCTATAGTCTTCTATTACGCAATGAATACCTATTAATGCGTAATGCTCTTCTTCTAAAAAATCATCTAAGGAGAGTTTCCGAACAGCCATTTTAATATAAAATTAATTGTAAATATAGCATTTAAACGCTTATTATAATTCAATTTTACTTAAACTTAACAACAAAAAACCACGAAAACGTTTTAGTTAAACCTAAATTATTAAGAATTTAAGAATAGTACTTTTATTATATAAAGCCAGCTTTAGTAATTTGACTTTGAAGTGCAAAAAAGGCGCGTTTGGATGCTTTTTCTTCAGCTTTCTTTTTTGAAGTTGCTCTAGCCTTAGCTACTATTTTTGAGTCAATAGATAATTTTACAGAGAAGTGTTTAATATTGTCATTACCAGTGTCTTCATAAACATTGTAGTCAAATACCTTTTTTTCTTTTTGACACCACTCTATCAATAAACTTTTATAGCTTATGACTTTACCTTCTAGTTTTTCGATATCAACATAAGGATCTATAACCCGTTTTTGAATAAACTTATCACAGTTTTTGTAACCTTTGTCAAGATATATTGCACCTATTAACGCTTCAAATAGGTTACCATGTATATTATCTCCAAATTGACCTTTAGGTATTTTACTTTCTACAAGATCTATAAGTCCTAAATCTTTACCAAGTTCATTTAAATGTTCTCGACTAACTACTTTTGATCGCATTTTAGTTAGATAACCTTCATCACCTCCAGGGACTTCCATGTATAAATGATGCGCAATCACAGCACTAAGCATAGCGTCGCCTAAAAACTCTAAACGTTCATAATTAATTATGTGTCCTTTTTCGTCTTTAATATTCATGGAACGATGCGTAAAGGCTGTTTGATAAAACTTTAAAGTTTTTGGTTTAAACTTTAGTATTTTAGATATTGCCACAAAAAAATTCCCATCGTCATTTGATTGGGAATTAAATATGTTACGAATGCGTTTCATTCAATAAAACTAGTCTAGTTTTTTAAATAACACACAAGCATTGTGTCCTCCAAAACCAAAAGTATTGCTCATAGCAACATTAATCTCTCTTTTTTGAGGTGCATTAAGTGTTAAATTTAAATCTGGATCAATATTTTCGTCTATGGTAGTATGATTTATTGTTGGTGGCACAATACCATGTTCCATTGCTAATATAGCAGCAATAGACTCAATAGCACCTGCAGCACCTAATAAATGCCCAGTCATAGACTTGGTAGAATTGATATTAATATTTTTTGCGTGATCACCAAAAACTTCTTTAATAGCTTTTAACTCGGCAACATCACCTAAAGGTGTAGATGTACCATGCGTATTAATGTGATCAACGTCTTCTGGTTTTAAACCAGCATTTTCTAAACAGTTTTTCATTACTGCAATTACTCCAATTCCGTCTGGATGTGGTGCAGTCATGTGGTAAGCGTCAGAGGACATTCCGCCTCCTAAAACTTCTGCGTAGATTTTGGCTCCTCTTGCTTTAGCGTGCTCATATTCTTCTAGAATAATTGCACCTGCTCCTTCACCTAAAACAAATCCATCACGAGTGGCATCAAAAGGTCTTGATGCTGTTTCTGGACTTTCATTTCTGGTTGATAAAGCATGCATTGCATTAAATCCTCCCATTCCAGCAATTGTAACTGCTGCTTCACTACCTCCTGTAACAATAACATCACAATGTCCTAAACGTATATAGTTTAAGGCATCTATCATTGCGTTTGCGGAAGATGCACATGCAGATACAGTTGTGTAATTAGGACCCATAAAACCATTTTTTATAGAAATGTTTCCTGGAGCAATGTCTGCAATCATCTTAGGGATGAAAAAAGGATTAAATCTTGGAGTACCATCACCTTCGGCAAAATTTAACACCTCATTTTGAAATGTTTCTAATCCACCAATTCCGGCTCCCCAAATTACACCTACTCTTAATTTATTTATGGTCTCTAAGTCTAGTTTAGAGTCCGCAATAGCCTCATCAGATGCGACCATTGCGTACTGCGTAAACCTGTCCATTTTGCGGGCTTCTTTTCTATCTAGAAAATCAGTTGCCACGAAATTTTTTAACTCGCAAGCAAAGTTTGTCTTGAACTTTTCAGTATCAAAATATGTTATAGGTGCAGCACCACTTTTACCACTAATAAGACCAGACCAATACTCGTCCTTAGTGTTTCCAATTGGCGTTAACGCTCCTAATCCTGTAACTACTACTCGCTTAAGTTCCATAAATATTGTGCTTATTTAGCAGCTTCAATATAAGATACAGCTTGACCTACTGTAGCAATGTTTTCTGCTTGGTCATCTGGAATCTGGATATCGAATTCTTTTTCAAATTCCATGATTAATTCTACAGTGTCTAATGAATCTGCTCCTAAGTCGTTTGTGAAGCTAGCTTCAGTTACAACTTCGTTTTCATCAACACCTAATTTGTCTACGATAATCGCTTTTACTCTTGATGCAATGTCTGACATAATTTTAATTTTTTTAGTTTTAATTAAGAGGCAAAAATAAAAAACTTTATTTTAAAACACACGTTTACTTTAAAAATGTGCTACGAATTTAATTATTTAAATCGAAGAATTTCGATTTTAGCCCATAATTGTTAATAATTATTGCTTTTTTTGTTTGAAGAATTTAACATTGAAAATAGAAAATGAAACGTGTAGTAATTTTTGCGTCCGGAAGCGGATCTAATGCTGAAAATTTAATAAGGTTTTTTCAAAATAGAGACAATGCGTCTGTTATTCAGGTATTAACTAACAATCCTCATGCCAAAGTTTTAGATCGCTGTAAAAAATTGAAAGTTAGCGCTTTATCTTTCAACAAAACAGCCTTTACAGAGACAGATGATGTATTAAATATTCTTAAATCTAATACACCTGATTTAATTATTTTAGCTGGTTTTTTATGGAAATTTCCAGAAAAAATCCTAAAAAACTTTCCAAATAAAGTCATCAATGTACATCCAGCTTTATTACCAAAATTTGGTGGAAAAGGCATGTATGGAATGCATGTGCATCAAGCTGTAATTAATAATAAAGAAACAGAAACAGGTGTCACAATTCATTACGTAAACGAGAATTATGACGAAGGTGCGATCATATTTCAATCAAAATGTGAGGTTTTAGCTTCAGACACTGCACAAGATGTTGCAGACAAGATTCATGAATTAGAGATGAAACATTTTCCGGAAGTGGTTGATCAACTATTAAAAAAATAAGATTTCCGTTTACACGGAAATACTAAAATGAGTAAAAAGAAGAAAAAATATTATACCGTTTGGCAAGGACACCATAATGGCGTTTTTGAAACTTGGAATGATTGTAAAGCACAAATTAAAGACTATCCAGGTGCGCAATATAAGTCCTTTGCTACTTTTGACGCTGCCAAAGAAGCCTTGAAAGGTAACTACTTTGACTATATTGGAAAAAAAGAAGATTTTAAAAGTGAGTTAAGCCATGAACAGCTTAAAAAAATTGGACGTCCAAATTATAATTCTATCTCTGTGGATGCAGCTTCTTCTGGTAATCCAGGTATAATGGAATATAGAGGTGTAGATACCAAAACCAAGAAACAATTATTTAAACAAGGACCATTTGAGCAAGGCACAAACAATCTAGGTGAGTTTTTGGCTTTAGTACATGGTTTAAGTTTTTTAAAAAAACATAATAGCGACCGTATTATATATACAGACTCCAAAACAGCTATGAGTTGGGTACGCAAAAAAACGTGTAATAGTAAGCTTGAGCGTAACGCAAAAAATAAACCTGTTTATGATTTGGTAGATCGTGCTGTAGCGTGGCTAAAAGCAAACGATTATAAAACTACTATTGTTAAATGGGAAACTAAAGCTTGGGGAGAAATACCTGCGGATTTTGGAAGGAAGTAATAACAAAAGTTCAAACCAACGCATACACCAAAGTCTTTTTATTTTTTTTCATTTTAATTTGTTTTAATTTAAAGCAAACATCCATGATTTACAACCTCAAAAAAAATAAAGATTAGTGAAGTGTTGTTTGATACAAGTGAATTGTTAAGAATTACAAAACTAATGTTAAAGACTTCATTTTATTCCGAAAGGAAATTAAAAAAAATGCGACTAAAAAACCTATATTTGCACTTTAATTTAAATAGCTTTTATGAGCAAGTTAGTAATAGTAGGTACAGTAGCATTTGACGCAATAGAAACTCCTTTTGGTAAAACCGATAAAATTCTTGGTGGAGCAGCAACCTATATAGGGTTATCTGCAGCAAATTTTGATGTAGATCAAGCAGCAGTGTCTGTTGTTGGTGGAGATTTTCCTCAGGAATATTTAGATCTTTTAACAGATAGAAAAGTAAATATCGAAGGTATCGAAATTGTAAAAGATGGTAAAACATTTTTTTGGAGTGGAAAATATCACAACGACATGAACTCTCGTGATACTTTAGCAACTGAATTAAACGTATTAGAGCATTTTAACCCTGTAGTACCACAAAATTATCGTGATGCGGAGATTGTAATGTTAGGTAATTTACACCCTTTAGTACAACAAGGTGTTTTAGACCAAATGACTAAAAAGCCAAAATTAGCTATTTTAGATACTATGAATTTCTGGATGGACATCGCATTAGACGATTTACTTGCAGTGATTAAAAATGTAGATGTAATTACTATTAATGATGAAGAAGCAAGACAATTAACTGGAGAATACAGTTTAGTTGTTGCTGCTAGAAAGATTCATGAAATGGGACCAAAATATGTAGTTATCAAAAAAGGAGAGCATGGTGCTTTACTTTTCCATGATGACCATATGTTTTATGCACCTGCTTTACCATTGGAAGAAGTATTTGATCCAACTGGAGCAGGAGACACTTTTGCTGGTGGATTTGCTGGTTATTTAGCAAGTACAGGAGATATTAGTTTTGAAAACATGAAAAACGCAGTAATCTACGGATCTACTTTAGCCTCTTTTTGTGTCGAAAAATTTGGAACTGAGCGCATGATTGACCTTAAAAAAGACGAGGTCAACAACCGACTAAAAGAATTTAAAAAATTAACACATTTCGATATCGAATTAAAATAAAAAAAACGCGCTCGTAATTATGAGCGCGTTTTTTATTTTTATCATTTTAATAAACAACTCACAACACAACAACAATGAGTGATGCTTTAAAACATGAGTGCGGAATTGCACTGATAAGATTACGTAAACCTTTAGAATTTTATAAAGAAAAATATGGAAGTGCTTTTTATGGTGTAAATAAAATGTACTTAATGATGGAAAAGCAACACAATCGTGGTCAAGATGGTGCTGGTTTTGCAAGTATTAAAATGGACACGCTTCCAGGAGAACGTTACATTAGTCGTGTACGCTCCATAGCACAACAACCTATTCAGGATATTTTTGCACAAATTAACGAACGTGTAAATAAAGAGTTAGCACAACATCCAGAATACCAAGATAGCGTTGCGCTTCAAAAAAAACACATACCTTATATTGGTGAGTTACTATTAGGACACGTGCGTTATGGTACGTTTGGTAAAAACAGTGTGGAAAGTGTCCATCCTTTTTTAAGACAAAATAACTGGATGCATCGTAACCTGATTTTGGCAGGTAACTTTAATATGACTAATGTTAAAGAGCTGTTTAAAAACCTAGTGGACCTTGGACAACATCCAAAAGAATATACAGACACCATTACTATAATGGAAAAAATAGGTCACTTTTTAGATGATGCAGTAAGTAAAATCTATAAAGACCTAAAAAAAGAAGGTTATGGTAAACACGAATGCTCACCTTTAATTGCCGAACGTTTAAAAATTGCCAAAATATTAAGACGTGCTGCTAAAAATTGGGATGGTGGTTATGCTATGGCTGGTTTAATTGGACATGGAGATGCTTTTGTACTTCGTGATCCAGCAGGTATACGTCCTGTATATTACTATACAGATGACGAGATAGTTGTTGTTGCTTCAGAACGTCCTGTGATACAAACAGTTTTTAATGTCGAGTTTGAGGATGTTAAAGAGCTAACTCCAGGTCATGCTTTAATCTCTAAAAAATCTGGTGCAGTTTCGATAAAAAAAATATTAGAACCCTTAGAGCGTAAATCTTGTAGTTTTGAGCGCATTTACTTTTCTAGAGGAAGTGATGCCGAAATCTATCAAGAGCGTAAAATGCTTGGACGTTTATTAATGCCACAAGTTTTAAAGGCGATTAATAATGATACAAAAAATAGTGTTTTCTCTTATATTCCTAATACTGCTGAAACTTCATTTTATGGAATGATTGAAACAGTCGAGGAGCATTTAAATGAGAAAAAAACCAAAGCTATTTTAGACGGAAATGGACAATTATCTGCAGATCAGGTAACATCTATATTAAAAGAAAGACCACGTATAGAAAAAATAGCAATAAAGGATGTTAAGCTTAGAACCTTTATTACAGAAGATAGTAGTCGTGACGACTTAGTTGCTCACGTTTACGATGTAACCTATGGTGTTATAAAACCTACGGATAACCTTGTAATTATTGACGATAGTATTGTACGAGGTACCACTTTAAAAAAGAGTATTATTAAAATGATGGACCGATTACATCCTAAAAAGATTGTTATCGTATCGTCTGCACCACAAATACGTTTTCCTGATTGTTATGGTATTGACATGGCTAATCTAGAAACATTGGTAGCTTTTAATGCTGCATTAGCGCTACTTAAAGAAAACGGAAAATACGATTTAGTAGAAGAAGTATATCACAGATGCAAAGCACAAGAAGACCTAGCAGATAAAGATGTTAAGAATTTTGTAAACGAAATTTATGACCAATTTACAACAGAACAAATTTCGGCTAAGATCTCTCAACTTTTAACTGATGAGTCCGTTAATGCTGAAGTTGAAATCATTTTTCAGCCAGTTGCTAATTTACATAAAGCAATACCTGATCATTTAGGAGATTGGTATTTTACAGGAAACTATCCAACAGTTGGAGGTAACCGAGTAGTTAACAGAGCTTTTATTAATTTTTACGAAGGAAATAAAGAACGTGCTTACTAATTACAAGAAGTACAAATTTTCTCACGACATACTCATTTAAGCGAATATTTTTACGTTTTAACTATATTTTATAATATATCAAATTAAATGTCGTTATATTTGAGCTTACCATAACATAAGTAGGTTAAGTTCATGGTAGATTTGGGGCAAAAAAGGAGAACTCTCGTTCTCCTTTTTTATTTGCCAAAATTTTAAAAAATACACAGTTTACAGCATAAAAAAAAGCAGATTCAAATATGAATCTGCTTTTTTAATATTATAACGTTTCAAAGCTTATTTAGCTTCTGCATAACGTCTTTCTACTTCGTTCCAGTTAATAACATTAAAAAATGCATCGATATAATCTGGTCTTCTGTTTTGGTAGTTTAAATAGTAAGCATGCTCCCAAACGTCTAATCCTAAGATTGGTGTTCCTTCGCAAGTTACTCCTGGCATTAATGGGTTATCTTGGTTTGGTGTAGAACACACTTCAACCTTACCTCCTTTATGCACACATAACCAAGCCCAACCTGATCCAAATTGAGTTGCTGCTGCGTTACTAAAAGCATCTTTAAATGCATCAAAGCTTCCGTAAGCTGCCTCAATAGCATCTTTTAATTCTCCAGATAAACGTCCTTTACCTTCTGGATTCATAACTTCCCAAAATAATGAGTGATTGTAAAAACCTCCTCCATTATTTCTTACAGCCATATTATTCATATCTAAATTAGTAAGAATATCTTCAATAGATTTTCCTTCTAAGTCAGTTCCTTCAATAGCTCCATTTAGTTTAGTTGTGTAACCATTGTGGTGCTTTGTGTGATGTATTTCCATTGTACGTGCATCGATATTTGGTTCTAATGCATCATACGCATATTTTAATTTTGGTAATTCAAAAGCCATAATTGTATGTTTTTAAGTGTTAATATTCAATATAATCAAAATTAAACATTAAAGCCTTCAATTGAAAATATTTAAGCAATGGATTAAATGTATTTAATAATATTTTAACATCGCCATTTAATTATCAAAGAATGTTTTAAAATAAATTTAGGAACCATAATATTGTTATTATCTTGTCTAAAATTTAAAATTACAATGTCTACAAAAACACCTTTTAAAGTTTATGACGCCTCTGCTGGTAGCGGAAAAACCTTTGCTTTAGTTAAGGAGTATTTAAAACTATTGTTTACCAGAAAACATAATGACGGTTTTAAACAAATATTAGCCATAACCTTTACAAATAAGGCTGTAGGCGAGATGAAAATTAGAATTTTAGACACATTAAAATCGTTTTCTGATCCAGAAATTATCACTAAACCAAATGGGATGTTTGAGGCTATCACTACTGAGTTAGACCTTAAACCTACTGATGTCCATTTAAAATCAATTGCTTTATTAAACACCATAATGCATAATTATGCTGCTTTTGACATTTCTACCATAGACGGTTTTAACCATAGATTAATCAGGACTTTTGCACATGATTTAAAAATTCCGATAAATTTTGAGGTCGAGCTTGATACACCATCGCTACTTAATCAAGCAGTGGATAGTCTTATAGCTAAAGCAGGAACTGATGTGGCACTTACTAAAGTTTTAATTGATTTTGCTTTAGAAAAAGCTGATGATGATAAAAGTTGGGACGTTTCTAGAGATTTTAATACTATTGCCAAACTATTAATTAACGACAATGACTTACCACATTTAGACAGTATTAAACATAAAACGCTAGAGGATTTTAAATCCTTAAAAGCGCAATTAATTAAAAAAATAAAATATCAAGAAACATTAATTAAGCAAACAGCCAACCAATTATTAGAGGTTTTTAAAACCAATGGTCTGGATGCCAAAAGTTTTTCTAGAGGAACGTTATATAACCATTTTGTAAAAGTTTCTAATTTTGAATTTTACAAATTATATGATAATAAATTAGCCGATAATATTGCTGAAGGTAACGTTTACACAAAGACTTTAGATTCCGCGAAAGCGCAATTAATTGATCAACTTTTACCACAGATAGATAAAGCATATCACTTAATTAAAGAAAATGTTATTAGCTTAAAATTTATAAAAGCTGTGTACAAAAATGTAACACCTTTATCCGTTTTAAATGCTATAAACAAAGAGTTAACTACGATTAAGGAAGATGAAAATAAATTATTGATTTCCGAGTTTAATACGCTTATTAGTAAAGAAATTAAAAACCAACCAACGCCTTTTATTTATGAACGTTTAGGTGAAAAATTTAGACATTATTTTATCGACGAGTTTCAGGATACATCACAAATGCAATGGGAAAACTTAGTGCCTTTAATAGAAAACACACTAACAGGACAAAACTTAAAAGGTGAGCAAGGAACAGCCATGTTGGTAGGTGATGCTAAACAGGCTATTTATAGGTGGCGAGGTGGAAAAGCAGAACAATTTTTAGGACTAACTAAAACCGACAACCCGTTTCCTATTGACAAAGAAGTTGTTAGGTTAGAGTATAATTACAGAAGTTTTAAAAAGGTTATTACGTTTAATAATACGTTTTTTGAGTTTTTGGCTAACACTAGTTTTAGTAGTAACGACTATTCTGATTTGTATAAAAAAGCAAATCAAATTCCGGTGTTAAATCAAGAAGGCTTTGTTAATATTCAGTTTTTAGATTTACAAAAAGAAGACGATATTAACGAGTTGTTTCCAGAAACAGTTTTTGACACCATAAACCAATGCTTAACAAAGGGATACAATCTTAAAGATATTTGCATATTAGTAAGAAAGAAAAAAGAAGGTGTGGCTATTGCCGAATTTTTAAGCGAAAAAGGAGTTAAAATCACCTCTTCCGAAACCATGTTGATAAACAACTCTGAAGAGGTCAAACTAGTTATTAATATCTTTAAACTACTAATAAACCCAAATCACTTAGAGGTTAGAATTAAAGTGTTGGATTATTTAGCAAATACTAATGCAATACAAGATAAACATGCTTATTTTAAAACCAACTTGGAGTTGCCACTTCCCGAGTTTTTTAAAGGCTTTGAGCAATTCTCAATACATTGTAATCCAACCGAATTAGTAGAATTATCCTTATTTGATTTAACTGAAGATATTGTCAGAAGTTTTAAAATGACGGAAACGTCAAATGCCTATATACAGTACTTTTTAGACACCGTTTTAGAGTTTTCTCAAAAGCAAATATCCGATTTACCAAGTTTTGTAGATTATTACGAATCTAAAAAGGACAGTTTAAATATTGTCTCTCCTAGCAATCAAAATGCGGTTCAGATAATGACAATCCATAAATCTAAAGGATTAGAGTTTCCGGTGGTTATCTTTCCGTATGCACATTTAGATATATATAAAGAAGTGGAGCCCAAAGAATGGTTTCCGTTAGACCAAGAACAATTTAGTGGTTTTTCTAAAACGCTACTCAATTTTAATAAGGACTTTGAGGAATATGGCACAACTGGCGAAACCATTTACAATCAACATAGAGCAGAACAAGAATTAGATAATATTAACCTATTATATGTAGCATTAACTAGACCTATAGAGCAACTCTATATTATATCTAAAAAAGAAAAATCAGTAAAAGGAATAGTGACACATAATACGTATTCTGGATTACTAACAAATTACTTAATAGACAAGGGTCTATGGAGTGACTCACAATTAGAGTATACCTTTGGAAAAGCTAATCGCGAATCGCAACTAGAAGACAAGTTAGAAAACACCCAAGAAACAGAATTGTTTATTAGCGTTTCTAAACAAGATCATAATATTAAAATTATTACTAAATCAGGTTATCTATGGGATACAGAACAAGAAAATGCTATTGAAAAAGGAAACCTGATACACGATATAATGTCAGAAATAAACACAATAGTAGATGTTGAGCCTGTTATTTTAAACTATACTCAAACAGGAACTATTAATAAGGAACAAGCATTAATTTTAAACAATACAATTACTAACATTATTAATACACCAGAGTTAATTCCTTATTTTACTGATAATTATACCATATATAACGAAAGAGATATTATTACAAAATCAGGCAAAATAATTAGACCAGACCGACTAGCAATAAAAGATAACGAAGCTATTATTATAGATTACAAAACAGGATTATCTAATCCTAAGTACCAACAACAACTAGAGGAATATTCTGATACTTTAAAGGAGATGAACTATATGGTAAAGAAAAAAATATTAATCTATGTAAACGATACAATCAAAATAGTAACGTATTAAATTAAAGAATAGATTTAACTAAGCAATTAACACGATAACATTATTAAATTTGTAAAAAAATACAATTATGTACAGTAAAATAAAAGAACACTTACAAAACGAAATACAAGACATTAAAGACAACGGTCTTTTTAAAGAAGAACGTATTATAACATCTGCTCAAGGTGCCGAAATAACTTTAAACACAGGCGAAACTGTTTTAAATTTTTGTGCAAATAACTATTTAGGATTATCCTCTCACCCAGAAGTTATTAAAGCAGCTCAAGACACGATGGATACGCATGGTTTTGGTATGTCATCTGTTAGATTTATTTGTGGTACACAAGACATACATAAAACTTTGGAACACAAAATAGCAGAATTTTATGGTACAGAAGACACCATATTATATGCAGCAGCTTTTGATGCAAATGGTGGTGTATTTGAACCTTTATTAGGTAAAGAAGATGCGATTATATCAGACTCGTTAAATCATGCCTCAATTATTGATGGTGTAAGGTTATGTAAAGCTGCGCGCTACCGTTACCAAAACAACGACATGGCAGATTTAGAAAAGCAACTTATTGATGCTAACGCAAATGGCGCACGTTTTAAAATAATTGTGACTGATGGTGTATTCTCTATGGATGGATTAGTAGCACCTCTAGATAAAATATGTGACTTAGCAGATAAATATGACGCTATGGTAATGATAGACGAGTGTCACTCGGCTGGATTTATTGGAGAAACAGGACGTGGTACTCTAGAAGAAAAAGGCGTTATGGACAGAGTAGACATTATAACAGGAACTTTAGGTAAAGCACTTGGAGGCGCAATGGGTGGCTACACTACTGGTAAAAAAGAAATTATAGAACTATTACGTCAACGCTCAAGACCCTATTTATTTTCAAACTCATTAGCACCAGCTATTGTAGGCGCTTCAATAAAAGTGTTTGATATGTTAGCCAATGACAACTCATTACGTAATAAACTAGAAGAAAATACCAAATTTTTCAAAAAAGAAATGAAAGCTGCAGGATTTGATATTATTGATGGTGACTCAGCAATTGTACCTGTAATGTTGTACGATGCTAAACTATCTCAAACCATGGCAAATATGTTATTAAAAGAAGGTATCTATGTAATAGGATTTTTCTTCCCTGTAGTACCAAAAGACAAAGCTAGAATTAGAGTGCAGTTATCTGCAGCGCACACTAAGGAACAACTAGAAAAAGCAGTTAGTGCTTTTATTAAAGTTGGTAAAGTATTGGAAATTATTTAGAAACAATCTATAATACTGATATAAAAGCAACAAATAATCAATATTTTTATATATTTGTCTTTGTTAATAATATATAACAACTTATTTTTGCTTTTAATTAACACTTAAAAATTAAATTTTTGAATATGAAAAATCTTAGCAGATTATTGTTCACAATGTTACTACTTTCTAGTTTAGGTAACGTTATGGCACAAGACCAAAACAACCCATGGGCTATTAACTTCGGTGTAAACGCAGTAGATGTTTTTCCTGTAGGTGAAAACGCTCCACAAGGAGATTATTTCCAAGAATTCTTTAACGCTAACGATCACTGGAGTATTTTACCATCTTTATCTACAATTTCTGTATCTAAGTATGTTGGTGACAACTTCTCTATCCAAGCTGGAGGTTCTATAAACAGAATTAACAAATGGGGACAAGATAGTACTAACCCTAGTTTACGTGTTAATGATTTAGCATACTACGCTATTGATGGTAACGTAAGATACCACTTAGGTGAAGTATTAGGTTCAAAAAGATTAGATCCAGCTATTGGAGTTGGAGGTGGTTACACTTGGATTGAAGAAGGTGCTTATAACACTTACTCTACAAAAGCAGGTTCTAACAACGCAGTTGGAGCAGGAACAGTTAATGCTTCTTTAGGATTAACTTACTGGTTTTCTGATAATATTGGTTTATTTGTTGAGTCTAAATACAAGCACTCATTTGAAGACTATTTAACTAAGCATTTCCAACATTCAGCTGGTTTAGCAGTTAAATTTGGTGGAACTGATACTGATGGTGACGGAATATATGACAAAGATGATGCTTGTCCTGATACTTTTGGATTAGAAGCATTTAACGGTTGTCCAGATTCTGATGGTGATGGAATCGAAGATTCTAAAGATACTTGTCCAAACGAAGCTGGTTTAGCTGAGTTTAACGGATGTCCTGATTCTGATGGTGACGGAGTATCTGATAATAACGATGATTGTCCACAAGTAAAAGGATTAAAATCTTTAAAAGGTTGTCCAGATGCTGATGGTGATGGTGTTGCTGATGCTAAAGATAAATGTCCAAACGAAGCAGGTCCTGCTGCAAACGAAGGATGTCCTTGGCCAGATACTGATGGTGACGGTGTATTAGACAAAGTTGATAACTGTCCTAAAGAAGTAGGAACAGTAGCTAACAATGGTTGTCCAGAAGCTGTTATCCCAACTCAAGTTGTATTAGATAAATTAAATAGCTATGCTAAAACTATCTTATTTGACACTGGAAAATCTAGCTTCAGAAAAGAAACTTTCTCTGTATTACAGTCTATTACTGCAATCTTAAAAGAATACCCAGACGCTAACTTTACAATTGAAGGTCACACAGATAGCGTTGGAAGCAAAACTTCTAACCAAACATTATCTGATTCTAGAGCTAACGCTGTAATGGCTTACTTAATCGAAAACGGAATTAACTCTGAAAGATTAAACGCTTACGGATTTGGTGAAGACTATCCAATTGACAGCAACAAAACAAAAGCTGGAAGATTTAACAACAGACGTGTAGAAGTTAAACTTAGAAAATAAGTTATAACCAAACACTAATAAGTTTTATAGAAAAACGCTTCGGTATTCCGAAGCGTTTTTTATTTTTATATAATGACAAGTTTTATACAAGATGTAATTGACGACTTAGTAACTAAGGAAGTAAACTTTAGCGAACTTGTCTTTATATTACCCAGCAGAAGAGCAGGTGTTTTTTTAAGACGCACGTTAAGCTTAACTTTAAATCAGACTATTTTTGCTCCAAAGATTATTAGTATAGAATCCTTTGTAGAAGAATTATCAGATTTAAAAACGACAACAAACACAGAGCTGCTTTTTGAGTTCTATAACGTATATATTATACTAACTCCAGAAAAAGAAAGAGAGTCATTTGATACCTTTTCTAAATGGGCACAAATTATACTTCAAGATTTTAATGAGATTGATCGCTATCTAATTCCGCAAAAAAAAATATTTGACTACCTAAAAGCTATTAAAAACCTAGAACATTGGTCACTACAAGAAGATCAAACTGAACTGGTCAGTAGCTATTTAAAATTCTGGAATAAGTTAAACGATTATTATAACGCCTTTACTACATCTTTAATTTCTAAAAATAAAGGTTATCAAGGCTTACTTTATAGAGAAGCCTTTAATAACAGTAATGCATACATATCTAACACAGACAAACACCATGTGTTTTTAGGGTTTAATGCTTTAAATGAAGCAGAAGAAAAAATAATACAACAACTACTACATAATAAATTAGCAACCATTTATTGGGACACTGACAAGCAATTTATGAATAATAAAATTCATGACGCTGGATTGTTTTTAAGACAACACAAAAACAAATGGAGCTATTTTAATGATCATGATTTTAACTGGATCAACGACCATTACTCATCTAAAAAAAACATTAATATTTTTGGTGTACCAAAAAATATAGGTCAAGCAAAAGCAATAGGAACAATACTACAGGATTTAAGTAAAAACGATGCCAGTTTAAAAAATACAGCTGTAGTTTTAGGTGACGAAAACTTATTAATTCCCGTATTAAATTCCGTACCAGAATCCGTTTCGACGTTAAATATAACCATGGGATTTCCTTTAAAAACCATCCCATTAGCTTCTTTATTTGAACATATTTTCACTTTACATAAAAAGCATGCTAATCCGTTTTATTACAAGGATGTTATAAGTATAATTTCTCATCAATACATACAACCATTATTTAAAAACGATAACGCTATTAATGTTATAGAGCTTATCAATAAAAACAATTTAGTTTATCTAACAGAAGCTCAAATATCAGCCTTAGCTCAAGACAATAAAGCGTTAGTGTCACTATTGTTTAGCAATTGGAATAACGACGCTAAAACAGCTCTAAACAACTGTTTTAAACTTATTAATATAATTAAAGAACATCTCACAGAAAATAAAGATAAAAATCAATTAGGATTAGAATATCTATTCAGATTTAATATCTTATTTAATGAGATTTTACGACTAAATGAAAACTACAACCACATAAAAGATATAAAAGGTTTATATAATATTTATAAAGAGTTACTAAGCTCTGAAACATTAGATTTTCAAGGAGAACCTTTACAAGGTTTACAAATCATGGGAATGTTAGAATCTAGAGTTTTAGACTTTGAAACTATAATTATATCTAATGTTAATGAAGGTATTTTACCTTCAGGAAAAACGAATAACTCCTTTATTCCTTTTGATGTAAAATTAGAAAACAAACTACCAACTTATAAAGAAAAAGACGCAGTATACACCTACCACTTTTATCACTTATTACAGCGTGCAAAAAATGTTTATATATTATATAACACAGAAATTGATACGCTAATTGGAGGAGAGAAAAGTAGATTTATCAATCAATTAGAATTAGAAGGTACACATCAGGTCACTCATAAAATACTAACGCCAAAAGTACCTAACCATAATAAACAACTAATAACAGTTAGTAAAACCGAAAGTGTTATTTCGCAAATTAAAAATATTGCTAACAGAGGATTTTCTCCTTCATCATTAACCAGTTATGTTAGAAACCCAATTGATTTTTACTATCAAAAGTTACTAGGCATTTCTAATCTAGAAGAAGTAGAAGAAACCATTGCTGCCAATACACTAGGAACCGTTGTACACAATACACTTGAAAGCCTATACACTCCTTTTATTGGACAAACAATAACTGTTGACAACGTAAAATCTTTAATACCAAAAATAGATACTCTTATCACCTCGTTTTTTAAAGAAGAATACAAGGAAGGTGATATGACAAAGGGTAAAAACCTTATTGTTTTTGAAATTGCTAAACGCTATGTTTTAAATTTTTTAAACTTAGAAATTGAAGCATTAAAAAAAGGAGATTCCATAAAAATTATTGCATTAGAAGCTAAGGTCGAAAACGTAAAACTAAATATAGACACATTACCTTTTACAATACAATTAAGAGGTACAGTTGATAGAATAGACCATTGTAATGGTGTTGTTAGAATAATAGATTACAAAACAGGAAAAGTAGACCAAAGTAAAGTGTCAGTTATTAATTGGGATGACTTATTAACGGACTATAATAAGTACAGCAAATCTTTTCAGGTTTTGATGTATGTCTATATGCTTTTAAAGGATAAAAAAATAAATTTACCTGTAGAAGCAGGTATTATTTCGTTTAAAAATTTAAGTGCAGGTTTTATTCCCTTCATAAAAAAAGAAAGCAGTCACGACAGGAATAAGGATACATTAATCACTCAGGACACTTTAAATGAATTTGAAATTCAGCTTAAAAATTTAATCATAGAAATCTTTAATACAGATCAAGATTTTATAGAAAAAGAGCTATAAATGAAGATAAAAAATCAAATATTAACACGTATTAATCAAAAACCAATTGTTTATGATACGTTTTATAATGATAACAAAAAGCAAAAACCTTTAGTGATTTTTTGTCATGGCTACAAAGGTTTTAAAGATTGGGGAACGTGGGATTTAGTAGCAAATAACTTTGCTAAACAAAATTTATTTTTTGTAAAATTCAACTTTTCGCATAATGGAGGAACTGTAAATCAACCTATAGATTTTCCGGATTTAGACGCTTTCGCGGAAAACAACTACACTAAAGAATTACAAGATTTAGACGATATACTAAATCATTTTACGTCAGACCAAAGTATATACAAAAATAATATTGACACTAATAATATCACTTTAATTGGACATTCTAGAGGTGGTGGAATTTCAATAATTAAAGCTAGCGAAGACCACAGAATTACAAAGTTAATAACTTGGGCTAGTGTTTGTGCTTTTGGCAAACGCACCTCCACAACAGGAGATTTAGAACAATGGAAAAAAGATGGTGTTAAATACGTTTTAAACAGTCGGACAAAACAAAATATGCCTCATAATTTTCAGTTTTACTTAGATTACATAAATAATAAAGACCGATTGGATATAGAAAATTGCTGTAAACGATTAACTATTCCTCATTTAATAATTCATGGTACTAAAGATCCTTCGATAAGCTTTGAAGAAGCAAAATTGCTAAAACTTTGGAGCCCTAAAAACACCTTAATTGCACTACCAGAAACCAATCATGTATTTAATGCTAAACATCCTTGGACTGAAAATTATCTACCAGAAGCATTGGAAGTTGTCACCAAAAAAAGCATAGCTTTTATAAATTAAGCAATTTTTAAATTAGTATTATCATAAATACAACGCTCTATTTTTTTAAACAAAAGCTCTTTATTAATCGGTTTTGTCATGTAATCATTCATACCAATGTTTAAAACACGTTGTTTAGTTTCCTGCATAACATCTGCGGTTACTGCTATAATTGGTATTGATTGTATTTTGGGTCCACAAATACCACTTCTAATATGTTGCGTAGCCTCGTAACCGTCCATAATAGGCATTTGCAAATCCATCAAAATTAAGTCAAAACTAGCGTTTGTTAATAGTTTTAAAGCCTCTTCACCATTGTTAGCAATAACCATTGTAAACTTGTTATCTGTACTAAGTAGTTTTTTAATAACCATTTGATTTAGCATATTATCCTCTACAACTAAAACATTTAAAGGAGCAGCATGACGTGTGCTTGGAATTGCTTTTTGATCGTTAAGGGTTGCTATTTTGACAACTTTTAAAGGCAAATCTATATACACAACAGTGCCTTTATCTAACTGACTCTCTACCGTTATTTCTCCATCAAATAAATCTACTAAACGGTTGACTATAGTTAATCCTAACCCGATACCACCAAATTTTCTTTTGTGGTTATTCCTCATTTGATTAAAACTGTCAAAAATATTTTTCTTGGTTTCTGGTGTCATACCAACGCCAGAGTCTGAGACTTGAAGTGAAAACCGATTAACATCATTAGGTTGCGGAAAACATTTTAATTTAAAACCAATACTACCTTCTGCTGTAAACTTAACAGCGTTACTTAAAACATTATTTATAATTTGCACAAAACGCTCTAAATCACTTTCAATAAAATCTGGTATATCTGCATCTATTTCAAAATGATAATTTAAGCCTTTACGCTGTGCTTCAAGTTTCCAATTATTACTAATTTCAGTAACTGCATTAAACGGATTAAAAACCTCGTTGACCAATTTTAATTCGTTTTTTTCAATCTTCTCAAAATCTAAAATATCATTAACATTACTAAGTAAACTAAGTGATGCATTTTTAATAATTTCGTAATTTTTATTACTTTCAGAATTACCATTATTTTTCAATTCGGTTTGTGCAATACCCATAATTGCGTTAATAGGTGTTCTTAATTCATGACTCATATTGGACATAAAAAAAGTCTTTAATTGACTTATTTCCTGAGACCTATTTAACGCTAATTCTTGCGACTCTTCCTTATCTTCCCTTAATTTTTTAAGCAAGTTAGTCATGGATAAAGACAAGAAAATAACCTCCATTCCTGATCCAAATTTAGAGCTATTTAAAGTAAAAAAATTATTAGGCAATAGACTTAAGTTATTCATTACAAAGCCTAATAAACCAATTATCAAAAAGAAAATTCCAATAGAAAAATAAAAATCAACACGTAGTTTTTTATAACGCATTGTAAAAATTGTAGCCAAGAGCAAAATAAGGCTTAGCAAGCCATTTAAATTAGATAATGGATAAACAAACTCCATTGTTTTTGGTGAAATAAATACCATGACAAATAAAACACCTAACACCACATATATAACATTATATACAATCTTAAAACTGCTTAAATATTGCGAAACTTTTAAAAAATACTCACAATATTTTAATAGAAAAAAATTAGAAAATAATGCTGCTATTAAAACCGCTTTACTATTTAAATAACCACCATTGGTTAGTAAAAATTCAAAAATAAAACCATCCAAAGCGCCTTGTAATAAAGCTATTGAAAACACATAACAGCCGTAATACAAAAATGTTTTTTCTTTTAAACTAGTATAAAAAAATAAGTATATAATCCCTGCCAAAAATAAAAGACCATAAAATAAGCCCAAAAACAATTGTTGCTTATAATTCATGATCCAAAACTCAGACTCTGTAAATAGGTTAAGTGGTAAGTTGATTGTTTCTCCATCACTGCCAAACTCCATATAAACATCCTGAACAGTGTTAGGTAATAAAACTAGTTTAAATACAGTAGATCTGTGTGCCACCTGTCTGGTTTCAAAGGGGATTTGATCACCACTTTTAAACGTTTGTATACTGTCTTGTGTAACAATAAACATATTAGCTTTATCTGTTACAGGTCTTGCAGTTTCTAGATAATAGGTCGTTTTATCATTAGACGTATTTTCTAATTTAAATTTTACCCAATAATTTTGAGAAGTAAATCCTAAACTTTGATTATCAGAGCTTAAATCTTGATATTCAAGGTTTTTTTCTAAAAGTATATCTTGTATACTTAAATCTTTATTCCCAACCGATGCATACTGACTATATTCATATAAATCTCCAGAACTAGTGATTGGGTTGTAGGTTGTATTTTGTGCAAATACAGAAAAGTTTATAAAACAGATTAGCAGGTATAAGTGTTTCATTATTTGGTTAGTTTTATAAACTTACGCATTAAGGCAAAGTCGAGTTTTACCAAATAGTGACTTTACGACAAACAGCTATTATATTAGTTAAATCAAATGATTTTACCGATAAAAGCACAAAACACGAGTAAATTATTTTAGTCCGCTTAACACTAAAACAGGAAATGTTGTCACATAAAAATCCTTTTTAAGGATGCTATTTTTTTCCCACATTTTAGTAAAAAATCCTCTTTTACGACGGACAACACAAAGAATATCAGGATTAAATTCTTTATAATGCTCTAAGACACCTTGAAACGTAGTAGCGTTTTCAGATTCTTTTGTAGATGATAAATGTTCTTTTAAATCCTCTGCTATAACAAAATCACTTTGAGAGTGAAAAGGTGTTTTTACTAGCAGTAAATTTAACTTAGCATTAAAATGATTTTTTAAACTTAATAAAGGATACAAAGCATCAACTTTATTAATGACTGCAGATTTTAATGCAAATAGTATTGAATTTATTGGTTTATAAACATAACCTTCAGGAACAATAAGTGCAGGAATATTAGTTTGCTTAATGATTTTACCAGAGGTTTTACCTAAATAAACTTCATCTTTAATAGAATTTGTTCTAGGCTCTAAAATAATTAAATCAATGTCTAACGATTTAGAAACTAACTCTAACGTGTCTACTAATTTTCCTTTAAAGGTTTTTACAATAACCTCAACATTTTTTTTATTAACCGAAGCAACGTGCTTATTTAAAAAATCTAAACTTTCTCTTTCTAAAATATGATCCACCTTAATCATCGTTCCTGATTTGGTATAAACATTATATACTTGAACAACATATAATTTTGCGCCAAAAGCTTCAGCAAAATCTACTGCGTATTGTAAATGACTTTGTGCGTTTTTTGATGACCCAACAGGAACTAAAATAGATTTCATATAAAGAGTGTTTAGAAATCAAAAATACAGATTTTTCTTTACAAAAACTTCGATAATCTTTTACGACCTTTACAAAATCATTTTGAATACAAATTTTGAATACCTCCATAAGCTTAAGACATATAAATAAACTAGCCATTCCTGCACTTATAGCAGGTATATCAGAACCTATTTTGTCTTTAACAGATGCTGCTGTTGTTGGAAATGTACAGCTTAACCCAACTGAGTCCTTAGCTGCAATTGGTATAGTTACCACATTTTTATCTATGTTAATTTGGATATTAGGACAAACTAGAAGCGCTATTTCTTCTATAATATCACAACATGTTGGCGCCAATAAATTAGACCAGGTTAAAGACTTACCTGCTCAAGCTATTTTATTAATTACCTCGTTAAGCTTAGTTATAATAGCAACAACATATCCATTTACATCGCAGATATTTAAACTTTATAATGCCTCAGGTCTGATTTTGGATTATAGTATAGAGTATTATAAAATTAGAGTATTTGGTTTTCCGTTTACCTTATTTGTTATCGCAGTTTTTGGCACCTTTAGAGGATTACAAAACACTTACTATCCCATGGTAATTGCAATTATTGGAGCCTTTTTAAATGTAATTTTAGACTTTATGCTAGTGTATGGTATTAATGGATTTATACAACCCATGCATATAAAAGGTGCTGCGTATGCTAGTGTAATAGCACAAATAATAATGGCAATCCTATCTGGCTATTTACTATTAACCAAAACTAATATTCCGCTTCGGGTTAAATTCCCATTAAACAAACAAATCAGCAATTTTGCTATCATGATATTAAACTTGTTTGTACGTACACTAGCCTTAAATATCACGTTATATTTTGCAACAAAATATGCCACAGGCTATGGCAAAAACTATATTGCAGCTTATACAATTGCAATTAATCTTTGGTTTTTAGGAGCCTTTATAATAGACGGTTATGCTAGCGCAGGAAACATTTTGTCTGGCAAACTTTTTGGTCAAAAAAACTATAAAGAGCTATTAGAATTAAGTAAAAAACTAATAAAATATGGGATTTACTTAGGTAGCCTAGTAGCACTAATTGGAGCTATATTTTACTATCCAATAGGCAGACTTTTCACCAAAGAACCCGAAGTTTTAAAAACCTTTTATAGTGTTTTTTGGATGGTACTAGCCATGCAACCCTTGTGTGCTTTAGCCTTTATATTTGATGGTATGTTTAAAGGTTTAGGAAAAATGAAAGACCTACGTAACTTACTATTATTATCCACTTTTTTTGTTTTTTTACCAGTCCTTTTTATTGCAGATTATTACAACTTAAAATTACATGGTATATTTATAGCCTTTACTTTGTGGATTATAGCGCGTGGTTTTCCGTTAATTATAAAATTTAGAAAACAATTTTTGCCTCTTGCACAAAACAACTAACTTTACAACATAATAAAATCGTATGTTATTAAGCTTACTACAAGTCAATATTGAAGACAAAATTAAAAATGCTCCAGATAATAATTATCAAATCGGTATTTTAATTGGATCGTATTTGCCACTTTTTATCTTAGTAGTACTAGCTTATTTGCTGTACAGATATAATAAAAATCGTAACAAAGAGTCTTAAAATTATGAGCAATTTAATTTTTCCATTACTAGCATTATTTGTAATTATAGCTTATTTCTATAATAAAATGCGCAACAGAAGACGCTAATTAACGCGTTTTAAGCCAACCAGTAATGCTTAATCTTTTAGTATTTACTGGTTTAACTTCGTGCTCTAAAATTTGACTTTCAAATATTACCACACGACCAGGAAAAGGATATACCACTCTCTCTACCTCATTACCATTATCGTCTAAATACAATACCAATTCGCCACCATTTTCTGGTTGCCAATCTTCATGATTTAAGTAGCACACAAAAGACAGCTTACGTCTATCATCATTTTTAAACGTATCTAAATGACGTTTATAAAACGTTGACTTTGGATAAATCGCATAATGAAACTCCTTATGTAAAATTCCCAAAAAACACGTTTTATTTAAATAACCAACCAAATCATTAATCTTATTAAAAAACAAAGATTCCGCTACATTAGCTCTAGCTTCCTCAATCCATAAAATCACGTCACCTCTAATAGATTTAACTATTACCTCATCAAATTTATTACCAATAGCAGCCTTTTTAAAAGCATCCTCCTCATACTTATCAAGTATAGACCCTCTTAAAGCAACAACTTCTTCTTCAGAAAAAAAATTATCAATAATCGTAAATTTTTGCTTTGCAATATCCTCTATAATTTGCTCGTACAATGGATTTTCAACAAAATCTAAAGCCTCAAAAATCTGATTCATAACCTGTTTTATATTTAAAAAAGTGCGCAAATGTAACCTAATAACCTTTCGCTTTTACAAATTCAATATCTTTGCGCAATAAAACTTAGGTTAATGAGCAATATTCGTATTACAAAACAATTTACTTTTGAGACTGGACACGCACTTTATGGTTATGACGGAAAGTGTAAAAACGTCCATGGACACAGTTACAAACTAGATGTAACAGTAATAGGTACACCAATTTCTGATAGCAACAATGTAAAATTTGGAATGGTAATAGACTTTACAGATCTAAAAAAAATAGTAAAAGAAGAAATTGTAGACGTTTTTGATCACGCCACAGTATTTAACAAAAACACACCACATGTCCAACTAGCCAAAGAGCTTCAGGACAGAGACCACAACGTGTTACTGGTAGATTATCAACCAACCAGCGAAATGATGGTCATCGATTTTGCACAAAAAATACAAGACCGTTTACCAAACAACATCAAACTGCACTCTTTAAAACTATCCGAAACCGCAACCAGCTACGCACAATGGTACGCCAGCGATAACCAATAAATAATTTGGGCGTTACCACAAGGGTCGCGCTTTCCACTATATCTTTTTTGCGCATAAGCGCGCACAAAAAAGGATACCGTATCAATCGCTAACGCACACACCTGCTAACGATAGGCATTATCAAGAAATAGTTATCTTTACCACATGCAAATTCCAAAAGGAAAAAAAATATATTTCGCCTCAGACAATCATTTAGGCGCACCAACAAAAGAGCTCTCTTTACCTCGCGAAAAAAAGTTTGTCGCATGGTTAGACATGGTAAAAGACGATGCAGCAGCTATTTTCTTATTAGGAGATATGTTTGATTTTTGGATGGAATATAAACGCGTAATACCAAAAGGATTTACCAGAACATTAGGTAAACTTGCAGAAATTAGTGACTCCGGAATCCCAATCTATTACTTTGTAGGTAACCATGATTTGTGGATGGATGGCTACTTTGAAGAAGAATTAAGCATCCCTGTTTACCACAAACCAAAAGAATTTACCTTTAACAACAAAACCTTTTTTATAGGACATGGAGACGGTTTAGGACCAGAAGACAAAGGGTATAAACGCATGAAAAAAGTGTTTACCAATCCTGTTGCTAAATGGTTATTCCAACGTTTATTACACCCAGATTTTGCTTTACGCTTAGGACAATATATGTCTGTTAAAAACAAAATGATCTCTGGTGACGATGATGCTAAATTTTTAGGAAACGATAAAGAGTGGCTAGTGCAATATTGCAAACGCAAATTAGAGACTAAACATCGTGATTTTTTTATCTTTGGCCACAGACACTTACCGTTAAACATAGACTTAGGCAACAACTCTAAATACGTTAATCTAGGCGATTGGATAAAGTACTTTACTTATGGGGTTTTTGATGGCGAAAATATGGAGTTAAAAGAGTATTAATCCTCTTTTTCATGATCTTCAACATCTTTTGTTAAATCAAGATCACGAAGTGGTTGGTTTTTAACACCAATTATAGCAACAATTATAAGTGTAGCTGTCCCACCAAATATTACCGCTAATGGCGCTCCTAAAAGTTTAGCAGCAATACCACTCTCAACAGCTCCTAACTCATTAGACGACCCAACAAACATTGAGTTAACTGCACCTACACGACCTCTCATATGGTCTGGCGTCTTTAATTGCAGAATAGTTTGTCTTACTACCATTGAGATTCCGTCAAAAACACCTGCTAAAAACAACATTAAAACACTAAGCCACATTAATTTAGAAGCACCAAAAACTATCATACAAACCCCAAAACCAAAGATAGAAACCAGTAACTTTTTACCTGTGTTTTTTGTTATAGGAATGTAAGTTGTCGCTAACATTGTCAAAATACTTCCTGAGGATAATGCAGCATTTAAAATACCTAAACCTTTTGGCCCAGCATCTAAAATATCTTTTGCAAAAACAGTAAAAATAGCGACAGCTCCTCCAAACAAAACAGCAATCATATCTAATGTTAATGCACCTAAAACCACCTTGTCGTTAAACACAAAACTAAGTCCTGCTTGTAAGCTTTCTTTTACTGTTTCTTTATTTCCGCTATTTAAAATTGGCTTTTTATTAATTAAAAACACCAGTACTAAGGACAACATTACTAAAAAGAATATAATACCAAGTGTATGATGAACACCAATCCAAGCTATTAAAAACCCTGCAGATAAAGCACCAAAAACACTTGCTCCTTTCCATGTACTACTACTCCATGTTGCTGCATTAGGATAAATCTTTTTAGGCACAAGTAAGGCTATCAAAGAAAAGATAGTTGGACCAAAAAAGGCTCTTAAAACACCTCCAAAAAACACCAATGCATAAATACTATATAAAATAGTTGGCATTTTCCAGGTGGCTTCAATGGTATTGGAGGTCAACCAAAACAGTCCAAAGCTAATTAAAGAAAATAGCGTAATACAAAGTGCAAATAGATTTCGTTTTTCTTTTTTATCTACAATATGCCCTGCAAAAGGAGCAAGAAAAAAAGCTGGTAAAAACTCGCATAAACCAATTATAGCAAGACTTAATTTATTATTAGTCATAGAGTAAACTTGCCATTCTATTACCACAAATTGCATAGACCAACCAAAGACTAAGGCAAATCTTACTAATAAAAAGATATTAAACTCTCTTATTCTTAATGCTGCGTATGGATCATTTTTAGCCATATTATTCTTTTAAATCTCTTAATTTTAATTGCAAAGACACATTGCCTTGCCAATGATTTTCATCCACCGAATAGACCGCTTTAAAACGTTTTTTATCTTTTATAAGATTTAATTTATCGCCTAAATTAAAACCAATACACACAAATTTTTCTCTGCCAGATTGGGTCACTGTACATCTAATATGCTTATCATCCTCTCCAACACATTTACCATAACCTGTATCTTTTAAATCTTCCGACATAAAAATAGGTGTCATGTTTCCAGGTCCAAAAGGCGCAAACTGTTTAATAATACGCCAAAATTTATCATCAATAGCACTTAACTCTAAAGTCGTATCAATTTTAATTTCTGGTGTTAGTAAATTTTTATCTATGGTTTTAGAAACCTCATCTTCAAACGCTTGTTTAAAAGCTTCGTAGTTTTCTTCTTTAAGCGTTAAACCTGCAGCATACATATGACCTCCAAACTGTTCGATATGGGCACTACAAGCCTCTAAAGCATTATAGACATCAAACCCTGACACTGATCTTGCAGAAGCTGCTAATTTGTCTCCACTTTTAGTAAACACTAATGTTGGTCTGTAATACGTCTCTATTAATCTTGAGGCCACAATACCAATAACCCCTTTGTGCCAATCTTCTTGATACACTACGGAGGTTAGTCTTTGTTCTTCTTTGTTTTCTATGATTTGTGCTAACGCTTCAACTGTAATTGTTTTATCAGTTTCTCTTCGGTCAGAATTAAATGCTTCAATTTCTTCAGCATAGGTAACCGCTGTATCAAAATCGATTTCCGTTAATAAGTCTACCGCATATTGCCCATGTTTCATGCGTCCTGCAGCATTAATACGTGGTGCAATAGTAAACACAACATCCGTAATAGTTAACGTGTCTTTTTTGAGCTGATTGATAATCGCTCTAAATCCTGCTCTCGATTTTTGATTGACCACTTTTAAACCATGGTAAGCTAAAACCCTATTTTCCCCAGTAATGGGAACAATATCTGCGCCAATTGCAGTCGCTACTAAATCTAAATACGGAAGTAAATCGTTGATAGTTTGACCATCTTTTTCGGCTAAAGCCTGAATTAATTTAAATCCAACACCACAACCACACAGTTCTTTATAAGGATAATTACAATCTGCTTGTTTTGGGTCTAAAACAGCTACTGCATCTGGTACAGTAGCACCTGGTCTGTGGTGATCACAAATTATAAAATCTATACTTTTTTGTTTCGCGTATGCGACTTTATCTACAGCTTTGACACCACAATCTAGTGCTATAATAAGACTAAAGTCGTTGTCTTCTGCAAAGTCAATACCTTGATAAGAGACACCGTAACCTTCACCATATCGATCAGGAATATAAGTCGCAACTAATGGTGTTTTTGTTTTTAAATACGATGACATTAACGCAACAGAAGTCGTACCATCTACATCATAATCGCCATATACCAATATGTTTTCATTATTAGCAATAGCGTGCTGTATTCTAACCACAGCTTTATCCATATCCTTCATTAAATACGGATCATGCAAATGGTCTAAACTAGGTCTAAAAAAAGATTTAGCGTCCTCAAAGTTTTCAATACCACGTTGCACTAAAAGCGATGCAATAGGTACATCAATTTGCAAACTATCCGCTAAAGACTTAACGATTTTAGGATTTGGTTTTGGTTTTAAGGTCCAGCGCATGTAATGGATTTAGAATATAAATTAGACTTTTTCTAAGTAAATAAGCTTACTTATTATGAAAATGCACATTGGATTTAACCTCAGAAAAACGCCTAAACATCTCCATAACACCACAATATTTTTCAATAGATAATTGTACTGCTCTATTTATTTTTTCTTCGTTTAAATCTTTACCTGTAAAGTGATAGTCTAAAATTACGGTATGATAATATTTAGGATGCTCATCGGTTAATAATCCTTCAACTTCCATTTTTAAATCATAAGTATCAATTTTCATTTTATCTAAAATAGATACGACATCTAATCCAGAACAACCTGCTAAGGACGATAACATTAGTGCTTTTGGAGATAGGCCTTCACGCGTTTTACCTTCTACATCTGTATCCATTAAAACATGATGACCACTTGGGTTATCAGAATCGAATAACATGTTTCCCTTCCAATTGGTTGTAATTTTATGCGACATAATTGAATATTTTTTCGTTTATTGATATCAATCAAAAATACTACTTAAAAACGAAAAAACGATGCCATTAGTAACACCTTTAACAGCAGATTACGATTTAGAAACTAAAGAATTGGCGACTTTCTTTAACGAGACTCTTGGATTTTGTCCAAATTCGGTATTAACTATGCAACGTAGACCTGCTATTAGTAAAGCCTTTATTAATTTAAACAAAGCGGTTATGGCTAATGAAGGTCGTGTTACCTCTGCCTTAAAACGAATGATTGCATGGGTAAGTAGTAATGCTACAGGTTGCAGATATTGTCAAGCACATGCTATTAGAGCAGCAGAACGTTATGGCGCAGAACAAGAACAATTAGATAATATTTGGGAATACCGCACACATCCCGCTTTTAGCGACGCAGAACGTGCTGCTTTAGATTTTAGCTTAGCAGCTAGTCAAGTACCAAATCAAGTAGACGAAACTATTAAAGCACGCTTACACGAACATTGGGATGAAGGTGAAATTGTAGAAATGCTTGGTGTAATCTCTTTATTTGGATACTTAAACAGATGGAATGATAGTATGGGAACTACTTTAGAAGAAGATGCTATTGATAGCGGAAACCAATATTTAGGAAAACATGGTTTTGAAGTCGGCAAACACGTGTAATTAAAGCTTACACTTAGTTAATAATAAAAAACCTCACTATATCTAGTGAGGTTTTTTATTAGATTTTCTTTTTAGTTAATGGGTTTTGGTCAAATTGCAACCCTTCAAAACCTGTTATCATAAAGTTTCTGACGTTTTGATGACCTGTTCCGTTTGGGTCTTTTAAAACGTCATCAAAATAATACTTTCCAAAACATGCCAAGGTTTCGGTTTTAGATAAAGCTTCTGCTTTTGCAAAAGCAAATACTTTGCATGAACCTGAATTTTCTCCTGCAGCATTTTGCACCAAACCATTTGCAAAAGCTGTTGGTGTAAAATCAAAATACGTATCCACGACTTGCATCGTTTCCGCGAAAGCGATAGTATTTGGTGTGTTTTTTAATTTTAATTTAAATGCTGTTATTGTCATCTTTATCCTATATATTATTTACTTTTTCCACCTACCACTATTACAATTTCACCTTTAGGTGGTTTATTAGTGTAATGGTCTAAAACCTGTTTTGCGGTTCCGCGAATGGTTTCTTCGTATAATTTAGTTAGTTCTCTAGACACTGATACTGGTCTGTCCTCTCCAAAATACTCGCAAAAATGACCTAAGGTTTTATTTAATTTGTGTGGACTTTCGTAAAAAATAATGGTTCTGGTCTCTTCGGCTAATAGCTTTAATCTTGTTTGACGACCTTTTTTTACTGGTAAAAAACCTTCAAAAACAAACTTATCATTAGGGAAGCCACTATTTACTAATGCTGGCACAAACGCAGTTGCTCCTGGAAGACAGTCTACTTCAATACCATGTTCTATACAGGCTCGTGTTAGTAAAAATCCTGGATCTGAAATGGCTGGTGTCCCTGCATCACTAATTAATGCAACAGTGGTTCCTGCTTTTAATTTTTGGACCAAATTATCCACCGTTTTATGCTCGTTATGCATATGATGACTTTGCATTTGCGTACTAATCTGATAGTGTTTTAATAACTTTCCTGAGGTACGTGTGTCCTCTGCTAAAATTAAATCGACTGCTTTTAAAACCTCTACAGCCCTAAATGTCATGTCTTTAAGATTACCAATTGGTGTTGGAACTATGTATAATTTACTCATGTTTTAACTGAATTCTAATTCAAATTTACAATCTTTTTGAGAGAGTTGAAGCAACCTTTTAGTAATTTAGACATCTATCAATAAACCAACCAACTATGAAAAAATCGTTTTGCTTAATTATGTTTTGTTTTTCATTTTTAATAAGCAAAGCGCAAACTACAGATTTATCAATAGTAGTTGCTGCACAAAACTTATCTGGCAGTTCAATTTCGCAAGTTAATATTTATCAAGATTTTCAATATATTATTACCATTTTTAATTCGGGAGGCAATGTTACTAATGCAACTTTTACACAAACATTAAATCCTAACTTAACGGTTTTAAGTACAAATAGTCAAAATCAAACTGGTGGAGCCAGCGTAATTACACCAATCACTTTAAGCGGAAACACAATATCTGGTACAATAGCAAACCTACCCTCAAATAGTAGTGTACAATTAAAGGTTGTTGTTAAGGCCTCTTTAACTCCTGGAGGTGTTGCTACCAACGCCACAGTTTTTTCGCCTGAAGGCACAACGGATAATAATTTATCCAACAACACGTCTGTTATATCTATTGACATAGTCGAACCTCCAATTAACTTTACGGTTGATTACAATCAAATTTCACCTACTTCAGGCACTTCAATAAGTGATTGGAACCAAACTATAACTTATCAATTTACTATTACAAATAATAGTGACATCCCTTTTCCATTACAAAGCTTTATAAGTAGATTTGATAATCCTTTTGGACCTTTAATTGGTGTACCCATAATACAACTTAATAGTTTAAATTGCATTAGTACTACTGCTGGTGTGCTGTGTCCTGACACCTCAACATATGCAGGTGTAACAGTTGGGATTACATCGTATCAACCTTTTTTTACCTTTACAACACCTATCGAGTTTACACCTGGAGGATCTATAACTTTTGAAATGGAAGTCCTTTTTTTAGATCCAACATGTGCGATACAGCTTGCCAATTTAGAATTGTCAAGTTTAATCGAACTAACGTTTATCCCTTCTGATATCAATCAATCTTCAGATAGTTCCAACATAATTACTAATCCATTACCACAAGGAAACCTTTGCGACATGACGGATTTATGTATAACTACTATACAAACTAATCCTGATCCTTTAGCAGAAATTAATTGGAACGAAGAAGTAACTTTTGTAACCACTATTTGTAATATGGGTCCTGAAGATGCTTATATGCGCTTTTTTCTTCAAAATTTAACCTTAAATACCGATTGGGACATTATATCCATAAATTGTGATGCTACCACAGGTCCTGTTGCCTGTACAGATTTTACTTTAACTGATCAGGATCAGTTTTGGGAAAGCAGCGAATTTTTCCTACCCACTAACACTACAATTACAGTAACTACTGTTGTAGTATTTATTGAACCAGACGACTGCTCGATACAATTAGACGATAATACTTTGGTACACGTAAGAAGTGGTGTAAATTTATTAGAAAGCACTATTATTGATCCAAATATTGGAAATAATGCTGATAGTGATTTCTTGTTATTACCTCCTTTAGAGGAATGTGATCCTGCCGAAACTGTTATGCTTAATATTACAAAAGAACAGACAAACCCAGTTTTACCAAGTGGTTTAACACCAACAAACACAATAGAATGGGGAGAAGTCACATATCAAGTTGTGGCGACTAATTATGGCAATGTAGATTCTATAATTTATTTAAGTGATTTTATTACTGAAGCCTCATCAGGAACATTAATTTCTGTAAATTGTATTAATACCACAGGTACTGCCACTTGTTATGATATTATTAATGCTAACATCGGAGAGTTTCTGGATGGTATTCCTGAAGCAGGAGAAAGCGATGTTTTTTGGGAAATTACTCCTGAAGAAAATGTGGTACTTCCTGCGCAAAGCTCAATAACCTATGAAGTGGTTGTAGATTGGCAACCAGAGTGTAGCACAGATCCTATTATTGTAAGAAATAATGTTTCAATAGAAAGCGTAGATTATAACAATGAAATTGATTTACTCAACAATACAGACCACGTTATTACATATTTAGCTCCTTGCATTGACATCGTTGTACAGACCTATCCCGAATTCACCTCTGTTGGTGTAAACAGTACATTTAATTGGATAATAGACATCACAAATAGTAACACAAGTTCAAACGCAACAAATATTGCTTTTGAAGATATATTAGGTCCAGAATTTACAATAAACGGAACACCAACTTGTATTGTGACGTCAGGCATAGCATCCTGCATGTCCGCATTTAATATTTCTGGTAATACTATTTCTGGTAATATTACAAATATGGAAGGAGGCTCTACAATACAAATAGCAATTCCGGTAACAGCTCCAAGTTATGGTGGTGCATTTACAAATACTGCACAAGCCATAGCCAACATTAACGAAAATAATGAGCTAACTCCAGACACCAACCTGTCTATTAGCAATATGCAAGTTATTGCTCCAACGGTTTTAAAAACCTTTACTCCAGACCAAATAATTGTAGGTCAACAAAGTATATTAGAGTTTACAGTATTTAATGTTTCTGGTAACGCAGCACAGTCAAATATAAACTTTACAGACAATTTACCTCTTGGATTAACTATAGCAGGTCCAATATCTTGGACAGATAGTAATGGATGTACTGCAACAATTACTAGCTCATTAGGCGGAACATTTGTTGGCGTATCTGACTTAATTATTCCAGAAGGTGTGGCAAGTTGTAGTTTTTCGGTTTTGGTCACCTCTACAATGGAAGGTATATACAATAATAACAGTAGCAATTTTAGCAATCAAAATAATATTGATAGCTCTCAAGCAGATGCAACATTAACTGTTTTAGAGGATACATCTAATGTTGATATTGAAGTATTAAAATCTGTAACTCCAACACAAACTTCTATTGGTCAAGAGGTTACTTTTACCATTAGCGCTAGTAATGTTGGAACAACCGAAGCTACAAATATTATGATTTTTGAAAAACTGCCAATTGGCTATCAACTTACAACTGCTAACACAAGCTTTGGAAATTATGACGTAAATTCGTTTTTATGGAGTATAAGCCACTTATTACCAAATCAATCAGAGAGTTTAACAATAACAGCTCAAGTTATATCTTCCAATAATCTTCTCAACACTGCTACTTTAACTGAAGTTTTACAGATTGATAGGGATGACACAAATAATCAGGATTGGGCAATAATTTCTGTTGATGATTGTTTACAAATCCCTAAAGGGTTTTCTCCTGGAAGTGATATGGTAAACGACACCTTTGTAATTCCATGCATTGAAGACTATCCAAATAATGATTTAAAAATTTACAATAGATATGGTACATTAATATACCAAAGTAACAACTATATTAATGAGTGGAACGGAATGCCAAATCAAGGTCCTTTAAATCAAAACAAAATGTTACCTGTTGGCACTTATTATTATGTGTTAAATATTTCAACAATAAAAAATCCTTTGGTAGGATATATATATTTAAACTATTAGTTTGTTTTTTTGACGAACCGATAACCCTAAAAAATAAGAGATTAAAACTATAATAACAGCATAAAAAGACATACCAAAAAGACCATGTCCTGCATTGTAATGTGCTACTGTTGCTAATAAAGCATCAAAGAAAAATCCAGCGTAAGCCCATTCTGTTAACCATTTATTTTTTCGCCATAAAATCATAACAACACCAAGTATTTTGGCTATTGCTAAAGGAATTACTAAATAGGTTGGATAATTTAGTGCTTTAAAAAAACCTTCAACCATCTCTATATTAAAAAAGTACATCTGTGCTGAATATAAAAATATCACACAAACTAAAATTGTAGCAATCCAATATAATAAGGTCTTAATAGACGTTTGTTTCATTTAATAAAATTAAAGTATTATTAACCTAAAAACTACTTAAATCTAGCTTCGATAATTTCCATAAAACGGACTTCGTAATCTTCTTTACCAACCCAATTATTGTAATCTGGTTTAACTACATTATTAATTAAATTAAACGCTTCGTCTAAAGTTGTAGTCGTATTAAGTTGTGATAATACTCTATTATAATCGTCAGGTTCGCCATCAAATAAATGCTTAATAAATGCTAATTTATCGTTTAATCCAATGTTTAAACCAGATTTAAGTTTATCGTTTAAACTCTTTTTTTCATTTATATCAGATTTTGACACAGGATCAAAAACAGGAATCTCATCAAAGCCTGCGGTTATCTCTTCAAAATCATTTTTAGTATAATTTTGCTTTGGTATAACTGCTTCAATTAGGTCATCCACTTGGTGAGTTTCTTGTGGCATTTGAGCAACCATATCCTTTATTTTCTCCATGACTGGCTCCATAATATCATCCTGATCTGCATCATCCAAATTGATATAGGTTTTATCATCTACCTCTATGTTATCACTTACTTTGTTATTAAAAGCAGAATCTAACATATCAAAAAATGAAGAGTCATTACCAATAGTCGGTAAACTATCTTCAAAGTTTTCGTTAGCAAATTTTAAAACGGTTAACTTTTCATACAAAACAGCAACTTCTGCATGCATCCTATTAACGTCTTCTTTACCAACTAGTTTTAGAATCCTGTGTGCAATACTCATTAATTCTGATTCTAATTTCTTCTTCATGGTTTTATTTTTTTTTATAATTTTTGAATTAATTGCAAGTTAGCCTTTTGATTTTTAATAAATTTGACCCACCTTTATACAAAACGTAAATGCTTTACGTTTTAGTGCTAAATTTACAAAATGTTTCTTGAAAATACAGTAAATCAAAAAGAACAATTTGGATGGATTGAAGTCATCTGTGGATCAATGTTTTCTGGAAAGACTGAAGAGTTAATCCGAAGACTTAAACGCGCTCAATTTGCTAAACAAAAAGTAGAAATCTTTAAACCAGCTATTGATGTTCGTTACGATGATGAAATGGTAGTATCGCACGATGCTAACGAGATTAGATCCACTCCTGTACCTGCTGCAGCTAATATTCCAATTCTTGCGGATGGCTGTGATGTGGTTGGTATTGACGAAGCTCAGTTTTTTGATGACGAAATCGTTCGTGTTTGTAACGACCTAGCTAATAAAGGCATACGCGTAATTGTTGCAGGTTTAGATATGGACTTTAAAGGTAATCCTTTTGGACCAATGCCTTATTTAATGGCAACAGCAGAATATGTTACAAAAGTACACGCTGTTTGTACCAGAACCGGAAACCTAGCACAATATAGTTTCAGGAAATCTGCAAATGACAACCTTGTTTTGTTAGGTGAAACTGAAGAGTATGAGCCACTAAGCAGAGCTGCGTATTATAAAGCAACACTTAGAGAAAAAGTGAAACACATAAAGGTAGAAGATGCCCAAGAGATTGACACAAAATCTAAAATCTCTAATGAATAAAGCTCAAGAAACAGTTTTAGAAATAGACCTTAAAGCACTAAAACATAATTTTAAGTTTTTAAAATCAAAACTCTCCGGAAACACCAAATTTTTAGCGGTTGTAAAAGCCTTTGCCTACGGAAGTGACGCTGTAGAAGTTGCAAAATATCTGCAACAATTAGACGTAGATTATTTTGCTGTAGCCTATACCTATGAAGGTGTAGCACTGCGTGATGCAGGAATTACAACACCAATACTAGTATTACATCCACAACCTGTAAGTTTTGACGACATTATAACACGTTGCCTAGAACCAAGTCTATACTCACAAAGAGTTTTAGACCTTTTTATTGCTTCCGCAGAAACACATAAGCAACACAACTATCCTGTACATTTAAAATTTAACACTGGATTAAATAGATTAGGTTTTGGTTTGGAAGATATTTTTAAAATAGTTGAAACAGTATCTAAAACCGAAGCGGTACACATCACCAGTTTATTTTCTCATCTCGCAGAAAGTGAAGTCTTGGATGATAAAGCATTTACTGTATCTCAAATAGAACATTTTAAAACAATATACAAACAAGTCTATGCCAAATTAGACTACAAGCCATTTTTACACCTTTGTAACACCTCTGGTATTATAAACTACCCAGAAGCACACTTTGATATGGTAAGAAGTGGTATTGGATTAAACGGTTTTGGAAACGATCCAAATGTAAACAAACACCTAAAACCAATAACAGCTTTAAAAACAAACATCTCGCAAATTCATCATATAAAAAAAGGAGAAAGCTTAGGTTATAACAGAGCTTTTATAGCACAAACAGATACAAAAACTGCAACGTTACCAATAGGTCATGCAGATGGTATTAAAAGACAATATGGTAACAAAAATGGATTTGTAACCATTAATAATCAAAAAGCATATATACTAGGTAATGTTTGTATGGACATGATTATGGTAGACATCACTTCCATAGATTGTAATGAAGGTGACGAAGTTATTGTATTTGATAACAAGTACACTGCTGAGGCTTTAGCAGAAAATGTACAATCCATTTCCTACGAATTAATTACTGCCATCTCTCAACGTGTAAAACGTGTATTTCGTCGATAAATGTCATTTACATATATTTGATAAGTACCAGTTATGTTAAAATTTTAACTAAATTCGAATATCATTAATATTAACTAACATTAAAAATTAAAATTATGCTTAAAGAATTTAAGAATTTTATCATGACAGGAAACGTAATTGAATTTGCGGTTGCTGTAATTATGGCTGGAGCATTAGGCCAAGTAATTAATGGCTTTGTAAATAACGTTGCTATGCCATTTGTAGGACATTTTGCAGGAGGAATTGATTTTGCTGCTAAAAAACTTGTACTTGATGAGGCAGTAGTAGACGCAGCTGGTGTTGTTACAAAACCAGAAAATGCAATAATGTATGGTAGCTGGATTAATACAATAATTAACTTGATAATTGTTGGATTTATCATGTTCTTAATTGTTAAAGCATACAATAAAACTAAAAAACCAGTTGAACCAGCTGCACCAGCAGGACCATCTGATAACGAATTATTAATGGAAATTAGAGATGCTTTAAAAAAGTAATCTAATTTTTAGTATTATCATAAAAAACCGATTTTAGTTTTAAAATCGGTTTTTTTATGCTCAAATTTTTACGAAAAAATTAATACTAATTATATTACTTTTTTAGTTAAATACCCTAATTTTAGCCTTTAATTTAATTTGTATTTAAAATGAGAGTAGCTGTAGTTGGAGCAACCGGAATGGTTGGAGAAGTTATGCGTAAAGTATTAGAAGAAAGACAATTTCCTATATCAGAATTTATACCTGTAGCTTCAGAAAGATCCGTAGGTAAATCACTTTCATTTAACGGTAAAGATTATAAAATTGTAAGCTTACAAGACGCTGTAAATGCCAAACCAGATATTGCTTTATTTTCGGCTGGTGGAAGCACATCATTAGAATGGGCTCCAAAATTTGCAGAAGTAGGTACCACTGTGATTGATAATTCTTCGGCTTGGAGAATGGATCAGGACAAAAAACTAGTGGTTCCGGAGATTAATGCAAATCAACTTACTAAAGAAGACAAAATAATAGCCAATCCTAATTGCTCGACCATACAAATGGTTATGTGCTTGGCTCCTCTTCATAAAAAATATAAAATTAAAAGAATAGTCGTTTCAACTTACCAATCCATTTCTGGTACAGGAGTAAAAGCTGTGCAACAATTAGAAAATGAATTAAATGGCGTTACAGGAGAAATGGCGTATCACTATCCTATCTTTAAAAATGCAATTCCGCATTGTGACGTATTTGAAGACAATGGATACACCAAAGAAGAATTAAAGTTAGTTAACGAAACCCAGAAAATATTAAACGATAATACTATTGCTGTAACAGCTACTGCAGTTAGAATACCAACAGCTGGTGGACATAGTGAGTCTGTTAATATTGCATTTGAAAATGATTTTGATTTAGCTGAAGTTAAAACGCTTTTAGGCCAAACCGAAGGCGTAGTCGTACAAGATAATTTAGACACTAACACCTATCCAATGCCTTTATATGCCAATGGTAAGGATGATGTCTTTGTAGGTCGTATTAGACGCGACTTATCTCAGGCAAACTCTATTAATATGTGGATTGTTAGTGACAACCTGCGTAAGGGAGCAGCTACAAACACTGTTCAGATTGCAGAATATTTAGTAAAACACAACTTAGTTTAGATATAACAATCTAAATTTCATTAAGTTAATACCATTTTTAGGTCAATTAATTTATATATTAGTGACCATATATTTTTTATATGGTCAAAAACTACACGAGCTTATTAGTTATTGCTTTTTTTACTTTGTTGCAATTTTCTTGTAGCTCAGAAGAAACGTATATCCCAATCCAAGAAAGTACAGAGACCTCTCCTGTTATTTTTAATCCAGAAGCAACACCTTTTAATACATTATCAGAATACCATTTTTTTAAAGACAACCTTAAAGACTTAACTCCTGTTGTAGGCGTCCTGCCATATCAACCTATTAATTCCTTATTTACAGATTACGCGCACAAAAAAAGATTTATTTGGATGCCTAAAAACCAAAAGGCAACTTATGTTAATGATTATTCAATTTTAAATTTTCCTGATGGCACTGTTTTTATAAAAAACTTTTATTACCAAAATACATTACCTAGTAATTTATCAAGGATTATTGAAACACGATTAATGTATAAATCTTCCGAAGGTTGGAAATTTGCAAATTATATCTGGAATGATGATCAAACAGAAGCATACTTTGATTTAGCTGGAAGTTATACAGATGTTACTTTTATTGAAAACGGAGTAACAAAAACCACCACTTACAGAATTCCGTCTGCTGCAGAATGCTTTACTTGCCACAAGTCTGAAGTTAACTCCATTCCAATTGGTCCAAAACCACAAAATCTAAATAAAGATTTAGCATACGCTGATGGTGTAAAAAATCAATTACAAAAATGGATAGAAATTGGTTATTTAGAAGACAACTTACCTAACACGATCAATACTGTTTCTAACTGGCAAGATGTTACTTCTACACTTAGTGACAGGATTAGAGGTTACTTAGATATTAATTGTGCACACTGCCACAGTCAAGATAGACATTGTGACTACAGACCTGTTAGGTTTGCATTTGGAGATTATCAAGGAGATACTAGTTTAGGTGTTTGTGTAGATCCAGATACACCAATAGCACCTTACTCTAAAATTGTAGAACCAAATAATATAGCACGCTCATTAATTCACTTTAGATTAAATAATACACAAGAAGAATATAGAATGCCTTTATTAGGTAGAACACTAATACACCAAGAAGGTGTTATTCTTTTAGAGCAATGGATTACTTCACTAACACAAACCTGCCAATAAACTAACCGTCTAACCATGAAAAAACCACTACTTACTATTTTAATTTGCTTAGTTACATTTATAATTAAAGCACAAACAAACAGCAACAGCTGCTTGGATACAAATACAGACACAGCTATAGTTGGTCCTGGGACATTTACCCTTAACGGAATTATTGATGGTACAGAAATACCTTCTCCTATTTGTGCAGCAAACGGAACTGGGGCAACAAATGGAGAATGGTACAGGTATATACCAACTAACGACTACTCTGTAACCATCAGTACAGACTTAACTCAAAATTCTGGTAAAGACACACGTGTACATATCTATTCAGGAGCTTGTGGTAGCCTAACCTGTGTTGCTGGAGATGATGATTCTGGAACTAATTTCTTATCTGTTGCGACATTTAATGTAATAGTTGGTACATCATATTACATTGCTTTTGATGATAAATGGAGTGACTCAGGGTTTGATTGGGAATTAACGGAAGGTGCAGTGGTTATTCCACCTCCTCCTGCTCCTGTTACATTTAGTCAACAATCACTTTCTACAAACGGTTCAAATCGTGCTGTTGTTGATATGAATGGGGATTTTCTAGATGATGTTGTTGCTGTTACAGCTACAAATATTAATATTAATTATCAATTAGCGACAGGTGGTTTTAATACTGTCAATATTGCAACCACTTCTGCTGATTTCACACCAAACTGGAGTCTTGCTGCTGCAGATTATGACGCCAATGGTTATACGGATTTATTATATGGAGCTGGACAAGGTGTAACCTTTATGAAAGCAAACGATACTGGAACTGGATTTACAGAAATTTCAGGCTCAGAATATGTTTTTTCCCAAAGATCAAATTTTGCAGACCTTAATATGGATGGTCATTTAGATGCATTTGTTTGCCATGATGTAGAGCCTACTGTGTATTATATTAACGATGGTAATGGTAATTTGCAATACTATCAATCAACCGTAGGAACTGCTCCTTTTAATTTAGGAGATTACGCATCTGGTGGACATTATGGATCAATTTTTGTTGATTATGATAACGATGGAGATAGTGATATGTTTATCGCCAAATGTGGTGGTGAAGAAGCTAGAAGAAAAAACCAAATGTATAGAAACGACTCTTATTACGATGCTTCAAATACATTAGTAGTCAATTATACAGAGGTAGCCTCTCAAATTGGATTATCAGATCCAATGCAAACATGGTCTTCATCATGGGGAGATTTTGATAACGATGGTGATATGGATGTGTTTGTTGGAGCTAGTTCTGGAACTCATAAATTAATGAGAAATGATTTAGACACAACAACTGGAATAGTAACCTTTACAGATGTTACAACTGGATCAGGAGTATTAGATATGACTGCTACAGGTATTGAAAACGTAACTTACGATTTTGATAATGATGGTATTTTAGACTTAGCTTCAAATGGAAATATATTAATTGGTAATGGTGACATGACTTTTAATCTTTATACAGGTCTATTACCTACAGCAGGATCTTTTGGAGACTTAAACACAGATGGATTTATTGATGCTTTTAGTAGTGATGGTTCAATTTACATGAATGACACCACGATTAATAATTGGATAACATTAAATACCGTTGGAAACGTTAGTAATATAAATGGAATTGGAGCTAGAATAACAATAGAAACAACCTTAGGTAGTCAAATTAGAGATGTTAGAAGTGGTGATGGATTTAGATACATGAACACCTTAAATACTCATTTTGGGTTAGGTACAGCAACCACTATTACAAGCTTAACCGTAGAATGGCCTTCTGGAATAGTAGATGTTATTTTAAATCCTACAGTTAATCAAACTTTAAATATAATTGAAGGTCAAAATCAATTAAGTATTGATGAGTTTTTATTGTCTGACCTAATACTTTACCCTAACCCAACGACTCACAGTTTAAATTTAAATTATGAAAATCATCTTTTAAAAAACACAGAGTATTCTGTTTTTGACATGAATGGAAGACAAGTATTAAAAGGAATATTAAATGCTAACGTTTTAGATGTTTCAAATATTCAATCAGGAAACTATATTTTAAAAATTATTAGTAACGGAAATATTAAAGCTCAAAAATTTATAAAGAATTAAAAAAATCTTAAAAAGCACATGTTAGTAGTTTACATGTGCTTTTTTAATTAATTTTATTCACACAATTAAACCATCCCTTCAACATGAAAAAACTAGCTATTGGTATTTTAACCGTAATAACTATTATGTCCTGTAAAAAAGAAGCAGAAAAAAAAGAAAAAAGTATTGTTGTTGAGTATCCAACAACAACCAAGGTTGATACTGTTACTAACTATTTTGGCACAAATGTTAAAGACCCTTACCGTTGGTTAGAAGACGATAGAAGTCCAGAAACAGAAGCATGGGTAAAAGCAGAAAATAAAACTACTTATGCTTATTTAGACAATATTCCTTACAGAAAAAAACTAAAGCAACGTTTAGAGAAGTTATGGAATTATGAAAAAATTGGAGCGCCTTTTGTAGAGGGTGACTATACCTATTTTTATAAAAACGATGGCTTACAAAACCAGTATGTAATCTACCGTTATAAAACAGGAGAAGACCCAAGTACAGCAACCGTGTTTTTAGACCCAAATACATTTAAGGAAGATGGTACTATATCGCTTGGAGGTACTAGCTTTTCTAAAAACGGAAAGATACTAGCCTACGCAATTTCTGAAGGTGGAAGTGATTGGCGAAAAATTTTAGTAATGGACACACAGTCTAAAACAATTATCGAAGACACCTTAGTAGATATAAAATTTAGCGGAATGTCTTGGTACAAAAACGAAGGCTTTTATTACTCAAGCTATGACAAACCAAAAGGTAGCGAGTTATCTGCAAAAACAGATCAGCACAAAGTATATTACCATAAACTAGGGACGTCGCAAAAAGAAGATCAGTTAATTTTTGGAGGAACAGCTTCTGAAAAACACAGATATATCTACGGAAGCGTAACAGAGGATGATCGATATTTAATAATATCGCCACGTGTATCGACCTCTGGAAACAAATTATACATTAAGGATTTAACACAACCAAACTCAAAATTAGTAGAGATTATTGGCAACACAGATAGCGACACTTATGTAATTGAAAACGAAGGCTCAAAATTATTTTTAGTTACAAATCTAAACGCTCCAAACAAAAAAATAGTTACTGTTGATGCTTCAAATCCGACACCAGAAAACTGGGTGGATTTTATACCTGAAACTAAAAATGTATTAAGTCCTTCAACAGCTGGTGGATACTTTTTTACTGAGTATATGGTAGATGCAGTATCTAAAGTAATGCAGTACGGCTACGATGGTAAATTAGTAAGGGAAGTAAAACTTCCTGGTGTAGGAAGTGCTAGTGGATTTGGTGCTAAAAAGGAAGAAAAAGAATTATACTATTCATTTACAAACTATGTAACTCCAGGAAGTATTTATAAATATGATATTGAAACCGGTACTTCAGAGCTATTCCGTAAACCTAATATTGATTTTAATCCTGAAAATTACGAAAGCAAACAAGTCTTTTATAACTCAAAAGACGGTACAAAAGTACCAATGATTATTACACATAAAAAAGGATTAACGCTTGATGGTAAAAACCCAACAATCCTATATGGTTATGGTGGTTTTAATGTAAGTTTAACACCTAGTTTTAGCATTGCTAATGCTGTATGGATGGAACAAGGTGGTATATATGCTGTACCTAATCTTCGTGGTGGAGGTGAATACGGAAAAGCATGGCACGATGCAGGAACACAACTTAAAAAACAAAATGTGTTTGATGATTTTATTGCTGCTGCAGAGTACCTTATTAATCAAAAATACACCTCATCAGACTTTTTAGCTATTAGAGGTGGCTCTAATGGAGGTCTTCTAGTTGGAGCAACAATGACCCAACGTCCAGATTTAATGAAGGTATCTTTACCTGCGGTTGGTGTTTTAGACATGTTACGTTACCACACGTTTACAGCTGGAGCAGGTTGGGCTTATGACTATGGCACTGCAGAAGATAATAAAGAAATGTTTGATTATTTACTAGGCTACTCTCCTGTACATAATGTAAAAGAAGGCACACAATATCCAGCTACGATGGTTACAACAGGTGACCATGACGACAGAGTTGTACCTGCACACAGTTTTAAATTTGCTGCAGAATTACAAGCTAAACAAACCGGAAACAATCCTGTTTTAATCAGAATAGAAACTGATGCAGGACATGGAGCAGGAACTCCCGTTAGTAAAACAATAGAGCAATATGCTGATATTTATGGATTTACACTATACAATATGGGTTTTGAAGTATTACCAACAGAAATCGAAAACTTTAAAGATTAAAACAAACACATACAACGTATTAAAAACCTGTAGGTTCAATATCCTACAGGTTTTTTGTATGTTATATTTCTAGTCTTAAATAACACATAAAAAACAATCTTTATTTTGGTGATATTAGTCAATTGATATAATTTTGCATCCATAAAATGAAACAAATTATCTCTAAATATTTGACGCTAATAATACTCTTGTTATTCTCAGGAGTAATAAACGTATTTGCAAATAGTACATTAGATAATAATTTCACTTTAATTAGTACATCTAAATCTGAAACAACAAACCCAGTTTCAATAGATGACATTTCAAGTCAATCCGCTCACTTTTCAATTTTCAATAATCAAGACAACCAATTAATTTTTGATTATACAGAAAGTGAAGAAGCAGAAAATGAAGAATCGGTAACAAATACCACTATAAATTCTTTTGGTAGCTATATAGCTGCATTTTTAAACGCTCAATTATTAAGCGATTTATCCTCTCAACTTCAAGCAGAGGCTAACCATTACAAACAAACTTTTTGTCAACCTTCGACAAAACTTCACATTAGATTAGAGGTTTTTATAATCTGATTTTCTTTCTTTTTTAAAACCAATTTGCAATTGGTTTATTACTTACAAAACATTTAACATAACACAAATAGCCAGTCATATGCCTTATTGGCAATGACTTGCTACAATCACATTTTATTTTAAATAAAAAATTATGAAAAAAATCTTCATTTTCATGGGTTTATTCGCATGTCTATTTCATACAAGTTGCGAAACTAAAAAAGAAGAAAAGAAAGAACATGTTGCTTTTCTTGTTACAAATCCTATCAAAAAAGACACCACTATAATTAAGGACTATGTTAGTCAAATTCACTCCATAAGACATATAGAATTAAGAGCTTTAGAGAAAGGTTATCTCAAAAGTATATTTGTAGACGAAGGTCAACACGTTAAAAAGGGACAACCTATGTTCCAGATAATGCCAAATATTTATCAAGCCGAATTACAAAAGGCTAAAGCCGAATCTAATGCTGCACAAATTGAATTACAAAACACTAAACTATTAGCAGAAGGCAATGTCGTTTCTCAAAATGAATTAGCTATGGCAAATGCCAATTTAGATAAAGCAAATGCTGAAGTTGCTTTAGCACAAACTCATTTAGGTTTTACTAAAATAACCGCACCTTTTGATGGTATCATGGACCATTTAGAAGCAAGAGAAGGAAGTCTTTTGAACGAAGGAGAGTTACTAACCACGTTGTCTGACAATAGTAAAATGTGGGTGTATTTTAACGTACCAGAAGCGGAATACCTAGATTATATAACAAGCACAGACAAAGACGTTAAAAAAGAAGTTGGCTTACTAATGGCTAATAACAAACAATTTAACCAAAAAGGCATTGTTGAAACTATAGAAGGAGAGTTTAATAGCGAAACCGGAAATATTGCTTTTAGAGCCACGTTTCCTAATCCTGATGGTATTTTAAGACATGGCGAAACTGGTAGTGTATTAATGTCTATCCCTTTTAAAGATGTTATAATTATACCACAAAAAGCCACTTTTGAAGTGTTAGATAAAACCTATGTTTTTGTAATAGATAAAAATAATGTAGTAAAACAAAAAGAAATTACAATTGGAGCAGAGCTACCACATCTATTTATAATAAGCAAAGGGCTTTCGCAAAACGACACGATTTTATTAGAAGGTATAAAAATGGTTAAAAACAATCAAAAAATAGAAACCAAGTTTTTAGAGCCAACCAAAGTAATGTCTGAGTTAGACTTATACGCTGAATAATTTTAGAATTTAATCTTCAAAAGACATGTTTAAACAATTTATAAAAAGACCCGTTTTGGCTATTGTCATTTCGGTTATCATCTTATTTATAGGTGGTTTAGCTATCAAGCAACTCCCTATATCTCAATTCCCTCAAATAGCACCAACAACAGTAAATATTTTTATAGCATATCCTGGTTCTAGTTCAGAGGTATTAGTAAACTCTACCTTAATTCCGCTAGAAACAGCCATAAATGGTGTGCAAGACATGCGTTATATAGCATCAGATGCAACAAGTGCTGGTGAAGCTACAGTACGTGTGATTTTTGAACCAGGAACAGATCCTAACGAAGCTGTTGTTAGGGTTAAAACACGTGTGGATCAGGTCATGCCATTATTACCAGAGTTAGTGCAACGTGAAGGTGTAATTATAACACCTGTGCAACCTAGTATGTTAATGTACGTTAACCTATCTAGTACAGATAAGCACAACGACGAAAAGTTTTTATATAACTATGCATATACCAAAATAATCCCAGAAATACAGCGTATTAAAGGGATTGCAAGTGCACAAATTTTAGGAAGCAGAAAATACGCAATGCGTGTTTGGTTAAAACCAGATCGTATGCGTGCCTATAATATTTCTGCAGAAGAAGTTTTAGAAGCAATGGAAGAGCAAAGCATTTTAGCTAGACCTGGTCGTTTAGGTAGAAGTTCTGGTAAAACTGCACAATCTTTAGAATATGTACTAACCTATCAAAATAGATATAACGAACCTGATCAATATAAAAACATCATTGTTCGAGCAAATAAAGAAGGTGAAACCATTCAACTTAAAGATATTGCTGATGTAAATTTAGGTAGTGAATTTTTTGACATTTATTCTAATTTAGATGGTAAACCATCCGCCTCAATAGTCCTAAAACAAACGTTTGGTAGTAATGGTAGTGATGTTATTAAAGAGGTAAAAGCCAAATTAGCAGAGCTAGAAGTAGATTTACCACCTGATGTAGATTTCCAAATTAGTTATGATGTGTCTAACTTTTTAGACGCGTCTATAGAGCAGGTTTTACATACCCTTAGAGATGCCTTTATTTTAGTAGCCATTGTTGTCTTTTTATTTTTAGGAGATTGGCGCTCGACACTAATACCAATCATTGCAGTACCTGTATCCTTAATTGGTGCCTTTTTTGTAATGCAATTATTTGGGTTGTCAATTAACTTAATTACTCTTTTTGCATTAGTATTAGCAATTGGTATTGTAGTAGACAATGCTATTGTTGTTGTGGAAGCAGTCCATGTTAAAATGGAAGAAGACCACCTCACACCCTACAAAGCATCTTATGAAGTATTAGGCGAAATTGGAGGAGCAATTGTAGCCATAACCTTAGTAATGGTTTCGGTTTTTATACCTATTTCATTTATGACAGGTCCTGTTGGTGTATTTTATCGTCAATTTTCGATTACTATGGCTGGTTCAATTGTAATTTCAGCAATTGTAGCATTAACATTAACACCAGTTTTATGTGCAATGCTACTTAAAAATAACCATGGGAAAACTAAAAAATCTATTGTAGATAAATTTATACTTTGGTTTAATAATGGTTTTGAAAAACTTACAGGAAAATACGTAGCAGTACTAAACAAAATAGTAGCGCGACGTATTATAACTTTTGGGATATTAGCAGCATTTTGTGCAGGAATATATTTTACTAATAAAGTATTACCTGCTGGTTTTATACCTAACGAGGATCAGGGAATGATTTATGCCATTATCCAAACGCCTCCTGGAGCAACTTTAGAACGTACAAATGAAGTTGCTAAAAAACTTCAAAAAATTTGTGAAGAAACCGAAGGTGTAGAATCTGTGTCATCACTTGCTGGTTATGAGATTATGACAGAAGGTCGAGGCTCTAATGCTGGTACGTGTTTAATTAATTTAAAACCTTGGTCAGATCGTCACCACTCTGTGCATGAGATAATGGAAGAACTTGAAGATGAAACCAAAGATTTAGGAGCTGTTATCGAGTATTTTGAGCCTCCTGCAGTACCTGGTTTTGGATCTTCTGGTGGATTTGCAATGCGCTTACTAGACAAAACCAACTCTACAGATTATCAACATTTTGAAAAGATTAATAACGACTTTATAGCTGCATTGTCCAAACGTAAAGAGCTTACTGGATTATTTACTTTCTTTTCTGCAAACTATCCTCAATATGAGTTAAAAATAAACAACAAAATTGCTATGCAAAAAGGAGTAACTATTAGTAAAGCAATGGAAAATTTAAATATTTTAATTGGTAGTACTTACGAGCAAGGTTTTATTCGATTTGGTAGATTCTTTAAAGTATACACACAAGCAGCACCAGAATATAGAAGACTACCATCTGATCTAGAAAAGCTTTATGTTAAAAACGAAGAAGGAGATATGGTACCATACTCTGCTTTTATGTCTATTGAAAAAAAATTAGGACCAAATGAAATTACACGATATAACCTTTACAATTCTGCGTCAATAAGAGGGTTACCTGCTTCAGGATATACAAGTGGTGACGCCATAAACGCGATAAACGAAGTAGCTAAAAAAGAGCTACCCAATGGATATGACATCGCTTGGGAAGGCCTGTCCTATGATGAAGCCAGTAGAGGTAATGAATCGACTTATATATTTATTATAGTTTTAGTATTTGTCTACTTTGTGTTAGCTGCACAATACGAAAGTTTTTTATTACCATTAGTGGTTATTTTATCACTTCCTGTGGGTGTTTTTGGATCATTTTTCCTATTAAAAGCAATGGGATTAGCTAATGATGTTTATGCACAAATTGGAGTAATCATGTTAGTAGGACTACTTGGTAAAAACGCAGTATTAATTGTGGAGTTTGCAGTACAAAAACAAAGACAAGGCGCTACAATTCTAGAAGCAGCAATTGAGGGTTCCAAAGCTAGATTTAGACCTATTTTAATGACGTCCTTTGCTTTTATTGCAGGATTAATTCCCTTAATAATAGCAACAGGTGCTGGAGCAATTGCTAATAAAACCATAGGAAGTTCATCATTAGGTGGTATGTTAATAGGGACTATTGGCGGAGTATTAATTATTCCAGGATTATATTACATTTTCGCCAAAATGGCTGAAGGAAAAAGTCTAATAAAAGATGAGTCGCTTGAGCCTTTATCTGAAGAATTTATTAGAAATAGTGAATCTGCTGGACAACAAACTAAAAAGAATACTGAGCAGATTGTTAAACTAAAAAATCTATTAAAAAAACTAAGCAAAAAAAATAAAGATGAATAATAAAACCATAAAACATCTTTTTGTTGTTAGCATCATGATTGTACTATTATTACAATCATGTGTGCCAACACAAATAGCGATAAGAGAAGAAAATAAAACCATTTCTGAGACTTACAGTAACAATAGTAGTGATACACTAAACACAGCAGTCGTAAAGTGGAAAGACTTTTTTTCCGACCAAAATTTAACAAACTTGATAGACTTGGCATTAGCTAATAATCAAGAATTAAATATGATGCTACAGCAAATTAATATGGCTGAAAACGAAATAAAAGCTAAAAAAGGAGACTATTTACCTTATGTAGGTATTTACGCTGGTGCGGAAATTGATAAAGTTGGTGAATTCACCAGAAATGGTGCTGTAGAGCAACACTTAGACATACGTGAACATGAAGAGTTTCCGGAACCATTAACCAACTTTTCGGCAGGACTTTCTGCCTCTTGGGAATTGGATATTTGGAAAAAACTTAGAAATGGTAAAAAATCAGCAGTTTTAGAATATTTAGCAACTATCCAAGGTAAAAACTTTATGGTTACGCAATTAGTTTCAGAAATAGCAAGTGCCTATTATGAGCTTATTGCTTTGGATAACCAACTTACTATAGTTAAACAGAACTTAGACTTACAACAAAGTGCTTTAAAAATGGTAAAGCTTCAAAAAGAAGCTGCTAGAGCAACACAGCTAGCTGTTAGACGCTTTGAGGCTGAGGTTTTTAAAAATAAAAGTAATAAATATCAAATTCAGCAAAAAATAGTAGAAACAGAAAATTTGATTAATTTTTTAGTTGGAAGATACCCACAAACAGTAATCAGAAATTCTAATGATTTTATAACTAAAGAAGTAGACGTTATGCACTCTGGTGTACCCTCACAATTATTAGCCAATCGACCAGATATTAGACAAGCTGAACTAGAGTTATCTGCCTCAAAGTTAAACGTAAATATAGCTAAGGCAAATTTCTATCCTTCCATTGGTATTAAAGCTGGTGTTGGATTAGAAGCTTTTAAACCTAAATTTTTAACTAGCACACCAGAATCTTTAGCGTATTCTTTAATTGGAGATATAATCGCTCCATTAATTAACCGAAATGCAATTAAAGCAGAATATAAAACTGCCAGTAACAAGCAACTTCAGATTATTTATGAATACGAAAAAACGATTTTAAATGCGTTTATAGAAGTAGAAAATCAATTATCTAATGTAGAGAATTTAAACAAAAGTTACCTTTTAAAAACACAACAAGTGGAGGCACTTACGGAAGCTATAGATCTTTCTATTAGACTTTTTAAATCTGCAAGAGCAGAATATACAGAAGTACTCCTTACACAAAGAGAAGCATTAAATTCTAAAATTGAAATTATAGAAACTAAACGCGACCAATTATTAGCTAATGTAAAACTATATCAAGCTTTAGGTGGTGGATGGAATTAAAAAACAATAATAAATTTCAAAACCGTTCCATTTGGAGCGGTTTTTTTATACTATTTTTGCACGACTATGCTAGCAGTAAAAAATCTTTCTTTTTCGTATAATAAAACACCTGTTTTAAAAGACATCTCTTTAATTGCTAATCAAGGTGAACACGTTGCTATTATTGGCGAAAGCGGTTCTGGAAAAAGCACTCTTTTAAATCTTATTTTTGGCGAATTTGACTTAAATGAAGGTCAGATTTTCTGGAAAGACCAAGAGATTTTAGGTCCTAAATATAATCTTGTGGTTGGTTATGAATTCATGAAATATGTCTCTCAAGAATTTGACTTAATGCCTTATATAACCGTTGAAGAAAACATTGGTAAACACCTTTCTAATTTTTTCCCAGAAGAAAAAAAAGAACGTACTGCAGAGTTGCTAGAAGTTGTAGAACTTACAGAGCTTGCTAAAACCAAAGTAAAAACCTTAAGTGGTGGTCAAAAACAGCGCGTCGCATTAGCACGTGCATTGGCAAAACAGCCAGAAATTATTTTATTAGACGAGCCTTTTAGTCATATTGATAACTTCCAAAAACAATCGCTTAGACGCAATGTATTTAGATATTTAAAAGACAAAAACATCACATGCGTTGTTGCAACACATGACAGAGAAGATGTTTTAGGTTTTGCAGACAGAATGATTGTTTTGTACGACAACAAAATTGTTGTTAATGATAGCCCAGAAAATTTATTCAAAAATCCAGAAGCACCATTAATAGCTTCGTTTTTTGGCGAGTTTAATATAATTAACGATGCAATAATATACGCGCATCAATTAAAAATGGTAACCAATTCTGAGCTTAAAGCTACAGTGTTGCACTCTTATTTTAAAGGACACTATTACTTAATTGAAGCCTTATTAGGTGATGACATTGTATTTTTTGAAAGTAAAACAAACTTAGAAAAAAATACTACTCAGTATTTAGAAATCACAAAATAGCATAACCGCTAAAAGCACCATGATGTGTCAACGAAAAAGAGACAGCTAACAAGACTCTATTATGCTGTAATTTAGGCACACCAATGTTGTTTTTAATACTAGTTCCTTATTCTAAATTTAAGGGAATTATATTCAACTTTTTTCTAATTCAATTTCACTAAAGATACCTCGAAAATTGTTGACTTAGACGTTAGTTAACATTTGTTATTGAAAAATTTTGTGCCCTAAAAACAATATCATCGCCAATGGTTTTACCTAAAAGCAATTGTGCAATAGGCGTATTGGCTGCAATTGCGTAAAATTTTTGAGTGTCAACCTCTAGCTCTCCAGCACTAATAGCAATGTAATAATTGGATTTTGTAGTATACACAACACTACCTAAACCTATAATTTTAGAGGTCTTTTCTGTACTTATTTTTGCTAATAATTGATTTACTTTTTGGATTTGAGCCAATTGATGTCCTGCTTTTTCGCGTTCTAATTGTACCATAGCTCGCCCAGTTTCATGCTTATCTCCAGCGCTACTTTTAGTCTCAGAGGTTAAGGATTCTTGCAGTTCTAAAATGGTTTTATTAATGGTATCCAGTCTATTTTGAGTAAACAAAACACAACCATTATGTAATGCTTGTTTAACTTTTTCAGTGCTATTCATCCTCTGTTTTATAATTTAAAGGACCATAAAAATTCATCTGTTTTATTATCCAACTTTTTCTAGAGGCTATGTAATTAGTAACAGGATTAGCCTTGTATTTTCTTGGGTTTGGCAAAATTGCAGCTATTGCAGACGCTTCCAATTTTGATAATTTAGATGCTGGTTTTTTAAACCAATATTGTGCTGCTGCTTCGGCACCATAGACACCATTACCCATTTCTATACTATTTAAATAGACTTCCATGATGCGCTCCTTGGACCAAACCAACTCTATTAAAAAAGTAAAATACGTTTCTAATCCCTTGCGTAGCCAACTACGTTCTGGCCACAAAAACACATTTTTTGCTGTTTGTTGGCTAATGGTACTTCCACCTTTAATACGTTTTCCTTTTTTATTGTTTTCGTAAGCTTTTTCAATTGCTTTTAAATCAAATCCATTGTGACTTAAAAAAATTTGATCTTCGCTACAAATCACTGCTAGTTGTAAATTTTTAGAGATATTTTCTATTGGCTCCCAATCGTGATTCAATAATTTTGGACTGTCTTTTTCAAAATATCTAATGACCATTAATGGTGTTATTGGTACAGGCATCCACTTGTATAAAATGACCACACCAACGGTTGAAATAATAAACCAAAGTAAACATTTAGCTAAAAACTTGAATATTTTTTTAAACATATTACTCTATTAGGTTTGCTAATTCTTCTCCTATTAAACTTCCAATTGCAACTCCCATTCCGCCTAATCGCACACCACAAAACACATTATTACTAAGCTGTTTTACAATTGGTTTTTTTTGAGCTCCTACACCCATAATTCCGCTCCATCGATGCTCTATTTTAAATGATATATTAGGTAAAATTGTAGTGTTTAAAAGTGATTCTAATTTATTTTGAATTAAGTCCGTTTGTTCCAAATCCGTAGTTTCTTCTGCTTTAAAATCTAGATTACGACCACCTCCAAATAGTATTCTGTTATCGATGTTTCGGAAATAATAATACCCTTCATCCAAATGAAACGTGCCTTTTATATGAAGGTTTTTTATTGGTTTTGTAATTAACACTTGTGCTCTTGCTGGTTTAACTTCAGGAATGTTTAAAACCGAAGCGAAGCCATTTGTTGCTATTAATAATTTTGATGTTGAAAAACTAAATTGATTGGTATCAACTTTTACAGTATTGGCATCTTCTGAAAAACTAGACACCGAAACATTATTAAGTATTTTAATGCCTTTTAAGAACGCTTTTTGTAGTAAAGCCTCCATCATAAGACCTGTGTCTATTTGTCCTTCAAATTGATTAAAACAGTACTGATTCTTAATATTATTAAAGCGAAAGGTATTGTCTTTTAAACTAAATACGTTGTCTCCAAAAACAGGTTTCAATAAATTATTGACTAACGTTTTTTGTTCTAGACAGATTTCAAATAAATCACTGTTAGTATTAAACAACTCATAACCTCCTAATTGTTGATAATCTATGGTTTTGTCTCCTAGGTTTTCTCTTAATTTTTGTAATCCTTTGACACGTTTTTTAACCAAGTCTAAGACCTCTTGTTCACTATGTGTTTTAAGGTCATCTACAATTTCTGACAAGCTACCAAAACAGGCAAAACCTGCATTTTTAGTACTTGCGCCTTGAGGTAAGGTACCTTTTTCTAAAATTAAAATGTTAGCTTTTGGAAATCTTTTTCTTAAATGTAAAGCGCAATTTAAACCCACAATTCCACTACCAACAATAGTGTAATCTACGTTGGTTAGCCATGATTTTATTTCCCAATAACTTAATGTCATTTTAATAAGATACTAAATTTGTTTATTCTTTTTGATTAATAAAAAATTGTGCGAGCGCATTTATGTCTTCGTTTTTTAAATTGAATTGACCATCAATTGCTATCGTTTCGTTTTTAGAATTATTTCCAACAATTTTTAAGGTTGTCAGTTTTTCTAAATAACTATTCAGTAACGGAAAATGATTCTGCTTTTGCAGCCTTTCAAAATTAACTTTTAAAGCAAAAACTTCCGAAGTTTCGCTTAATTTAGATTTTACTGTATTGGATAAATTGGTACTTGCTTGCAAACTTTTAGCGTTAGTAGAATCTATTTTAACTTGATACAAAGGAAATATATCTTTACTTAATTTACCATCTTTTACTATGGCTATTTTTTCTAAATATTTATAAAGTTTTGAAGCGTCAGATGTTAATTGCAAATTAATTTCTGGTACTTGTTTTGTTACCGTTGTTAAGGTTTCTACTTTTTCAAAATCGTCATTATACTCATAAGTTATTACTGAATCTAATTGTGTTGTCGATTTAGCAATTTCTAGAGCCATATGACCTTTATAATATGTATCTAAACTGTCTGTATCTACAGCTTGATTTTTGTGTTTAAAGCTGACATACTTTAGTGTTGAAAGTAGATTAAGATTAAATGTTACACTAGCATCTTTAGAAAAATTTGTGCTTTTATAAACTTTTGGTGTATCCAAAAATACAGGCAACACAAAATCACCTTGTATTACAGCTTTTCCAGATTGAAAATTAATAGCCAAATGATCTGTTTTTGTGAGGTAGTTAAAATGTCCATCTGCATCCTGTAATTTCTCCCATTTTACATCTAACTTTGTTAATGTTTTATGGTCTACCAATATATCTTCAAATACTTGATTTACATCTTCTTTACTTGGGTTGTAAGCTAAAACTGCTTGTGTTTTGTTAAATGCTATAATCACACTATTATTAAATAATGTTGCAACAGTATAGTCTTGGCTGTCTTTAAAATCTTCCGCTTTATAATTAGCTTTAAGGTAGCCCTTAAAGGTGTTTTGTTCTGAAATTTTAAAGGATGTAAAAACTGTAGTTATAGGTTGTCCCTTAACAGTGTATAAAAAGATGTTTGCTGGAATATTGAATCCTTTTTTTTGTTTGTCATCGTCATCATAAATAGTGTCTTTCTCTCTTTTTGATTTTAAATAAAATGAAGGATTTGCTATTGCATTTAACACTAGTGATTGAGCGATACCGTCTATATTCACCTTAACTATTTGATTGGCCTTATAATGAATCACATCTTGGTAAGACGTGTAATTACGGTACATTAAAAAGCCTTTAAAAGCCAAAAGCAGCACACTAATAATAATGGCTGCTTTTTTTAATATTTTCTTAATTTTCATTAATAATTATTTTGCAAATTTTTCGATGATATTAAAGATATATTTTAAAGCATTTTCTTCGGTTGGAGGCACACCAACAACCATTTCGCTATTAACTGTATTTCCTTTAATTTTTGATGCAGTGATATAAGCATCCTCTGTAGTATTTAAAAACCATTCTAGCTTACCACTTCTGTCAATTCCCATCTCTTCTATTGGTAGTTGTTGTGCTAATTGTTTAGCGCTAACAAATACAGAATAAGAATTGTCTAACATCATTTTTTTAGTTTTAGATGTTACTTTAGCATCAAATGTACCTGAGACGATTTTATTCATTTCTACTTGAGATGTACCTAAAAAAGCAATTCCGTCTTTAATTACAAAGTGAATAGCCAGTGGGCTTCTTGGGACTTCAAATGTGTAATAACCATTATCAAAAGTTGCCATATCTTTGTTTACAGTATATTGGATTAATTTATTAAGCATACTAGGCTCATCCGTAGATGCCATTAATAAAAAATCTGGAATTGTTTCTGTTTTTGTTTTTTCAACTTCAACATACTCATAATCGTCATTATATTGGTAAGTAGTATAGGTAACTTCTTGCTGAGATATACCTGATAATAAAAATAGTAAATCTCCATTAATTACTTCACCTACAGCTTCCTCATCTAATAATAAAGAAAATAAATCTATACCCAAACTAGCTTCTTCTCCGTAGTATGGCATGTTGCTATACATAGACTTCATTAATTTAGGATACTCTTCTAACATGGCTTCTGTGTCTATAGAGTAGCTCATAAAGCCAATCATTCTGTCTTCATTTACATAATCTAAAAACTTTTTATTAAGTTTTCTAGAGGTCATTTTTTTATAACTATCTGCCATTTGATCAGACATAGTGTACTTTGTATTTAGTACCATTTTGTCGTTTTCTAAAAACAATTTAGCTGTTAATCCATTATTAGCATACATGCTTGATAAATCAAAACCAACTAATTGATTGTAGTACATAGACCCTAACATATTAGAATATAATTGACCAAAGTCATTGACCCATAATGTAGCTTCTGCTTTACTGTCTAGACTACTTAAATATGATTTATTTTTTAAGATAGAACGATTTGGTTGTTGCGTTAAAAGCTGCTCTGCCTTTAATAAAGCCCAATTTTTATTTATAGCACTTTTAATTTGGTAGTTAGACGTATCATTATTGTAATCATATTCCACAACCTCAGTAGCTTCCTCTTCAATATACTCGTCCTCATAAACCTCTTCACTTTCTGTAGACTCGATAACCGTTTCTTCTATTTCTTCCTCATATGCTTCTTCAGCCTCAATAACTTCATCATCGTAATCCTCTGCAGTTGTTACAACAGCATCATCTATTACGTATCCATAGTAATCATCTTCTGTTAGTCCGTAACGCTCCATGACTTCTGGGTTTTGAAAATACGCCTCGTTAGTGCTTCCTACAACCATAATTAATGTTGAGCTATCCCAAACAATACCGCCTTGATTATGATCTTTAAACGATCTTATTCCGTTAGCGTTTGCGATTTCTTTTTTGCTTTGAGTTGTTAAAAAACTTTCAAAAGCAGTTACATTTTTTAAAGGAACGATAAATGCATTGTAATTAATACTATCATTAGCTTGGAAAAAATAATGAGCAGAGCCATTTAAGTCAAAACCAAAATCTTCCAACGAGTTGTATTTAGTCTGCTTTCTAGATAATTCTTTTAAAATCTCAGTTCCCATAAACGAGTTATTTAACTCATCTATTGACATTAATTGTAACAAATTATTTCCTTTTATTGTGGCAACAACAGCTGCATCACTTGGGATTTTTGATGTTGAATTTTGTGCAAAAGAAAATACAGATGCACATAGCATGATTATACATGATAATTTTTTCATTGGTTGGGTGTTAGTTTAAGGATTATTTTTTTAATTGGATATGAGTGGTAAAATCTCCTGTACCATTAATCACATCCATTGCACTTACGCGTTGCATGACTGCTTTTTTAGAATTAGAAATTTTAGCTTGTTTATTATTTTGACTGATTACCTCGTTATCAAATCTATAAATCACTGTATAAGACGCATCATTAAACACCTTTTTATTCTCGGTTTTTAATTTATTATACTGTTTTTTTACTTCTGAAGAATAGGTGTATTTTCTTTTAAAAACACCGTTTTTATCATCAAAAAGATAAGAAGTAGATGCAGCGTTACTTTTTTGTTGACTAGTTATTTTGTTAGTAATCTTATTGATATTATCGATTTTATTGAAATCACATTTTACTGAAAACACAAAATTTTCGTAATCTGCTGTTTTAACAATATTAGTAATACCTTCTGCTTTTTTAAGCTCCGAAACCATATCGTTTAATCCTTTTTGTATATCTGCTTTTGAAGGCACTTTATAACCATTAACAGAGTCTAACAACATGATTGAAGCTAATTTTGATTTGCTTTTACTCATGTTTAGTGTAAAGGTCATTGTACCTGTACCATCATTATTTAGATCAATCTCTTCAATAATTTCAAAACAAGATGTTATTGAAAAAAACACCAATAACAAAAGACTGTATTTTAGGTAACTAGGACTTTTCATGTAAATTGCTTTAGTATTCAAATATACTGAAGCTATTTGTTATATGCATAAAAAAAAAACTCCGAAATTAATTTCGGAGCCTTAGTTTTATTCTTCTATTTGCTTTTCTATAACAAAATCTTCCATAAATTTAGTGGTATAATTACCAGCTAAATAATCTGGATGATCCATTAATTGTCTATGAAAAGGAATGGTTGTTTTAATTCCCTCTATAACAAACTCGTCTAAAGCACGCTTCATTTTATTGATAGCTTCTTCTCTAGTTTGAGCTGTTGTGATTAACTTAGCAATCATTGAGTCATAATTTGGAGGAATACTATAACCTGCATATACATGCGTGTCTAGTCTAACACCATGACCACCTGGTGCATGTAATGTTGTGATTTTTCCTGGTGATGGACGGAAGTCGTTAAAAGGATCTTCTGCATTTATACGACACTCAATAGAATGTAAATTTGGAGTATAGTTTTTTCCAGAAATTGGCACACCTGCTGCAACTAAAATTTGCTCACGGATTAAGTCAAAATCAATAACTTGCTCTGTAATTGGATGCTCTACTTGGATACGCGTATTCATTTCCATGAAGTAGAAATTTCTATGCTTATCTACTAAAAACTCTACTGTTCCTGCGCCTTCGTATTTAATATATTCTGCTGCTTTTACAGCTGCTTCACCCATTTTTTTACGTAAAGCTGTTGTCATAAAAGGAGAAGGTACTTCTTCTGTTAACTTTTGGTGACGACGTTGGATAGAGCAATCTCTTTCTGATAAGTGACATGCTTTTCCTGTGCTATCTCCTACAATTTGGATTTCGATGTGACGTGGCTCTTCAATAAGTTTTTCCATGTACATATCATCATTTCCAAAAGCTGCTTTAGATTCTGCACGAGCAGACTCCCAAGCATTTTGCAAATCTTCTTCTTTCCAAACAGCACGCATACCTTTACCACCACCACCTGCAGAAGCTTTAAGCATTACAGGATATCCTGTTTCTTTAGCTACTTTTAGGCAGTCTTTAAAGTCTGCTATTACACCTTCGCTTCCTGGTACTACAGGTACACCTGCAGCAATCATAGTTGCTTTAGCGTTTGCTTTGTCTCCCATTCTGTTAATCATCTCTTCAGATGCACCAATAAATTTAATTTGGTGTTCTTCACAGATTTTAGAAAACTTAGCATTTTCAGATAAAAATCCATAACCAGGATGGATGGCATCTGCATTTGTAATTTCTGCTGCAGCAATAATATTTGACATTTTTAAATAAGACTCACTACTTGATGGAGGTCCAATACAAACTGCTTCATCAGCAAATTTGACGTGTAAACTCTCAGCATCTGCAGTAGAGTATACTGCAACGGTCTTTATGCCCATTTCTTTACAGGTTCTGATAACACGTAATGCTATCTCTCCTCTATTGGCAATTAATACTTTTTTAAACATCTTGTATAAATTAGATAATTAGACGATTTGATTATTCGATTTTATACTACTTTATAAGTAGCTAAAAAATACTAATAATCTAAAATTAAGATGGGTCTACTAAAAATAATGGTTGATCAAACTCTACAGGAGAAGAATCGTCCACTAATATTTTAACGATTTTACCTGATACTTCAGATTCTATTTCGTTAAATAATTTCATTGCTTCGATAATACAAAGTACATCACCTTCTGCAATTGTTTGTCCTACCTCTACAAATAATGGTTTGTCAGGAGATGGTTTTCTGTAAAAAGTCCCTATAATAGGAGATTTAACAGTGATATATTTTGAATTTTCATCAGCTGCAGGTGCTGCTGCCTCTGTAGAGGCTGGTGCTGCTGGTGCTTGTTGCATTGCTTGCTGCATTGGCATTTGAGCCTGCATAGGAATTTGTTGAACGTAAGTTGTCTCTGTTTCTGATCCCGTTTTTATCGTGATTTTTACATCGTCAGTTTCTAATTTAACTTCACTTGCTCCTGATTTAGCAACAAATTTAATTAAGTTTTGAATGTCTTTTAAATCCATAATTATAAGTTATTAATCTTTATTTTAGTTAGTTTAAGAGTTGTAAGCCCATTTTAAATAAATAGAACCCCAAGTAAATCCACCTCCAAAAGCAGCAAATATTAAGTTATCTCCTTTTTTAAGCTTGGATTCAAAATCGTTTAATAATAATGGTAATGTTGCAGAGGTTGTATTACCATATCTGTGTATGTTTTTTAAGACTTTATCGTCTTGTAAGCTCATTCTGTTAGCTGTTGCGTCAATAATACGCATATTAGCTTGGTGTGGCACCAACCATGATACATCATCATGACTAAGGTTGTTGCGTTCCATTATTTTTTCGCAAACATCTGCCATATTAGAAACAGCAAACTTAAATACTGTACGTCCATCTTGGTGTACAAAGTGTTGTTTATTGTCTATGGTTTCCTGTGAAGGTGGTAATATTGATCCACCTGCTTCAATTTTTAAAAATTCTCTACCAGAACCATCACTTCTAAGGTATTCATCCTGAAAACCTAAACCTTCTGTATTTGGCTCTAATAAAACAGCTCCTGCACCATCTCCAAAAATAATGCATGTAGCGCGATCTGTGTAATCTATTATAGACGACATTTTATCTGCTCCAATAAGTAATATTTTTTTATAACGTCCAGACTCTATATAGCTAGTTGCTGTGGACAAACCGTAAAGAAAGCTAGAACACGCTGCTTGCAGATCATAAGCAAATGCATTGGTTGCACCAATTTGGGTTGCTGTATAAACCGCTGTTGCAGCCACAGGTAAATCTGGTGTTGCAGTTGCGACAATAACTAAGTCTATTTCTTTAGGGTCTAGATTGCGTTTTTTAAGCAGGTCTTTAGCTGCATTAATGGCTAGGTAAGATGTCCCTTCGCCTTCTAGTTTAAGTATTCTACGCTCTTTTATTCCTGTTCTTGATGTTATCCATTCATCATTTGTGTCTACAAGAGTTTCTAGTACCTTGTTAGACAAAACATAGTCTGGTACATAGGCACCAACAGCAGTAATTGCAGCAGAGATTTTGCTCATTTTTTAGCTATTTTAGTCAAAAAAAGGTCTAAAATGACCCATATTGACTTAATTATAATAAAATTACTCTTTTTTAGACTAATTCTATGCAAAGTAAATGCTTTTTAACGTAAAGAAAAACAAATCATAAAAAAAACGCCCACAAGTGAGCGTTTTTCTATATGCATGCATAGTAATTATGCTACGTTTTCTTCAACTGAGTTGTCAATTAAAACTTGACCTCTGTAGTAAAGTTTACCTTCACTCCAGTGCGCTCTGTGGTATAAATGAGCTTCACCTGTTGTTGGGCAAGTTGCAATTTGTGGCGCAACTGCTTTATAATGTGTTCTTCTCTTATCTCTTCTTGTTTTCGAGATTTTTCTCTTAGGATGTGCCATTTTATATTATTATTTATCCGTTAATAGTTTTTTTAATGTATTCCAACGAGGGTCTGTTTCCTCTTTGTCTTCTTTTTTATCTTTTAGCTTTGGGCTAAGTTCATCTAATTTGTCAAGTATTTCAGAATCTAATGTTCCGTCTTCCACACCTGGATGTATACGTTTACTTGGTAATGCTAAAACAACTGACTCATATATATATTGTTGTACATTTAGTTCATATTCTCCATGTGGAATGATTAATATGTCTATATGCTCATCATTATACTCGTCTCCAAATTTTACTACCAAATCAAATTCTGTTGTTATTGGCAGGTCAAATGGTTCGTTTGTAACATCACAATTGACGTTTACTGTTCCTGAAATATCAAAATGTAACTCTAATAATGTTGATTTTTTTTCTAAAATTAAATCTACTTTAATATTACAAGAGTTAAAGTCTTCATATTCAAAATGATTAAAGAACGTTTGATCTATACTATAATCAAAATGATGTTTTCCTATTTTTAAACCTACAAATGGTATTGTAAATTCTTTTAATTGCTTCATTACCACATCTATTTTGAGCCTGCAAATATATAAAATTTTCTTTATTAAAAAGACTTATAAACATTTTTTTGTTTATATCTTTCTTTTTGAAAATCCTAATGGGTTTTTGGTAAGCTCTTCGTATTCTTTTCTGTTGTTAAAAATCTGTATTCCTGTAAAAATAGCTTCTTTAAAAGAACTGATATCTGCGGTTCCTTTTCCTGCTATTTCATAGGCTGTTCCATGATCTGGAGATGTTCTTACACGATTTAATCCTGCGGTATAATTTACACCTTGACCAAAAGATAACGTTTTAAATGGTATTAATCCTTGATCATGATATGATGCAATTATAGCGTCAAAATTTTTATAATTGTCTGATCCAAAAAAACTATCGGCTGCATATGGACCAAAAACTAGCTTACCTGTCGCTTTAATTTTTTGTAATGTTGGTCTTAAAACGGTATCGTCTTCACTTCCAATTACACCATTATCACCTGTATGTGGATTAATGCCTAAAACAGCAATTTTTGGTTTACTAATTTTAAAGTCCTGAACTAATGATTTATATACTGTCGCAATCTTTTCTTCGATAAGTTTAGGGGTAATGTGATTAGCAATATCTTTTACTGGTACGTGATCTGTTAATAACCCAACCCTTAATCCTTGAGTTACCATAAACATTAAACTATTACCTTCTAGCTCTTGGTTAAGATAGTCTGTATGACCAGGAAACTTAAAAGTGTCCGATTGTATATTATGCTTGTTAATTGGAGCTGTAACTAATACATCTATTAAATCATCCTTTAGCGCTTTTGTTGCTTGAACTAGAGATTTAATTGCGTATTCACCTATTTTAAGATCCTCTTGACCAAAATTTATGTTTACGTTTTCTTTCCAGCAGTTTAAAACATTGACACGTCCAGGTAATGCTTGATTTATATTATGGATACCATTTAAATTAATATCCAATTTTAGGTGATTTTTTACAAAACTCATGGTTTTGATCGAAGCAAAAATAATTGGCGTACAAAAATCTAACATCCTATTATCTTCAAATATTCTTAAAACCACTTCGGCTCCAATACCATTTAGGTCTCCTATTGATATTCCTAGTCTAATATTTTCTTCTTTCTTCATTAATACTAATAACTATTGTTTGTAAATTTACCAAAGCAAATTTAACCAAATAATACGATTAAGTTTATGTTTACCGGAATAATTGAAACACTAGGTACTGTTAAGCAATTAACAACAGTTAAGGACAATTTAGATATTACTATTGAAAGCACCATTACCAATCAGTTAAAAATAGATCAAAGTGTTGCACACAATGGTGTCTGTTTAACTGTAGTTGAAATAAATGATGACCAATATAAAGTTACTGCAATTAAAGAAACTTTAGACAAAACCAATATTGGAGATTTACAAATAAATGATATTGTAAATATTGAACGTGCTATGAAACTTGGAGACAGATTGGATGGTCACATTGTACAAGGTCATGTAGACCAAACAGCACTATGTATAGAAGCCAAAGAAACTAACGGAAGCTGGCTGTATACTTTTAAATACGATCCAGAGCTAAACAATATTACAATAGAAAAAGGATCTATTACAGTAAATGGAGTAAGTCTAACTGTTGTAAACTCTCAAAAAAATAGTTTTAGCGTAGCCATAATACCTTACACGTATGAGCATACAAATTTTAAACAGTTTAAAATTGGCACTAAAATAAACTTAGAATTTGACGTTATTGGAAAGTATATAAAGCGTCTAAACGAATTAAATGTTTGATGACTTACGCTTAGATATCAACTTATAAACACCATATAACAAACCTATAACTACAAGCACAATAATATTACCATCTATTGGCAACCCTACTGGAGGTACTTGTTGTGCTGGAGGTGGTGGAGTTACTATCTGAGCTACACCAACTATGCTTATTATTAAAAATAAGACTGTTGCTATTAATGTTTTATTTTTCTTCATTGCCGATTTGAGATTGTAAATGTAATAAAAAAAGCATGCTATCAAAACATTTGATTCTCTTTTTTAAACAAAAACACCTTTTAAATACTGTTTTCTTCGGTAAACTGCGCTTTTAGCTGTAAATTTTGAATTATTTGACTATTTGATAACATCAGTTTTTATTTAAAAATCACTTTATTTTTTACCTACAAACTATTTATTTTTAGCAATATTATAAATTATGACTTAGTATATAGTTCTAAATATTTGTCTCGTACAATTTTACCCACTGGCTTATTTTCAATTTTACTTTCTAACCACGAGATAATATCTAAATATAAAAAAGCACGACGTTCAAAAGGATGGTCTTCATATTGTTTTAAAGTTTCTAATAATTTTTTAAACTCCTTTTTAATATCCTGAGGATAAATATCTTGTAATCCTCTAATAAATTTTATCATCTCTTTTTGCACTTCATGTAAGTCGTTCATTTTAATTAAAAACTTGTAAGTGCTTTTTAATAAGGTTTCTAAATGATAATCCAATCCTGCCTCATAATGTGCTACTAAATTTAAAACTCTAGAAAAACACAATAAATCCTCACGCATTGACAATGATTTATTTGAAATAATTTTATCTAAGTATTTAATACATTCCTTATTATTACTAGCTCCAAAATGTAAACTTGCAAACTTGTAATAAAATATCATTTTATGATGTGCATCTATTTTATTATCAAATTGAACTAATTCAGCCTCAATTTCCGGAATCAATATTAAGCCATCATCAAAACTACCATCTATAAAGTGTAAATTTATTTTATGAAAATTACCATACAAAAAAACTAAAGAAGCTACATTTTCGTCCTTGGGAAAATTAGATTGGTTAACAACAGAATGAAAGCTAGCCAACTTAGTTTCAAATTTTTCTTTATTTTTTATAAAATATAAAGCCTCTAACAAATAGTTATTTCCTTTTAAAAAAAACACGGGATTTAAGCTAATCATATTAGGGTTTTCATAAAATAAATTCACCCATTTTAAAGCATATTTATAACAGTTTAAAAAGTCCTGTGTTAAAAAACTATACCACAAATACGCTTTATAATACCATAATTTTTCTCTAAACCCCAAAGCGGATAAATCTACTTTAGGCAATCTGTCATTAAAATAAGTCGTGACAGCTTTGCTTTCTTCCTCATTTTTTACATAACCCGTTTTTAATATTATACTATAAAGCTGTAATGATAAATTAGATAGCTTACTAGCAACAACATTTAACTCACTTAACTCTTTTGCCTGAATAGTTAATTGATCTGCCCTATTACTAATACTTCTAGTTATGTACTGTGTTTCGATAATTTTCTCAAGTTCGACAATCTCAAAAGCAAGGTTTTTTTCTTCATTAATTATTGCTAACTCTTTGGCCTTGTCTAAGATTTTAAGACTCTGTCTATACAATCCTTTATGATATAATATAGATGCAAAATCCAATTGTTCTCTTATTTGAGAGCGAATATTTTGATGGGAAGGGTTTAATTTAAGACTAATTAATATTTGCTTATACAAGTGTGCTTTAACATTAGCTAACTGCTGTTTTTTTACCACTCCACTTTTTAAAATAACGTTTTCATTATACACTGAAGCTTTGTCTAAAAGATTAAAAAGGTTTAAAAATTTAGAATCAGAATTCACTCCAAGTCTACCCACGTACAATTTAAATTGTCGCTTTTCAGACTTAGTTAAAGACTTAACTAATAAAAATAAATTATCTTTTTGCTCTTTAGTCATCAACTAATTGTTTTTTTATGTATCTGATTTTTAGTAGTTTACATTGTATTTCGTGTCTTGAACATCGTAGCTTCTCCTCCAATGCTAAATCAAATAGTTAACCAAAGTATACATTAGTAATTCAAAAGAAAAATAATTCTCTCTAAAAATGTCAAAAAACGCAATTCAAATATTTGATACAACGCTACGTGATGGCGAACAAGTACCAGGTTGTAAGCTAAATACAGAGCAAAAGGTAATTATTGCTAAGCAATTGGACCAACTAGGTGTTAATGTAATCGAAGCAGGTTTTCCCGTCTCTAGTCCAGGTGACTTCAAATCGGTAGAAGAAATATCAAAAATCGTAAAAAATGCTACCGTTTGCGGCTTAACTAGAGCTGTAGAAAACGACATAAAAGTAGCTGCCGAAGCATTAAAACATGCTAAACACCCAAGAATCCACACAGGAATAGGCACATCTGACTCACACATAATTCATAAATTTAAAACTAACAAAGCGGATATTATACAACGTGCTTACGATGCTGTAAAATATGCAAAATCCTTTGTTCAAGACGTAGAATTTTATGCTGAAGATGCTGGACGTACAGATAACGAGTATTTAGCACGAGTGTGCGAAGCTGCAATAAAGGCAGGAGCAACAGTACTAAATATCCCAGATACAACAGGATATTGTTTGCCCAGTGAATATGGCGCAAAAATTAAATATTTAAAAGAGAATGTAAAAGGCATTGAAAAAGCCATTTTATCTTGTCATTGCCATAACGATTTAGGTTTAGCAACTGCCAACTCTATTGAAGGCGTTATTAACGGAGCAAGACAAATAGAATGTACAATAAACGGAATTGGAGAGCGCGCTGGTAATACTGCACTTGAAGAAGTCGTCATGGTCTTAAAACAACACCCTTACCTAAACCTAGACACTAGTATAAAAACCGAAATGCTTTACGGACTTAGTCAATTAGTATCAGAAAGCATGGGGATTTACACGCAACCTAATAAAGCCATTGTTGGCGCTAATGCTTTTGCACACAGCTCAGGTATACATCAAGATGGTGTGATTAAAAACCGTGAAACTTACGAGATAATCAATCCTAAAGATGTTGGTGTTACAGAATCTGCAATTGTTTTAACCGCCAGAAGTGGTCGTGCCGCTTTAGCATACAGAGCAAAAAATGTGGGTTACGAACTAACTAAGCTTCAATTAGATGATGTTTATGCCAACTTTTTAAATTTTGCAGATAGAAAAAAAGAAATAAATGATGGTGATATCCATCAGATTATTGAAACCAGCAAAATGTATCAACAAATAATTTCGGCTTAATTATGGGACAAACATTATTTGACAAAGTTTGGGATGCCCACGTTGTAGAAACCGTTAAAGACGGACCACAAGTATTATATATTGACAAACACTTAATACACGAGGTGACCAGTCCGCAAGCTTTTAATGAGCTAGAAGCGCGCAACATCCCTGTTTTTAGACCAAAACAAATTGTTGCCACTGCGGACCATAATACGCCAACACAAAATCAACACTTACCAGTTAAAGATTTATTGTCTAGAAATCAATTAGAACAACTATCTAAAAACTGTAAAAAAAATAATATTACACTTTACCAACTAGGACACCAATACAATGGGATCGTCCATGTTATGGCTCCAGAATTAGGAATTACCCAACCAGGAATGACAATGGTTTGTGGTGACAGTCACACCTCAACACATGGTGCTTTTGGAACCATCGCTTTTGGTATTGGAACCAGTCAAGTGGCACAGGTTTTTGCTAGTCAATGCTTACTTTTAACTAAGCCAAAAAGCTTGAGAGTGACCGTTAACGGTAAACTTAAAAATGGCGTATTACCCAAAGATGTTATTTTATACATCATTGCCAAATTAGGCACAAACTCAGGCACAGGTTACTTCTGCGAATATGCGGGAGATGTTTTTGAAAACATGTCCATGGAAGGCAGAATGACTGTTTGTAATATGAGTATTGAAATGGGCGCTCGAGGCGGAATGATTGCCCCAGACCAAACCACTTTTGACTATGTAAAGGATAAAGAATTTGCGCCAAAAGGAGATGCTTTTGACAAAAAAGTAACCTATTGGAAAACACTACCAACGGATAAAGATGCTGTTTTTGATAAAGAATATGCTTTTGACGCGGAAGATATAGAACCTATGGTAACTTATGGTACCAACCCAGGAATGGGAATTAAAGTGACTGAAAACATACCAAGTATAAACGATGCCTCTTTTGAAAAATCTTTACAATATATGGATTTCAAAAAAGGAGAATCTTTAATCAATAAACCCATTAACTATGTCTTTATTGGAAGCTGTACCAACTCTAGAATTGAAGATTTCAGAGTAGCTGCAAGCTACATAAAAGGAAAACAAAAAGCAGATAATGTTACTGCTTGGTTAGTACCTGGTAGCAAACAAGTAGAGGCTCAAATTATAAAAGAAGGTCTTAAAGATGTATTTGATGCAGCTGGCTTTGAGCTAAGACAACCGGGTTGTTCCGCTTGTTTAGCCATGAACGACGATAAGATTCCGCAAGGCGAATATTGTGTTTCAACATCAAACCGAAACTTTGAAGGAAGACAAGGACAAGGCTCTAGAACTATTTTAGCTAGTCCTTTAGTTGCAGCTGCAACAGCTATTGAAGGCAAAATTGTGGACATAACAAAACAACTAAATTAAGATGGAAAAGTTTACAACATTACAATCTCAAGCTATTCCGTTAGCAATAGAAAACATAGATACAGATCAGATAATTCCTGCTCGATTTTTAAAAGCAACAGACCGAAAAGGCTTTGGAGACAACCTTTTTAAAGATTGGAGGTTTAACAAAGATGATTCAGTAAATGAATCTTTCTCTTTAAACAACCCTAAATATTTAGGAAGCATTTTAGTTGCGGGAGATAATTTTGGTTGCGGCTCTAGTCGCGAACACGCAGCTTGGGCTTTAAGCGATTATGGCTTTAAAGTTATTGTTTCAAGTTTTTTTGCGGATATTTTTAAAGGAAATGCTTTAAATAATGGACTGTTACCTGTTCAAGTTTCAGCAGAATTTTTAAAAGTACTATTAGACGTTACCACTGAAAATCCAGAGACTATTTTAGAAGTTAATCTTGAAGCGCAAATTATCTCCGTAAAAGACACTTCTTTCAAGGAAGCTTTTGACATTGATGCTTACAAAAAAACCTGTATGATTAATGGTTATGATGATATTGACTACCTATTAAGTAAAAAAGAAACTATTTCGGCTTTTGAAGCCAAAAAAACATACTAATAATTATACTATGAAATTAAACATAGCAGTTTTACCTGGTGACGGTATAGGTCCAGAAGTAACTAATCAAGCAATCAAAGTTTTAAAAGCTATTGCTTTAGAATTTGATCACACATTTTTATTTAAAGAAGCTTCTGTTGGCGCAATAGCAATTGACAAACACAACAACCCTTTACCTGACAGTACTCTAGACTTATGCCAGTCTAGTGACGCCATTTTATTTGGAGCTATTGGAGCCCCTAAATATGATAACGATCCTACAGCCAAAGTTAGACCTGAACAAGGCCTATTAAAACTAAGAAAAGAACTTGGTTTATACGCAAACATTAGACCCGTAAAAGCGTATGACGTACTGCTAGATAAATCTCCTTTAAAACAACATATAATAGAAGGAACAGATATAAGCATATACAGAGAGCTTACAGGCGGAATTTACTTTGGTAAAAAATATTTAAGTGAAGACGGAAATACTGCGTCTGATTTATGCGAATATTCTAAACACGAAATTGAGCGTATTGCACATTTAGCATTTAAAAACGCACAAAACAGAAAGAAAAAGGTAACACTAGTAGATAAAGCTAATGTTTTAGAAACGTCTAGATTATGGCGTAAAGTTGTTACTGATTTAGCAAAGGATTACCCAGATGTAACCTTAGACTTTTTATTTGTGGATAATGCTGCCATGCAAATGATTTTAAACCCAAAACAGTTTGATGTTATTTTAACCGAAAACTTATTTGGAGACGTTATAAGTGACGAAGCCAGTGTAATTGGCGGCTCTATTGGATTACTGGCATCAGCCTCCATTGGTGACAAATATGCCATGTTTGAACCCATACATGGATCATACCCACAAGCAACAGGAAAAGGGATAGCAAACCCAATTGCATCTATATTAAGTGCAGCGATGCTTTTAGAGCATTTTGACTTACATGAAGAAGCTAATTTAATTAAAGAAGGAGTTGAAAAATCTTTAAAATTAGAAATTACAACACCAGACTTAAATACGTCCTACGACAATATTTCTACTGCTAAGGTCGGCGATTTTATTGCAGATTTTATAAGCAACCCAAATGATACGAATATTAATTTCAATAATATTCACTTAGGACAATCTACGATTATTTAACACTATTTTTGTTAGTCTAAAACATGCTCAGCAATTTAATTGCTGAGTTTTTTTTGCTTTATATTATTTCAAATTAATCACAAAAAAAACCTGAAAACAAAATGTCTTCAGGTTTTTTCAACAAATTAACTAAATCTTAATGTTCATTTAATCTAAAGTCTGGATACGCATCCATACCATGCTCATGAGCATCAAGTCCTTCTAATTCTTCTTTTTCAGAAACTCTAATTCCAACTGTTTTCTTCATTATAAAAATAATTAAAAATGAAGACACAATACATATTGCCGCATAAGATCCAACACCGATTAACTGGCTAAAAAATTGCGATCCACTAGCTAATTCTCCAAAAATACCAACTGCTAAAGTACCCCAAATTCCACAAGCCAAATGCACAGCAATTGCACCAACTGGATCATCTAGTTTTAATTTATCTATTAATGATACTGCAAAAACAATTATTGCTCCTGCTATGACTCCTATTAATATAGCATCTGTTGGACTCATTTGGTCTGCTCCTGCAGTTATACCAACTAATCCTCCTAAAATACCATTTAAAAACATAGTTAAATCAAGGTTTTTATAAAGTACCGTAGATACTAAAGCTGCTACAACACCTCCTGCTGCTGCTGCAAGACAAGTAGTTACAAGTGTTAGCGATGTTAAACCTGGATCGGCAGATAACACAGACCCACCATTAAACCCAAACCACCCAAGCCAAAGTATTAAAACTCCTGCAGTTGCTAATGGTATATTGTGTCCAGGAATTGCTTGAAGCTTTCCGTTTTTAAATTTCCCAATTCTTGGACCTAATAAGCAAACAGCAACTAACGCTGCCCATCCACCAACAGAGTGCACTAAGGTTGATCCTGCAAAGTCATAAAAAGGCGTTTCTAAACTGTCCAAAAATCCACCTCCCCATTTCCATGAGCCAGCAATTGGATATACTAATCCAACATATATTATTGTAAAAATCATAAAAGGTCCAATCTTCATACGTTCTGCTACTGCACCAGACACAATAGTTGCTGCTGTTGCTGCAAACATCCCTTGAAATAAGAAGTCTGTCCAATACGTATACCCTTCATTATATGCTAAATCTAAAGCACCTTCTGCTGTTACTGGCGCATCCAATCCAAAACCAGCAAATCCGATAAACCCATTAAATTCACCTGGGTACATTAAATTAAAACCTACTAAACAGTAAAGTAATAGACCTACCGTAATAATAAATATGTTTTTAAATAAAATGTTTAATGTGTTTTTTTGTCGTGTTAACCCTATTTCTAAAAATGCAAATCCTAAATGCATAAAGAAAACTAAGGCTGTACAGATCATCATCCATACATTATTTATTGTAAGTAATTCCATGTTTTTTTATTTTAAAGTGTTTCCGCCTTTTGCTCCTGTTCTTATTCTATAGACCTCATCAACTTGTGAGACAAATATTTTACCATCACCAACCTCTCCAGTCGATCCTGATTCTAAAATGGCCTTTATTGTTACTTCCTCAAAATCATCATTAACAACGATTGATAAATAGCGTCTTTGTATATCACTTGTGCTATAAGAAACCCCTCTGTAAACATGTCCCTCTTTTTCGTTACCTAATCCTGTAACATCCCAATAGGAGAAAAAATTTACACCAACTTCATGCAATGCATTTTTAACTGCAGAAAATTTAGATTTTCTGATTATTGCTTCTACTTTTTTCATAATTAGTTTTTATTAGAATTTATATATCGCTGCCAAAACAAAAGAACCTAAGCTTTTTGTAGCCATTAAATCTGTATCAATAAAATCGTCTTCAGAACTACTATCAAGTCTAAATTCTGGTTTAATAATTAAGTCTTCGTCAATAACTAAACTACCTGTAAGCGTTAATCCAATAACACTTGGATCATCATCTACAGATTCGCTTTGCGTTTGAAAATACTCTCCTCTTAATCCTATAGTAAAGGTGTCACTAAGACCATATTGAGGATACAAATCCACACCATAAAATCCTTCACCGTCATTATCTGCATACGCTGCATTGATACCAACAAAAAAGTCTTCTGATGCATCAAAACCTCCAGTATAATCTACTTCAAAACCTAATCCAGCAGCATCATATAATAAATTTAAATACTGTCCGTCATATCCTAATTGCGCACCTACTGCATAACTTCCATCAGGATTAAACTCCGTAACATCCGTTTGATTAAACACCCCTAGCATTAAGCTAAAATCTTCTGACAAAGTAAAGTCTGCTTTCAAACCTGTATGAGAGAATGGTCCATTAGAAAACAAATAAGAGGTACTATAGTTAAAATTTCCTGCTGGTGCAATAACTTCGTAACCTAAAAACGTATTAAACTTTCCTAAGGTTAGTTTGGTGTTTTCGCTAATATTATAAAAAGCAAACAACTGATTTAATACTGTTGCACTTGCAGCCTCACCTCTTGGTCCAAAGACTAAATCCGCAACAGCTCCAACACGTCCTTTTTCGTAGGATGCAATAATATTTCCCATTCCTAAAGAGAATCCACCCGTATCTGCAAAAGATGTTGCGGGCGCAATTTGATTTTCATCATTTGGCGCTGTTAAATTTGTTCTGTAGTATGCATCCACACTACCTTCAAAAGCAAACTTTTTTTCTGGGGTATTAGCATCCTCTTGAGCAAACAGCGTTGTTGCAACCAAAAGAAGCGATAGGGTCAATAATTGTTTCATAAAAATCGGTATTAAATTGGTGTTAAATCAGTTAGTTATTATCCCAAATCTATGTTAAAAAAAATTTAACCCCTAAAAAACATAGGGTTGTGTGCTGATTTTTATTATAATTTTATTTTACACCCTATTTTTTATAGGGTATCATAAAATAAATGTCTGTTTACTAACAATATCGCATCACACTAAATAACTAATTCTCACAAAAACAACTGTTTATTTATAAATTATTCAGTTTTTTATATTTTACGAAATCGTTTTCGCAATAAACATTAGTTTTTATTGCGTTTATTGTATTGATGATTTATCAGTATTAGCGACATAAAATTGATTAAAGTGTATTAAATAATAGTCTAACTCAGAATTTCGGAAAAGTGTTTCTACTTTTTTTAAATTCAGTTGATAGCGTGTATCTTGGGTATGTAATAAGGCCAAAAAAGCCTTTAAAACTGACTTATTATGCTAAAAAAACAAGGACTTTATTTACCAGAATTTGAACACGATAATTGTGGTGCAGGATTTATATGTAGCTTAACGGGAAAACGATCTAACGACATCATCCATAAAGCTCTTGAGATTTTAGTAAAATTAGAGCATCGTGGAGCAGTAAGTTCTGATGGAGTAACTGGAGATGGAGCAGGTATTTTAATTGATATTCCGCATAAATTTTTTAAGATTTTCTGTGAGTTTGATTTACCTGAAGCAGGAGAATATGCAGTGAGTAATGTATTTCTTCCTAAAAAAGAAAATCAACGTCAATATTGTATTGATGTTTTTGAAAAAGAAATCCAAAATCAAGGTCTTAAATTAATCGGCTGGAGAGATGTACCAGTTAATAGTACTGTTTTAGGTGAAATAGCAAAAGTTACAGAACCTTTTGTAAAACAAATATTTATAGGAAAGTCTAGCGAATCACAAACCGAAAGAGAATTCAACATAAAATTATATGCTGCACGAAAAATTGCAGAACACACTATATATGATTCTAAATTATCAGAATCACAATTCTTCTACCTACCAAGTCTATCTACTAAAATCATAATATTTAAAGGCTTATTAATGCCGGAACATATTAACGAATATTATTTAGACCTATTTAACTCGGCTTTAGACACTAGATTAGCATTAGTACACCAGCGTTTTTCTACCAATACATTTCCAACTTGGGATTTAGCACAACCTTTTAGATACATCTGTCATAATGGAGAAATAAATACCGTTAGAGGTAATGTATCGCGTATGTTTTCTCGTGAAGAAATCATGGAAAGCCCATTATTTGGAGATGACATTAAAAAGATAATCCCTACTATTTTAAGAGGAAAATCAGATTCTGCGACATTAGATATGGTTGTCGAATTACTGTTAATGACGGGACGTTCGCTTCCAGAAGCAATGATGATGTTAGTACCCGAAGCTTGGGAGAAAAACCCACACATGTCGGATTCTAAAAAAGCATTTTACGAATACAATTCATGCCTAATGGAACCGTGGGATGGACCAGCTTCAATCCCATTTACAGACGGTAATTTTATAGGTGCTGTTTTGGACCGAAATGGATTACGTCCTTCAAGATACACCGTAACAAAACAAGGAAACGTTATCATGTCTTCTGAAACCGGTGTTGTAGACATTGCTCCAGAAAATATAGAATTCCATGGTCGCTTAGAACCCGGAAAAATGTTTTTAGTAAACATGAGCGAAGGTCGTATTGTTAATGATGAAGAAATTAAAGAAGAAATAGCAGCCAAACATCCTTACAGACAATGGTTAAACGAAAATTTAGTCCATCTTAGAGATATTGAAGCTAAAGAAGGTCATATTAAATATGATGAAATTGATCTTAAAAAACGTGAAGTTGTTTTTGGATATACTGAAGAAGATTTAAACACCATTATTCGTCCGATGGCACAATTAGGAAAAGAACCTATTGGATCCATGGGAAGTGATACACCAATTGCTATTTTATCAGAAAGACCACAATTAATTTATAACTATTTCAAACAGTTATTTGCTCAGGTTACCAATCCGCCTTTAGACGGAATTAGAGAAGAGTTAATTACAGATATAAGCTTAACGCTTGGTAGTGACGTCAATATATTTGATATCAATGCCGAACATTGTAAAAAATTAAAAATTCAGAATCCGGTTATTTCTAAACACGATTTAGATAAGATTAGAGATTATGATACTAATCCTGATTTTAAAGTCGAATCTATTTCGATGTTATATGAAGTAAACAGAGGATTAAACGAGCTTGAAGTTGCATTAGAAAACCTAGTGAATAAAGCTTCTAAAGCGATAGATAACGGAGCAAATATTATTATTTTATCAGATCGATTTGTAGACAAAAATCACGCACCAATTCCTGCGCTTTTAGCCTGTTCGTACCTAAATCACGCTTTACATAAATTAGAAAAGCGCTCAAGAATTAGTTTAATTATTGAGTCTGCAGAACCTCGTGAAGTCCACCACTTTGCTTTATTGTTCGGTTATGGTGCAAGTGCTGTAAATCCATACATTGTAAACGAAATTGTTCAAGAACAAATAAACAATGCAGACCTTAGTGAATTAGACTATTTAACTGCCATTAAAAACTACAATAAAGCAGTTGGTAAAGGGATTTTAAAGGTAATGAACAAAATTGGGATTTCAACTTTAAACTCGTATCGTGGCTCTCAATTATTTGAATGTATCGGAATTAAAACCTCTACAGTCGAAAAATATTTCCCAAATACACCAACACGTATTCAAGGTATTGGCTTAAGAGAAATTGAACAAGAAATTGTTAAACGTCACAAAAGAGCTTTTCATAAAAATACAGAACCACAAATTGAAGTTGGAGGAGATTACAGATGGAGACGTGGACAAGAAAAACACATGTTTAACCCATTAACAGTTGCCAAGCTTCAAGAATCGGTAAAAACCAATAAAGCATCTACATTTAAGGAGTTTTCAGACTTAGTAAACGATCAATCTAAAAACCTAATGACTATTAGAGGTTTGTTTGAGTTTGATCAATTTGACCCCATTCCTTTAGAGGAAGTAGAACCTTGGACAGAAATTGTAAAACGTTTCAAAACCGGAGCCATGTCTTATGGTTCTATTAGTAAAGAAGCACATGAAAATTTAGCGGTTGCGATGAACAGAATTGGAGGGAAATCTAATTCTGGTGAAGGAGGAGAAGACCAAGAACGTTTCTACAAAAGCTCACAAGGAGACTGGAGAAACTCAGCAATCAAACAAGTCGCTTCAGGACGTTTTGGTGTCACTTCCAACTACTTAACAAGTGCAAGCGAAATTCAAATAAAAATAGCACAAGGCGCAAAACCTGGTGAAGGAGGTCAATTACCTGGACCAAAAGTGAATCCAGAAATTGCAAAAACAAGAAACTCGACACCATATGTTGGTTTAATCTCACCACCACCACATCACGATATTTATTCCATTGAAGATTTATCTCAATTAATTTACGACGTAAAATCAGCAAATAGAGAAGCTAGAATTAATGTAAAACTAGTATCGGAAATTGGTGTTGGTACAGTAGCAGCAGGAGTTGCTAAAGCAAAAGCAGACGTTATTTTAATTGCTGGTTTTGATGGAGGGACAGGAGCAACACCTTTAACTTCACAAAAACATACTGGTTTACCTTGGGAACTTGGTGTTGCAGAAGCACAACAAACCTTAGTGATGAATGACCTAAGAAATCGTGTGGTTTTAGAATGTGACGGACAATTAAAAACAGGTCGTGATGTAGCAATAGCATGTTTACTTGGCGCGGAGGAATTCGGTTTTGCAACAGCACCTTTAGTAGCTTCGGGATGTATTATGATGCGTGTGTGTCATTTAAACACATGCCCAGTCGGAATTGCTACTCAAAATCCTGACTTACGTAAAAAGTTTAAAGGAAAACCAGAACACGTCGTTAACTACATGTATTTTGTAGCACAAGAATTACGTGAGATTATGGCTAAATTAGGATTTAGAACTATTAATGAAATGGTTGGACAATCTCAAAAACTAAACAGAAACAAAGCCATAGACCATTACAAATCTTCAGGAATTGACTTAACACCAATCTTACACAAAGTAGAAGTGGCAGAAGATGTGCAATTATACAACACCTATTGTCAAGACCACAACCTGAATGTACACTTAGATTTTAAAATTATAAAACAAGCACATCAAGCGTTATTTAGAAGACAAAAAACAAACTTAGCTATGCCTATCACAAATATAGATAGAGCAGTTGGAGCAGTTATAAGTAACGAAATTTCTAAAATTTATGGTGCAGATGGATTACCAGAAGACACAATAGATATTGATTTTACAGGTTCCGCAGGTCAAAGTTTTGGAGCTTTTGCAACCAAAGGTTTAAAATTCACCGTACACGGAAACACAAATGATTACCTAGGTAAAGGGTTATCCGGAGCTAAATTAATTATTAAAGTGCCAGAAAAATGTACCATTGTTCCGGAAGACAATATCATTACAGGAAACGTAACGTTGTATGGCGCAACTTCTGGAGAAGTTTATATAAATGGTAAGGCTGGAGAACGTTTTTGTGTTAGAAACTCTGGAGCACAAGCAGTAGTCGAAGGTATTGGAGATCATGGTTGCGAGTATATGACTGGTGGTGTTGCTATTATCCTTGGTACTGTAGGTCGAAACTTTGGAGCAGGAATGAGCGGAGGAGTTGCTTATGTTTTAGATGAAAAAGGAACCTTCAAACAGAATTGCAATTCGGAAGATTTAAATATTGATCCAATTGAAAATGAAGCGGATAGTCTTCAGCTAAAACAATTAATCGAAAATCATTTTGAAGCAACAGGAAGCCCATTAGCAGCACGCATTTTAAAAGACTGGAGCAATTACCTTCCTAAGTTTAAAAAAGTGCTACCAGAAGAGTATAGACAAGCCTTAGTGAGATTAGAACAAGAACAACTAGAATTAGCGTAAATTATGGGAAAGATAACAGGATTTTTAGAGTTTAAGCGTGAGAACGAAAGCTATATAGCGCCAGAAAAACGCATAGAGAATTACAAAGAATTTACGGTTCCGTTACCAGAAGACCACCTGAAAGATCAAGGCGCACGTTGCATGGATTGCGGAATTCCGTTTTGCCATAGTGGTTGTCCGCTTGGGAATTTAATTCCAGATTTTAACGATAAAGTCTACAAAGGAAAATGGAAAGAAGCTGCTGAAATTTTACACAAAACCAACAACTTCCCAGAGTTTACAGGACGTTTATGTCCAGCACCTTGCGAAGAAGCCTGTGTTTTAGGTATTAACGAAGACCCAGTAACCATAGAGAATATTGAAAAAAACATAGTAGAAACCGCCTTTAATGAAGGGTGGATTGTAGCAAATCCCCCAAAAATTAGAACCGAAAAAACAGTTGCTGTTATTGGCTCTGGACCAGCAGGATTAGCTGCTGCACAACAATTAAATCGTGCAGGACATACCGTTACCGTTTTTGAACGTGACGAAAAAGTTGGTGGTTTATTACGCTACGGAATTCCAGATTTTAAAATGGAAAAAACCGTGATTGACAGACGTGTTGCTGTTTTAGAAGAGGAAGGAATCACTTTTAAAACCAATGCTCATGTTGGTGTAAACATAGACGCAAACCAACTTAAAGACGATTTTGACGCAGTAGTTTTATGCGGTGGAGCAACGGTAAGAAGAAATATCCCAATTCCTGGAGCAGACCTAAAAGGGGTAACGCAAGCGATGGATTTCTTAAAACTAAATAATCAATACGTGGATGGTTTAGTGGATTTTAAAGATATTATTTCTGCAGAAGGAAAAGACGTTATCGTTATTGGTGGTGGAGATACCGGAAGCGATTGTATTGGAACCTCTAATCGTCATGGAGCAACTTCGGTTACAAATTTTGAAATATTAAGTAAACCTACTGAAGGTCGTCCAGCACACCAACCTTGGCCGTATTGGCCAATGAAGCTAAAAACAACCTCATCGCACCAAGAAGGTGTAGAACGTTTTTTTAGCATTTCTACTAAAGCATTTATTGGCGATAAAAAAGGAAACTTAACAGGCTTAAAAACGGTTGAAGTAGAATGGATTTTTACTCCAGGAGAAAGACCACAACTTAAAGAAGTTCCAAATACCGAAAAAGAATGGAAATGCGACATCGCATTATTAGCTCTTGGATTTATAGGCGCTGAAAAAACATTAGCAGACCAGTTTGGATTAAAAATGGATTTTAGAACCAATATTGAAGCAACAACAAAAGATTACAAAACAAATATCCCTGGTGTTTTTGCAGCTGGAGATATGCGTCGTGGACAATCATTGATTGTTTGGGCAATTTCTGAAGGAAGACAAGCAGCTTATCACATCGACACGTATTTGATGGGAGAGTCCTGTTTACCTTTAAAGGATGATAGCGATTTGCCTCGAGTTTAAATAAACGTAACGCTTTGTCACATTGAGCGCAGTCGAAATGCTATTAAAACTTAAATCTTAAGGTTTTCGACTGCGCTCAAACTGACAGTGATATAGCTAAAATACTTTCTTGTTTGAACGACTATTCACAAAGGGGAATAAACTTAAATTAAATCCTACAGAAGTAGGATTTTTTCAATTTCTAGAATCAGCACAAAAACTAATGTCACATT
>NZ_JBBMRD010000013.1:0-92819 GCF_038900355.1 Olleya sp. AS48 | reverse complement strand
CCTAATGATCCATGTGATTATAACGTAGCAGATGTAACAGTAGACGTAATGAGCACAGTAGATTGTGATGGCGATGGCGTTACAGATGCAGATGAGATAGCAGCAGGAACAGATCCAAACGATCCATGTGATTATAACGTAGCAGACATAACAGTAGCAGTAACAAGCACAGTAGATTGTGATGGCGATGGAGTTACTGACGCAGATGAAATAGGTTCAGGGACAGATCCAAACGATGCTTGTGATTATAACTTAGGAGATATAACAGTACCTGTAACGAGTATAGTAGATTGTGATGGAGATGGAGTTACTGACGCAGATGAGATTAGCGGACCAGATGGCGATCCAACGACTCCAGACGGAACAGATCCAACAGATCCATGTGACTATAACGTAGCAAGTATTACAGTAGCAGTAACTAGTATAGTAGATTGTGATGGAGATGGTGTAACCGATGCAGCTGAGATTGCAGATGGAACTGATCCAAACGATCCATGTGATTTCGTTACAGGTAGTATTTCAGTAACACCTTCAGGTGATTACTTAGCTGCTGATTGTGATGGAGATGGTGTAACTAATGGAGATGAAATTGCTACAGGAACAGATCCAAATGATCCATGTGATTATGATGCTTCAATCCAAGATATTACTATTGTAAGTACATTATGGTTAGGAGATGATTGCGATGGCGACGGTGTGTCTAATGGTACTGAACTTGGAGACGCTACCGATCCATTAGATCCATGTAATTATTTAACTACTAGTCAAGATTTAACTATTGTTACATCTCTTTGGAATAATGCTGATTGTGACGGAGATGGTGTAATTAATGGTGATGAAATACTTGACGGAACGGATTCAAATGATCCATGTGACTATAATGTAGCAAGTATAACATTATCAGTAACAAGTACGGTTGACTGTGATGGCGATGGAGTCACTGACGCAGATGAAATAAGTTCAGGGACAGATCCAAACGATGCTTGTGATTATAACTTAGGAGATATAACAGTACCTGTAACGAGTATAGTAGATTGTGATGGCGATGGAGTCACAGATGCAGATGAGATTATAGCAGGAACGGATCCAAACGATCCATGTGATTATAATATTGGAGATATTACAGTACCAGTAACGAGCACAGTAGATTGTGATGGCGATGGAGTAACGGATGCAGATGAAATTAACGGACCAGATGGCGATCCTACAACACCAGATGGAACCGATCCAAAGAATCCATGTGATTATGATGTTGCTAGTATTACAGTAGTCGTAACAAGTATTGTAGACTGTGATGGAGATGGTGTATTAGATGCAGATGAAATTACAGATGGAACAGATCCAAATGACCCTTGTAATTTCAATGCAGGAAGTATAACAGTTACATCTTCAGGTGATTACTTAATTGCTGATTGTGATGGTGATGGAGTTTCAAATGGTGATGAAATAGGAACAGGAACAGATCCACTAGATCCATGTGATTATGATGCATCTGTTCAAGATTTAACAATTCTTTCAGTTGAATGGTTGGGAGCAGATTGTGATGGAGATGGAGTATCAAATGGTACAGAAATTGGTGATGGTACAGACCCTCAAGATCCATGTAATTATTTAGTTACTAGTCAAGATTTAACTATTGTAACGACTGAATGGAATAATTTAGATTGTGATGGTGATGGTGTTACTAATGGAGATGAAATTGTAGATGGAACAGATTCTAATGATCCATGTGATTTTGTAGTTGCTAGTCAAACATTAACAACATCAGGAGATTTTATGTTAGCTGATTGTGATGGTGATGGAGTAACAAATGAAGATGAAATTTTAGATGGAACAGATCCAAATGACCCATGTGATTTCTTTACATCAAGTATAACTATTTCAGCAAGTGATGAATGGAATGCACTTGATTGTGATGGTGATGGTGTTACTAATGCTGATGAACTAATTGATGGTACTGGTCCTTTAGAACCTTGTGAATTTGATTTAGAAAATGTTACACTTAATCAGAACCAAGCTTGGGATGCATTAGATTGTGATGGAGATGGTGTTACAAATAGTGATGAGCTTGATGATGGTACAGATCCATTAGATCTTTGTAGCTATATTTTAGATAGTCAAACAGTTACTCCTAGTCAAGAGTGGTTAGATGCAGATTGTGATGGAGACGGTACACCAAATGGTAATGATGATGACACGGAAGACCCATGTATATTTGATTTAGATAATATAGATTTATTTACTATGTCTGATGCTATTGCATTATCAGATTGTGATGGTGATGGTGTAACAAATATAGATGAGATTGATCCTGATGGAGATGGAATTGTTGGACCAAATGGAACTGACGCAAACGACCCATGTGACTTTAATCTAGATGATCAAAGTATAGAACCAAGTCAAGAATGGAATACCACAGATTGTGATGGTGATGGTGTCGATAATGAAACTGAACTTATGGATGGAACAGATCCTACAGATGCTTGTGATTTCGATTTTGAAAGTCAAGATATTACAACTGTAAGTGATGATTGGTTAAACGCAGACTGTGATTGTGATGGTTTAGGTGATGGCTTTACTAATGGTGAAGAGTTAGCTGATAACAATGACAATGGTATTCCAGATTATGCAGAATGTAATAATGGAGATCCTGATGCTGAAGATGGATTAAATATCTTTGATATCATGACACCAAATGGTGATGGAGACAATGATGTATTTGTAATTAGTGGTATAGAAAATTATCCAAATAACACATTACAAATTTATAACCGTTGGGGAGTAGAAGTCTATAACGTAGATGGTTATGGTACAAATAACAATTTCTTTAGAGGTATTTCAGAAGGACGTGTTACAGTTCAAAAAGATGAAAAATTACCAGTTGGGACTTATTACTATGTATTGACTTATGTTAACAATGAAGGTAACTCAGTACAAAAAGCAGGACCATTATACATTAATAGAAAATAAATTATAAAATTCCAGTAGCTCTATATAGAGCTACTGGTTTAAATTCAATTAAATATGAGAAATTATTTCATAATATTTTTAGCATTATTTTCAATAGGATTTTATTCTAATGAAAGTCACGCTCAGCAAGATGCACAATACACACAGTACATGTATAATACACTTAGTATTAATCCTGCGTATGCTGGTTCAAGAGACGTACTTAGTTTTGTTGGATTGTATAGAACACAATGGGTTGGTTTAGATGGTGCTCCAGACACATTTACAGCGTCTTTACACTCACCTGTTGGAGAAAAAGTTGGATTAGGACTAAATATAACTCATGACGAGATCTTTATTACTAGTGAAACTTATATAGATCTTGCTTTTAGTTACACATTAGATGTTTCAGATGAAGGTAAATTAGCTTTAGGATTTAAAGCTGGAGGACACTTTTTAAATATTGACACAAATAAGCTAAATACAGGAGCATTCAATCCTGGTGATGCTGATGCAGAAATTAATATAGATAATAAATTTTCTCCACAATTTGGATTAGGTGTTTATTATTATACAGATAGCTTTTACCTTGGTTTAAGTGCACCAAATATTTTAGAAACAGAACATTTTGATGAAAATGCTGCTAATAATAATTCTTTCGCAACAGCAACAGAACGTGTAAACTTATATTTAATGGCAGGGAAGACTTTTGACTTAAATGAAGACTTAAAATTTAAGCCTTCTACCTTATTTAAAATAGTTAGAGGAGCTCCTTTACAAGTAGACTTATCTGCTAACTTTTTAATTCAAGATAAGTTAACTCTTGGCGCAGCTTATAGATGGAGTGCCGCTCTAAGTGGTATGTTAGGTTTTCAAGTTTCGGATCAATTAATGTTAGGAGTAGCTTATGACAGAGAAACAACACAATTAAAACAATTTAATGATGGTTCATATGAAATATTCTTAAGATATGAATTGTTTAAGCGTAATAACCGAATGATTTCGCCAAGATTCTTTTAATCAAAAAAATTAAAATTCATGAAACATATTATAAAAATATATTTAGCTTTAATTTTACTGGTTCCTAATATAACTTCTGCTCAAGAAAAAAAAGCAGTAAAAGAGGGAGATAAAGAATATGAACAATTAGCATACATTGATGCTAGAGAATCTTATCTTAAAGCCACTAATGAAGGATTTCAATCTCAAGATTTATTAAAAAAACTAGGTGATTCATATTACTTCAATGCAGATTATACAAATGCAGCTAAATGGTATGGACAACTTTTTGAGTCTACAGAAAATTTAGAATCAGAATACATTTACAGATACGCATTGTCATTAAAAAGTGACGAAAAGTATGACGCTTCAGATAGAATTATGGAAGCCTTTTACAAAGCCAAAGGAGAAGATTATCGTGCAAATCTATTTGTAAATGAAAGAAATTATTTAAAAGAAATAGAATTACAATCTGGACGATTTGAATTAATAAATGTAGATTTTAATTCAACGTTATCAGATTTTGCACCATCCTTCTATCAAGGTAGTATTATTTATTCATCAAACAGAAATAATAGAGGAGTTGTAAAACGTGTTCATGACTGGAATGAGCAACCCTTTTTAGATTTATATAAGTTGCATAGTTCAGAACTATCTAAATCTAGTAGTACTAAGTTTAGCTCTAAAATTAACTCTATTTATCACGAGTCTACTGCTATTTTTACAAAAGATGGTAAAACTATGTACTTTACAAGAAATAACTATACTAATGAAGATTATAAGCAAGATCAAGAAGGCACAAATAGACTAAAACTATACAGAGCTGTCAGAACGGATGACGAAAACACTACTTGGCAAGTCGAAGAATTACCTTTTAATAGTGATGAGTATTCTGTTGCACATCCAGCTTTAAGCACAGACGAAAAAACACTTTATTTTGCAAGTGATATGCCTGGAACTAATGGACAGTCTGATTTATATAAAGTATCAATTAACGATGGTGCTTTTGGAGAAATAACAAATCTAGGAAACAAGATAAATACAGAAGGAAGAGAAACGTTTCCATTTATTAGTAAGGATAATAAATTATATTTTGCATCAGATGGACATGTTGGTTTAGGAGGATTAGATGTTTTTGTTTCAGAATTAAATGAAGATCAGTTAGGTAGTGTTTTTAACTTAGGTACACCAATTAATGGTCCTGAAGACGACTTTACTTTTATTATTAATAGCACAACTGGAATAGGATATTTTGCTTCTAATAGAGAAGGAGGAGTTGGAGACGATGACATTTATAGCTTTAAAAGCATTAAACCTTTAATAACAAATTGCGAGCAATCTGTAAGTGGAGTTGTTATAGATAAAAACACAAAAGCTATCATACCAAGAGCTAAAGTGTTACTAATGAATTTAGCAAACGAAATCGTTGATCAACAAATAGCTGGTGACGATGGTTCATTTTCATTTCCATTAGATTGTAACAGTTCTTATTGTGTAAGAGCTTCAAAAATAAATTATGGTTTTGATGAAGAGTGTTTTAACACTACAGCAGAATTAGAACTTGCATTAGAAATTGGTCTGGAGTTAGAACCAGATAAGGTTATTGAAGAGGGGACTGATGTCGCTCCATTACTTGGGATAAATATGATTTATTTTGATTTAGATAAAGATTATATTAGAGCTGATGCTGAAGTTGAATTGCGTAAAATAATTGACTTTATGAATGTGTATAAAAACATCAAAATAGATGTTAGATCTCATACAGATAGTCGTAATACTTCTGCTTATAATGCAGACTTATCTAGCAGAAGAGCAAAATCTACAGTCGACTATTTAGTTAATATTGGAGGTATAAGTAGATCTAGATTAACTGGTAACGGTTATGGAGAAACACAATTAAGAAATAGATGTAGCGATGGAGTCCCTTGTAGCGAGTCAGAACATCAATTAAATAGAAGAAGTGAGTTTATTGTTGTTAAATAGAAACAATAAAAAAAACAAAAAAAGCCTTCCCATTGGGAAGGCTTTTTTTATGACCTATAACTAGCTTAGTTTTTAGGTTGATTTTGTTGAGCTGTTAAGGCGTTTTTTGCTATTAATGCCATGTTAAACTCAGGCTCAATTGCTAAAGCTTTATCTAGAATTAATAATGCAGCACTAATATTAGTGTCTTTATTTTTATTTAATAAAACTAAAGCATCTAAATAATATAAACCTGCTTTTAAAGGTACAGCATATGGTTGTTGTGTTTCGTAAAATGTTTTTCCTTGTGTGTCTTTTACAGTCGCTAAACCTAAATCAATATATTTTTTAGCTTCAGTTAGGTTGTTCAAGTTTAAATAAATTTCAGCAATCTCATAAGCCACAGGAGCGTTTGGAGATTTGTCATGCATAGCCTTGAAAAAAGGAATAGACTTATTTAAATCACCTAAAGCTTTTAAAGCTACAGCTTTTACTTCTAAAGCAATGTCAGAGTCTGTTGACTTTTGCGCAATACCAATAGTATTTAAGGCTTGCGTAAACTTACCTTCGTTTAAATATACGTAAGCTAAGGTGTCTTTTCTTGCTTCAGATGGTTTTAAAAGGTTAAGATGCGTCAAAGCATTAATGATACCTTGTACATCTCCTTGAGCCTTCATTTGTTTATAATAAGCTTCATAATGTTTTGATAAAGCATCATTAGTTTGTGCAGTTGCTCCAAGACCGAAGCATAAAATTACTAGATAAAGTATGTTTTTCATTTTAAATATTTTAATTGCTTCAAAACTATAATTTTTTTTGAAGTATTTTTCTTAAATAACTAATTATTAATAGGTTGATTTTAATTGCTGCTAAGCTGTGTTTTTATCTTATAATATTATAAAATTGAATATTTAGTTTGTTAATGGTTTAGGTTAAAAGTTTAAAAATCAGTAACTTTAAGTAAATAAAAAATTAAAATTATGGGAATTAAAAGTTTTGAAGGTCCAAGAAAGGGACAACAGTTAGACACTAATCAATCTTTAAAGGTTAGTGATTACATGACTAGAGATTTAATAACTTTTAAATCCACGCAAAGTGTGGAAGACGTTATTGATACTTTAATTAAGCATAAAATTTCTGGAGGACCAGTTGTAAATGATAAAAATGAATTGATAGGTATTATATCCGAAGGAGATTGTATTAAGCAGATTAGTGACAGTCGCTATTATAATATGCCAACTGAAAATAATAGCGTTGAAAAACATATGGTTAAAAATGTTGAAACCATTGATGGTAATTTAAATGTGTTTGATGCTGCTGCCAAGTTTTTAGAGTCTAAACGACGACGCTTTCCAATTGTTGAAGACGGAAAATTGGTTGGTCAAATTAGCCAAAAGGATATTTTAAAAGCTGCAATGCAACTTAAAGGACATAATTGGAAATAGATTTAGTATGCTTATTGACGTTTTACTAAAGCATAAAAGTCGTTTTCTAAAGGTAAGTAGCCTTGGTCATAAACAAAGTAATATATTGTACCAGCTTTGGTAGTGTATGTGCTTGTAAAATAGTTAAAATCAAAACCTTTAGCTTCAAGTTTAGTTTTTGTGGTTTTGGTTTTTTGCTCAGGATTAAGACTTTCTAATATGCGCCAATTTTTGCGTAAACGATTATTAATGTTGCGGATTAAGTTTTTACCATCCTTATTAACTTTGTTGTTATACGCATTCCTGCAACCGTCACTACAGAATTTTTTATCTATACGTCCAACTATTTTATCTCCACATTCTGGACAGGTTTTAATCATAATTTATTTGTTTTCAATTTTATACCAACGTAAGTTTAATTGTTCTTGTTCAAAATAAAAATCGTTGACATATTGTAATCCTATTTTTAAAAGTGCCTTGTGTGAGGCTTGGTTACCAGCTTCAGTGGTTGCATAAAGTACAGGTAGTTTCATGACTTTAAAGGCATAATCTACAGCAGCTTTACCAGACTCGGTAGCATAGCCTTTTCCCCAATAACGTTCAATTAATCTATAACCAACATCATAGTATTTTGTAAATCCATTCATGTTGTATTCTGTGTTTAATCTAATACCAGACCAGCCAATAAAATCACCTGTTGCTTTTTCAATAACAGCAAATCTACCAATACCACGATCTGCATATTGTTGTTTAACACTGTCTAATATTTTTTTAGCTTCGGCTTTGGTTTTAATGGGTTTGTTACCCAAATATCTATGTACGTTTGGATTAGCATCTAACTCAAACATACCTTCTAAATCGGTAGCTCTTAACTCGCGAAGTAATAATCTTTCGGTTTCTATATTAAAAGTCATTAGTCTTTTTGTAGTTAAATTTTACTTCTTCAGTTTGTCCATTTTCTGTAATTACAACGTAGATATTAATTTCTGTATCACTAATTCTTTCAAATGTAAATTGATCAAAATATGCACGTTTGTTATCTATTTTTATCAATTTAGCATCTACAGTTTCGTCCTTTTCTTCCCAACCTTTAAAGTCGTTACCAAAATGTTTAAGCTGAAAAATTAAAGTGTCATCCGCTTGTCTAATTCCGCCAAGTTCGTAAAAAATAACTTTACCATCACTGACTAATTTAAAACTAAACATCATAGAATCGCCTAGAGGTGGACTCCAAATCTCTTCTGTTATACCACCAAAAGCTTCACCTTTCCAGTGTCCAGCTATCCATGAGACTTGACTTAAATTGGCTTTTGGAGACGTCATGTGGTCTTCAAATTTTAAAGTATTAGTTTGTGAATAGCTTACCGAAATAAACAACAAAATAAGTATGGTAATTGACTGTTTCATAATGTGTTAATTGTTTTACTAATATACGCTTTTTCCGTTTACAAACGACAACAAACGTTTACAACCGACATTAAATGCGTAACTACCGACTAAAATTAGGGTGTTGTTTCATCTTTGCAGTGTCAAATGGAACTAATGATATTTGGCTTTTTAAAAACCTTATCTTATGAATACGTTAAGAAACAAAGTACAGTTAATTGGAAATCTTGGTCAAGATCCAGAAATTATTAATCTTGAATCTGGTAAAAAGTTGGCAAGATTTACATTAGCTACTAACGAGAGTTATAAAAATACTAATGGCGAAAAAATTACAGATACACAGTGGCATCAAATAGTTGCTTGGGGAAAAACTGCTGATATAATAGAAAAATATGTTGTTAAAGGGAAAGAGGTTGCAATTGATGGTAAATTAACAACTAGAACTTGGCAAGATAAAGATGGTATGAAACGTTACACTACTGAGGTGGTTTGTAATGAGTTATTAATGTTAGGAAAGTAATTTACTATAATACCTATAGGTTAATAAAAAAAGGAGGCGATTTGCCTCCTTTTTTTATTTATTTTTCTTCTTCATTATTTTTCTTCTCTTTCTCTTTTTGTTTCTCTTGTTTTTTTAGAGCTCTTTTTTCTTTTCTAGTTAAATCTTGTTCTGTAAAAGCGTCTTTAAACTCTATGTCATTATCAATTTCGCCTTTAAAAGCGCTAATCCAAGCATTTTTAAATATACCACTTATGGTTGGAAGTATACCAGATTGTATATTATTTAAATCACCTTCCATTGGTATTTTTGTGGCAATAGTATCTGTACTTTGATTTTTTAAAACAAATTTGAAAAAACCTACAAAACCTTCCCAAATAACACCAAGTACACCATCATCTTTTCCTATTAATTTAGAGTCTTTTAAAAGCGGTTTCATGTAGCCTTTAAAATAACCGTCTGCAATAGCTATTTCGCTGTAAAGCCCAAATTTTCCTTTTTCAAAATCAATACCACTATAGTGTCTTGTAAATGGGTTTAGACTTGTAACATCTGCATCTTCTAAAGCAAAGGAGATATCCATGTCCGGAATTTTTTTTATAATATTTATGTTACCATTTAGTGTGACATTACCTTTTCCAATTGAAGTTGCTGTTGCAGTAATAGGAGAGGGTAGTATGGGATTGTTCTCTTTTACATTTCTTAGGTTGTCTGCTTTAAGAATAATATTGTTAAACTGTATATCTATGTTAGGATCTGTGTTAAGCTCTACATAAGCTAGTTTACCATTGTTAACTGTTAGATGGTTAATATTAATAGGAACTAAGTCGGTTAGTGCTTTTGTCCAATCGTCCACATCTGCATCATTAGCAGTTTTAGTTTGATCTTCTTTTACATAAATTACTTCTGGACTATACATTATAATCTCACTAACAATGTGTCCTGTAAATAATGATTTCCATTCTATTGAAATGTCTGTTTTAGGAAATTTTAAAAAAGGCACTTGTGTTTTAGCATTTACTTTATTTAAATACATCCCATTAATTACATATGCACCTCTAATTAAAGCGATGTCTATATCGTCTACTTGTCCATAGTAACCAGGTATGTCTGCTAAAACTTTATTAACGTTATCTTTTACAAGTATTGGTAAGTATAATCTAAAAGCAATTATTATGACTACAATAGCTATTGGTACGATGTACCTTTTCTTTTTTAAGCCTCTACGTTTTTTTGTTTTTGATGTCATTTGCTATTAGTTTATAAAAAAGGCTCACAAATTGCGAGCCTTATATTGGATTGTTTATAATTGAGATTTAGTCTACTGCATCTTCAACATCGTCTGCTACACTCTCTACAGCATCTTCAACTTTTTCTCCTGTGGTCTCTTCTCTACATCCTGATAGCGTTAATGCTAAACAAAACATAACTAAAAAGGTATATGATAATTTTTTCATGATTTTATGTTTTAAGATTTTTCTTTGGTTTTTATTTCGTCATCAGTGATTTTTACCTTTTTATCTTCGGTTTCCATCTTGATTTTGTCGTCCTTGACTTTAACTTCAGCGCCTTCGTCTTTCATCTCTTGTATAACTTCTTCTTTCTCTGATTGCTCTCTACAAGACATAAAAGAGGTAGTTAATACAGCTAAAGTCAATACGGTATAAATTAGCTTTTTCATAATTTTTGGTTTTTAGTGGTTGTTGTAAAAAGGTAGGATTATCCTATGATGTCTTCTAACCTTTTAACTGTGTTTAATGCAGATTTTACAGTGGTTAATTGTGACTGCACAATGGTTTTGATTTCTGTATCTGAAGCAAAGTTTTCTAATTGATCTTCATATTCTTTAACACTAGCTTTTTCTCCTCTAATACATTCTTCCATTAAGGCTTCATCTGTATCTGTAGTCAAGCTAGATTTAACGTTAATCCACCCTCTGTGTAAGTCTCCTTTAATAGTTCCAGAAGCTTTAGGCTCTGCATTATGTTTTCTAATTTGAAAATCTAATTCTGTTGCAAATGTATTACGTTGCAATGCTTTTTGTTGTAACCAATTTTTTAAAGGTTCGCTTTGTGCTTTGGTCATTACTTGTTTGTAACCAGCTTCTGCATCGTAATTTTTTTGTAATAATTCTTGTAATGAATTTACTAAGTCTTGATTATTTTTTGTCGTTTTCATAATGTTTTGTTTTTGTTGTGTTATTTAATTTTTTTTTAGAATCTATATCTTACTCCTAATGCGATGTCAAAGTCTACATCATCGCTATAGTTGTCATCAAATCCTAGTTCTGGTCTAAAGTCTAATGATAGTTGTAAAGGGATATTAAAATTATACTCGATACCAATATCTCCTGCAACTAAAGCAAAAGTTCCGTCGTTGTTACCAGAGTCATAAGATCCAACTCCTGCACCAGCACCTACGTACCAATTAAAGCTTTCGTCTAGAGGCATTACCCATTGGTATAAACCTACTAACTTAAAAACATCTAAGTTGTCTGAGTCTCTCCAACCCAAGTCAAATTCCAGTCTATTATTATCGTTTAGGTGTCTTTGGTAAGAGATTTCTGCACCTAAGCCATCATTATCTCCTAATCTTAAACCTAAAGCATTTTTTGAAATGTCTTGAGCACTTACTGTAAAGGATGTGATGGTTATTACTATTGCTGATAATATTAATTTTTTCATTCTATTAGTGTTAGTTTAAATATTACTTTTTATTGATTAATTAAGCTTTGGTTATACGCCTCGTCCACCAATTAGCCTTAGTAATATTGCAATTACTGCGATAACTAATAATATGTGTATTAATCCACTTGCACTATAGATAAAAAAGCCTAAAGCCCAACCTATTACAAGTATTACTGCTATGATATAAAGTAGTCCTCTCATGATATAAAAATTTAGTTGTTATTATTTAGTTGATTTGAATGATTCGATTATTTTTGATTTAGAGACCTCAGTCTCACCCATAAGTTGTACCATTTGGTTAGCTTGATCTAAAGATGTTGCTACTCCAGTAGCAAACCCACGATCAGTTACAACTCCCCAAGTATAAATACGGTCTGAGTTTTTGCCACTATTTAGATAAATACTAGAAATCTCTTTTTCCAAAATTTTTGAAGCCTGAGTTAACGTGGCTATTTGGCTATTAGCGTCTTCTAAACTATCTGCTGTACCTGTAAATACGTCTGATGATGTTTTTACTGTCCATTGGTAAATTTTAGTTTTTGCAACCTTTTTCTTTTCTGGATCTTTATTTATAATTGGCGTATTGTTGTCAAATAATTGTGTGTCTAATACATCTAACTCTGCAGCATTTACAGAAAATAGTGTTGATGTTATAATGGCTAGGGTAAGTATTAATTTTTTCATAGTTTTTTAATTTAGCTGTTAGTATTTAAAACATTTAAAATATTTTTTGTCTTATTTAAGCTGTCATTTATTTTAGAATCGGCTTCAACAATTAATGTTTTAAAGTCTTTACTGTTTGATGTTTCTGATAGTTTATTTAATATAAATAATTGATTGTCAATTATAGATTTAAGTTTATTTAGCGCTTTAAACTTGTCTTTTTCTGTTAGGCTTACTATAGATTTGTTTAATGGTGACTCAGCGTAATTTGGTATTGATATTAATTTGTCTGTAGCCACTTCTTGTAAATCCTCTGCAAACTCTACATGTGTTTGCTCTATTTTTTTTGCTAAATCTATAATGCTGTCTTTATTTATTACTTCTTGTAAAGCTTTACTAAGGTTTATTACATCTTGATTGTCCTTAGATAGCATTAGTAATAATTTAGCTTCGTTTTTGTTATTATTAATTGCTTGATTTGTTAATTCTGATTTTTGATTTTCTGAATTTTTATTTTTTATTAATTCATCGCAAGAGTTAAAGCTTATCCCAATCATGATTACAACAAACATAAATAGTACTGTAATCTTTCTGTTTTTAAAATATTTCATTTTTCATTTCTACATTTTGATATTACAAAGATGCAACTGAGTTCAAAATTTTGTGTTACATCATTTTTTGTTTTGTTTATAGAATTATCATTTTAAAATAATTTGGTCTATAATTACATTGCAAAGATGAGATATAACAAAGCTTTTGGTATTACATCATTTTAGTGAATGGTTATATGATTTCAATTTTTAGCTAGAAATTTGACATAAAAAAAACCTTACGTTGGTAAGGTTTTAATATTATAAAGATTGTTTATGGCTATTCCATGGGTAAGTATACTGTAAATACAGACCCTTTTTCTGGTTGTCCACTAGCAGTAATATATCCTTTGTGGTTTTCTATTATTTTTTTACAAATAGATAAGCCTATTCCAGTACCAGAATATTGGTCCTTATTATGTAGTCTGCTAAATAGTACAAATATTTGATCTGCATATTGATTGTCAAAACCTATCCCATTATCTGTAAATGTTATTTTATGGTAGTGAGAGTATTTAGGTTTTACAATACTGTCTTCTCCATCTGCTTCTACAATTTGATGCGTAATATTAATTTTTGGTATTTTACCATCTAATTTATATTTGATAGCATTACCTAATAGGTTTACAAATAATTGCTGAATTTGAAAAGGTATAACCTTTATTGAAGGGAATGTGTCTGAGGTTATAACAGCATTTTCAGCTGAAATAACTTCTGCTAAATCTTGTTTTGCAGCTTCTAAAAGTAGGTTAATATTAGACTCTTCAAATACCTTGTCTGCTTTATTTGATCTTGAAAATTGCAATAAATCATCAATTAACAAGCGCATTCTAGTAGCAGCGTTTTGTATACGATCAATATATTTGTTTCCTTTGTCAGAAAGTTTATCTCTTTCTTCGTCTTCTAATCTAGATAAAAATGTTTGTATTTTTCTAAGTGGTTCTTGTAAATCATGACTAGCTACATAATTAAAGGACGATAATTCTTTATTATTACGTTCTAACTCAGCATTACGTTCTTCTAATATTCTAAGATTATTAATTTCATCTGTAATATCTGCAGTAGTACCTAGCAATACTATTTCGTCATCTTCATTTACAACAGACTTTCCGTAGGCTTTTAAATGTTTAATATTACCATTTTTGTGGACTACACGATAGTAAATGTAAGGTAGCTCCACATTTTCCTTCATTTGCTCAACTTGCATGGTTAACTTTTCTACATCATCTGGATGTACGTAGGTTAAAAAGTTTTCAATGGTAGGCTCAAAAGATTGTGGTTGCTCGCCTAATAATCGGTATAAATTGTCTGAATATGTAAATTCATCTTTTTTAACATTGTAGGTCCAGCTACCATGTTTACTAACAATTTCGGATTGATTAGTAGATTCTTTAAAAATCTCTAATTCTTCGTTAGTTGCTTTTAGGCGTTTTATATTTTTATAAATACTATTATAAGCAAGATACATTAGGATTAATGAACATAGTAATAATGAAAACAATAGTAATGGAGTTGCCATTAAGTCGGTTTCATATTCGCTACGACGTTGTTTAAGTAAATTGTTTTGTAACTTTATAATGCCTTTAATATTGTCTCTAATAGAGTCCATTAAAGCTCTACCATTTCTAAAATTTTCAATAAAATTAGGGTCTTCAATATCTCCTTTTGGCAAAGATCTGTAAGACGTTTGAAAGGCTAATAACCGTTTATTAATTAACGTATTTACCTCAATTAGGCTTTCTTTAAGTATAGTGTCGTCTTTAGTTAAAACCTTTAGCTCTGCAAAGCTGTTATTTATTTTGCTTCTTCCAGAAATATAAGGTTCTAAAAAAACAGAGTCTTTGGTAATAATATAGCCTCGTTGACCAGTTTCTGCATCTTTAAGGTTTGATAAAATCTGTTCAAGCTCGACATTTACTTTATAAGTATGTGTAATTAACTCGGAAGATTTTGTTACTTCCGTAATACTTCTGTAGGTTAATGCACCAACAACCAAGATTACAAATGCACTTATGTACAGGGTTGTTCTTAAAAACGAAATATTATTTGAAAGTGTTTTAATCATATATTAAAAACGAAGTAAAAAGTTGTCTTTATTCATGCTATTAGTATGGTATTGCCAATTAATGGTAACTACTTCTGACAACACTTTTTTTAAAGTTTTAAAATCACTTGGCTTTTTAATATAAATATTAGCACCTTGTATAAACGTGTTTTCTATATCTTCTTCGGAAGCTGAGGTAGAATAAATTGCAATTGCAATATCCTTAAATTTTGGATTCTGTTTAATTTCTTTTAAACACTCTAAACCAGATTTTCTTGGCATGTTTAAATCTAAAAATAGGACATTAGGTAAAGTGGCATCATCGCTATTTAAGTAATCCATTAAATAGACACCATCGTTAAATGTTTTAACTCTAGTTGTTATTTTAATTTCATCAAAAGCATCTGTAAAAAACAATCTGTCATCTTCATCATCATCTGCTAATGTTATATTTATATAATCCTCTTGCATACTATTCTTGGTTGTTTTGTTGGTTAAATTCTCTTCTTTTAGCAATTATCCTTTGGAACGCAGAAGGAGTAATTCCTGTTGTATTTTTAAACTGAGTACTTAAATGTGCAACGCTAGAATAGTTTAACCTAAAAGCAATTTCGGTTAAACTTAAATCTTGTTTGATTACAAGTTGTTTGGCGTATTCTATTTTTTGAAGAATTATAAAGTTTTCAATAGAAGTGTAAGTCACTTCCGAGAATAAGTTAGACAAATAGCCATAACTATGACCTAAAGTATCTGCTAAATAAACTGAGCTTTTAACATTTACCACAGTGTCTTCATTAAAAACCATATCAATAATAGTATCCTTAATTTTTTGTACTAAAATACTTTTCTGGTTTTCAACAATTTCTATTTGGTACTTATCTAAAGCAGATTGTAATGTGGCTTGTTTGTCAGTGGTTAGTTTTTCTAACACTTCGATTTCTCCAAATCCAACGTGCTTATATTTTATGTCATTGTCCTTTAAAGTTTGTTCTAAAACAATTTGACAAATGGCATTAAAATCGAATTTAAAAAACAAGGTCATATTAAAAATTTAGTTGCAAAATAAAGATAATACTTATTAATAAACTAATCTATGCAATTTACTTTTTAATAATAATGTTAGTAATTTTAGCAACATTAGACACTGTATATTTAGTGGTGTTTTTGGTTGCTTTTTGGTCCAAAATAAAGCTGTGGTTGGTAGTATTAATAACTACATTTTGATTAGCATTTGAAGCTACTTTAAAATGTGGTACTTTTATTTTTATGTCAAAATATTGGTCACCAATTTCTAAATCTAAAGTGTTGTTTTTAGTTGTTTTTGTATTTTTTACGGGTTCTAAATGACTCACAATTTCTACCTCATTATTAGTAGACATTATTAATAATGGTGTAATACAAATTATTGTAACTATTAAAAGGAGTTTATTAGGTTTCATGTGTATTGGTTTAAAATAAATACTACTCTACTAACTATTTTTATAACCAACCAAGATCAGAATATGAAAATATTCTCAAAGAAGCTTTCAAGTAGTATTAATATTATAATACAAAGGTAAATTAGGACTCTAGTTTAATTGTTACATAATTTTGCCAAGTTGTTATATGATTTCCAAAATGCATAATTTTTATATTCATTAATGGATTACCTTTGTTGGCTAAGTGTTATTTACAGAATACTTTACGTACACATGAAAGACGATATTAATTTTTATAAAAGTATTTTTAAAAACAAATTGCCTTTAACCGAGCTTTTAAAGGATGAAAGTTTGTTTTCTAGTGTGCCTAAAAATTGGACTATTGTAGTAACAGATATAAAAAACTCTACAGAGGCAGTTGCTAATGGTTTGCATAATGATGTTAATTTATGTGCAACAGGAAGTATTATTACTGTTTTAAATACTATAAAAGGTATTGATAAAAAAATCCAAATTCCGTACTTTTTTGGAGGAGATGGTTCCACTTTTATTATTCCTGATGTTTTATTATCACCAATTATGACTGCTTTAAATAATTACAGTCAGCATATAACTAATACCTTAAAATTAAATCTTAGAGTTGGATACCTTCAGGTAGAAGAGGTATATAATAACAAGGTTACATTAAGGATTACTAAATTAAGACATAACAAGTACCTGACAACACCTGTAGTTTTAGGTAACGGAATAAAATTTGCTGAAAATTATATTAAACAAAGCTTTGATAATACAGCAAACATTAAAGATAAAAACATTGCGTTAAATTTGGAAGGTATGGAGTGTAGATGGGACGAGATCTATCCAAATGAACAACATAAAAAAGTAATTTGCCTTCTTGTTAATTGCGATGACGAAAAAAAGCAAGCTGAGATTTATGGCACAATAATGAATGAGATTAACTACATTTTTGGTGATTTAGACAGTCGAAACCCAATTACTACTTTAAAATTAAAATTAAACACTACGCTAGAAAAGATCCGTAAAGAGATGTATGTTAAAGTTGGTAAAAACCAATCAAAGTATCTAATTAATAATTGGTTAATTACAGTGTTTGGTAAATACTACTTTAAGTTTTTTAAAGCTGGAAAATTATACATTTATCGCGTTAGTCAATTATCAGATACAATAATGTTAGACGGATCAATTAATACAGTAATATCTGGTAATGACAAGCAGATTAAGCGTTTGCAAATACTTTTGGATGATCTGGAGTCTAATAAAAAAATTATTTATGGTTTACATACTACACATGCATCCATAATGTCTTGTTATATTGAGGATAGAGAAGAAAAGCACATCCATTTTGTGGATGGTACAGAAGGTGGTTATACAAGCGCTGCAATAATGTTTAAAAATAAATTAAAGCAACTTAGATTTAGCTAAGTTTTAGTTTAGAGATGTAAAACTCTTGTTTAGTTATTAAAAGTTCGTTTTTTAACGTGTTTAATAAAGTGTAAGCAGGTTTAGATAAGATACCTGATTTAATTTCTTTATTAACTTCACTTAAAAAATAAGCGTTAAGTTTCAAACACTCATTAATAATAAGCTGACTTTCGTTTTTATAAAACTTACGTTTTATTTTAAACCATAGCATATTAAGCTTTAACAATACACTAGGCTTGCTTGGTTGTTGGATATTTACTGTGTTTAATATGGATAAAGACTGCTGTTTAAACGCTTTTAGATAGCTAAGTTTATTATCTATCCAAGATTTAACCATTTCGTTTTTGGTCTCAGATTTTAAATACTGATAGGATAATTCAATTGTAGCACTTACAGTAAGTAAGTGTTGTATTGCATTGCTGCCAACCTCATATCTTATTATATTATCCATAGTGTAACGTTTATTTTTCTCAAAGTTAAATACATAGTGCATTTTTAACCTTACAAGATTTTTGCCAAACGTTACATAATTCTATTTTTTATTTAAAATCATGTATACCGGAAAATGATCACTATAACCACCTTTGTATCGTTTGCCAACGTAAGTCCTATAAGGTGTGCCTTTATATTTACCATCCATTTGTTTTAAAAAGTCAGCATCATATATATCTGCTTTTACAAATCTTAAGGTATTAGATTGACGCTCTAAAAAGTTATGCGTTATTATAATTTGATCAAATAAATTCCATTCAAAGTTATGGCTTGTAGTCCCTCTATCAATAGATAGTAAGGTTTCCATTGGATTAAATAAACTTTGATTAGCCACTAATTGTTCAATACTATTACTTGCAGGATCATCATTAAAATCTCCCATGATAATAATTTTGGCATTAGTTATATTTTCCTTTAAAGTACTAACAATGGCTTGAAGATTGGAAGATGCTGTGATGCGTTTGTATTCAGTTTCTATATCTCCAGTACGTCTAGAAGGCCAATGGTTAATTAAAAAATGTACAGGTTCATCCAAAAATAATCCAGATACTAATAAAATATCTCTTGTATAATCTTGCGACCCATCAGTTTCGGTAAAACTAAACGTAAAGCTTTCAGAGTTTGTAACTTTAAATTTAGTCGTATCGTAAATAAAGGCAACGTCAATACCGCGTTCATCTTTACTATCGTAGTGCACAAATTGGTATGGATATTCTTTTAAATGTTTAGAGGTTATTAAATCTTTTAATACAGCTTCGTTTTCAATTTCGGCTAGACCAATAATTGCTGGATGAGAGTTGGTTTCTTTTCTGCCAATATTAGATATAGCATAACCAATTTTTCTTAATTTATTATTGTATCTTTTAATGGTCCAACGCTTTTCGGATGTTGGATTAAAATCAGTATCACGTGTTAAGTCATCTTTATAAATATCAAATAAATTTTCGATATTATAAAAAGCTATGGTCTGTTTGTTAGTTTTAGATTTAAAAAAATTAAAATTCAATGTCTTAAATTTAGAAGGCTAAAAATAGCGATTTTATTATGGATACAATTATGTAACTTTGTAGTATAAATTATTATATGTTAGAAAAAAAAGATATAGAGCTTGAAAAAGCAGTATTAATTGGTGTCGTTACTAAAGAGCAAAACGAAGAGAAATCGAAAGAGTATCTTGACGAGCTTGAATTTTTGACGTTCACTGCAGGTGGAGAAGTTAAAAAACGCTTCACCCAAAAAATGGAAATGCCTAATCCAAAAACATACATTGGAACAGGTAAAATGGAAGAAGTTAGGTTATATATAGAAGACAATAATATAACCACAGCAATTTTTGATGACGAGTTATCCTCATCTCAAGAGCGTAATATAAGTAAGATTTTAAATGTAAAAGTATTAGATCGTACCAATTTAATATTAGACATTTTTGCACAACGTGCACAAACAAGTTATGCCAGAACGCAAGTCGAGTTGGCACAATGTGAGTACCTATTACCAAGACTTAGAGGTATGTGGACACACCTTGAGCGCCAAAAAGGTGGTATTGGTATGCGTGGACCTGGTGAAACCGAAATCGAAACAGATAGACGTATCGTACGTGACAGGATCTCCTTATTAAAAGACAAAATTAAAACTATAGATAAGCAAATGTCTGTCCAACGTGGTAATCGTGGACAAATGGTACGCGTTGCACTAGTTGGATACACCAACGTTGGTAAATCTACTTTAATGAATACCGTTAGTAAGTCAGAGGTATTTGCCGAAAATAAACTTTTTGCAACCCTAGACACAACCGTTAGAAAAGTAGTCATCCAAAACCTACCATTTTTATTAACAGATACCGTTGGATTTATCCGCAAGTTACCAACCCAATTGGTAGACAGTTTTAAAAGTACATTGGATGAGGTTAGAGAAGCAGATTTACTATTGCACGTAGTCGATATCTCTCATCCAAATTTTGAAGACCATATAGAATCTGTAAATAAAGTTTTAGGCGAAATTAAAAGTGCAGACAAACCAATAATCATGGTCTTTAATAAGATTGATGCTTACCAAGCAAAACCTTTTGACGAGACCGACTTAATTGCAGAGCGTACAGAAGAACATTACAGTCTTGCCGAGTGGAAAAAGACCTGGATGAATCGCGTAGGAGAGGACAACGCATTATTTATATCAGCATTAAACAAACGTAATCTAGAAGACTTTAAAAAGCGCGTTTATGATGAGGTTAGAGACATACACGTCACACGTTTTCCTTACAATCACTTCCTGTATCCAGATTATGATTACGATAATCTAGGCGAAGAAGAATAAAACATATCACTTAAACCCAAACCTCTCGTTTGGGTTTTTTTCTCAAAATAGTTAACAAAACTTTGGGCAATTTGCTTTTGGCAAAAAAAGCCAAAAGCAACCAGGCTTTACACTAAATCTTTTTTTCGTGCCTCAAAAAAGGATACCGTTTCAATCCTTATCGCAATAATCCGCAAAGTTTAGTCCGCTTCCCAATGTTATTTAACTTTTTAAAATAGGTAGTAAGTAATACCTGTAAAACAATTAAATAATAAAAAAACAGAATTATTTAAATAATTTTGTAAACAAATAAAACCAACACTTTAGCGTTATAACAGCTCATGATACAACAAAAACTACACGTGTTATTTAAAAATAAATGGGTTATAAGGGCTTCGATAGCAATAGTTGCAGCTGTACTTTTTGCTGTCGTTTTTTACATTAGTATCTATTTAGGTGCATTTGGTAAACTACCAAACACCTCTCAATTAACAAATTTAAAACAAGCAGAAGCGACCCAAATATTAGATAAAGACAGTAAATTAATAGGTAAATATTATATCTACGATAGGCAACCCTTAACTTATAATCAGTTTCCTAAACACCTTTTAGACGCACTAATAGCAACAGAAGATGTTAGATTTTATGATCACAACGGAGTCGATAATATAAGTCTAATGCGTGTGTTTTTTAAAACCATTTTATTTCAGGACCAATCCTCAGGAGGTGGTAGTACCATAACCTTACAACTAGCAAAAAACTTATTTGGAAGAGATAAACATATTGCTTTTAGCACTATAATAAACAAAGTAAAAGAAGCAATAGTCGCAAAACGCATAGAAAAAATATACTCTAAACAAGAAATCCTTACGCTATACCTAAACACAGTACCTTTTCCTGATAATACGTATGGTATAGAAAGCGCAGCACGTAAATTTTTTAATGTATCTGCAACACAATTATCGTTACCACAAGCAGCAACTTTAGTGGGTACATTAAAAGCAAATAATTATTACAATCCAAGACGTAATTTACAAAGCAGTACAACTAGACGTAATGTAGTCTTACAGCAAATGCTTAAGTATAATTATATAGATCAAAATCAATTTACACAAGCCAAACAAAAATCAGTCAAATTAGACTACCAATCCTATAATCACGATTTAGGATTAGCGCCTTATTTTAGGGCACAATTAAAAAAAGAATTAGCAACCACCTTACAAGGCTATAAAAAGCCAAATGGAGAGGCTTACGACTTGTATAAGGACGGTTTAGTAGTTTATACAACCTTAGACTCTCAAATGCAAAAATATGCAGAGCAAGCCATGCAAACGCATTTAACCAAATTGCAACAAGATTATGAAGTGTCTTATGGTAAAAATGCACCTTGGAAAACCAACAAGAAGTTAATTGACAAGGCTATAAAAGCATTGCCAGCTTACAAAAAAATTAAAGCTTCTGGTTTAGATCATGCACAAATTATGGATTCATTATCGATCAAGCATGAGGTAGAGTTGTTTGATTGGACAGAAACTAAAAGTCAAAATATATCTACAATAGATAGTTTGCAACACTACTTAAAATTTTTAAATACAGGTATGATTGCTTTAGACCCAAAGTCTGGTGCTATTAGGTCTTATATAGGAGGTATAGATTATCGTTTTTTTAAATATGATCATGTATCACAAAGTCAACGTCAAGTAGGATCTACATTTAAACCTTTTGTGTATACAGCAGCAATAGATAATGGTATGGCGCCTTGTACCTATTTTTCTCCAGAAGCAGTAACTTACACGGATTATAAAAACTGGACACCAACCAATTCTGGTGTGTCAGACGTAGATCCACATATTAATTATAATCTAGAAAAAGCGCTAAGTCAATCGTTAAACACAATTGCTGTTAAGGTTTTAAATCAAGTAGGTATTGATAAGGTTTTAAAACAAGCAAAAAAATTAGGCATAACTAGTACACTTCCAAACCAACCGTCTTTAGCCTTAGGTGTTGCTCAAATTAATATAAAAGAATTAGCAGGAGCATACGCTAGTTATGTTAACAATAGCCAATCTGTAAAACCATATTTTATTACTAAAATTGAAGATAAAAATGGTGTAGAAATTGTGTCATTTAAACCAGAAGTAAATCCCGATAAAGCTTATAACGATTATACTAGACAGGTTATGTTACAAATAATGCAAGCCACAGTTAATTCTGGGACTGCAGCTAGATTACGATCTACTTATGGACTTAACAATAGTATTGCAGGTAAAACAGGGACAACTCAAGATAATAAGGATGGATGGTTTGTTGGCATTACACCAAACTTGGTAACAATAAATTGGGTTGGTAACGATAATTATAATATAGGTTTTAAAACCACAGGAATGGGACAAGGTGCAAACTCTGCATTGCCAATTTTTGCGAAATTTTATCAAAAACTAAACGCAGATTCAAACTATAATACGATTACAAAAAGTCGTTTTGAATCACCTTCAAGCGATGTTTTGGAGGCATTGGATTGCGAAGAAGAAAAACGCGATGGGTTTTTTAAACGATTGTTTAGCAAAAAAGATAACGAGCGTCAATTCAATAAAGACAATTAGTGGTCAACCTAAATGGCTTATTATGGCAACTTAAACATTTAGCGTTATTTAATTTTAAGATACAAAAAAACGCGTTTCGATTAGAAACGCGTTTTTTAAATTATAGTGTTTGTAGATTATAAGTTGTAGCTTAAACCTAATAACCAATAAGATTGTAATTTGTTATCAACGTTTCCAAAAGTTGGAAGAGTAGTATAGGGTTGATCTAAAGCATAGTTTAAAGCTTCTTGTTTGTTGCTTCTTAAACCAAAGTCAAAACCAACACCAATCATTTTCCATAAAGTATAGCTAAAAGAGTTTGTCCAAGTTACGTTAGATAAATCTCCGCTTTTGTAGCTTTGAAAAGTAGATAAGTTAGATTTAAAACTAACAGCACCAATTTGTCTTGTGTAATCTGCAACTATTTTTGCACCTAATGACGATTGAAAAACTGCATCATTTTCTGCAAATACAAAGTTGTAGTTTAAAGGGTGTACAACAACAATTAGATTTTCTAAAGGAGTCCAAGTTCCACCGACTCCAACGTCTAAATATCCTGGATCGTTAAAATTGTCTAATAACGTAGTTCTGTATTCTGCTAAACCAGAAACAGCAAAGTTTTTAGTTATGTTTCTTCCGTATAATGAAGAGATGTTAAATACATCTGTCGTTGGGTTAAAACTGTCATCATCATTTGGATTGTCTTTATTATCTAATTTTACCCAGTTAAGGTTAGATGTTAAAGAGTTTCTCCAGAAAAATTTATCTTCAATTAAGTTAGCATATGCATTTAATGAGATTCCGATGTTTCCAGAAGCGTTGTTTGGTGTTCCTTGAGAATACCAATTGCTAAAGTTAGAAATACTTCCACCAATAGTTCCAAAAAGACCTTTTCTCCAACCTGGAAGTGCATCAATTTGAGCTTGTAAAGCATCAGCTTCACTTTGTAAAGCATCAGCTGCTGCTTGCTTTTCTGCTTTTTGAGTGTGTAACTCTTCTTTTGTTTGGGCATTCATAGAGACTAATCCTAAAAAGAATGCTCCTACTAATAATATTTTTTTCATAAATCTTAAGTTTTAAATAAAACGGTTGCAAATATACGCTTTAGTTATATTTTTTCTAAAATAGAAAAATTATGTAAACTACTAATTATCAGTGTTTTAAATAATAAACAGAGTTATTAACGTTTGTATAAAGGAACAAAAGAACACGCCTCTCCATACATGATAGATTTAGCATATGGTTTAAGCTTGTTAGTTATCATAACATAAGCGTTTATAGGCACTGGCTTGTTACTACAACCTTTAATTATTACAGGTTTATCTTGGTATATTGTACCATCAATAGCACTGATTATGTCCTGGTAAATGGAAGTCTCTAAATCCTCTAGTGTTCCAATATGGCACTTTTCGACAAAAGGTTCTAAATTTACGACCAATAACATAAAAGCCCAATCCGGAATGATAGCATCTGCACTACAAGTGATTGCTACGTATTGATTTTGGTACTGACTCCAATCGTGATTTTTGATATATTCTCTAAAATCTTTTTCTTTTAAAACCAATTCTTGGAACAACCAATCTTTAATATCTAATAAAACACGTTGTCCTTTTGGATAGTAATCTTCAAGGTCTAGTGTAATTAATTTACTATTTGCTACGCGATTAATAATTTCTTCAGCCATAATTTAAATATGTTATAATTATTGGTATCCTTCTGCTTGTAGTTTAAATAAGTCAGCATATAATGACTTGTTAGCCATTAGATCCTCATGTGTACCCATTTCTAGTACGCGACCTTCATCTAATACTAAAATTTTATTTGCTTGTCTTACTGTGCTAAATCTGTGAGATATTATAATACTAGTTTTGTCTTCGGTTAGACCTATAAATCTTTCAAAAACGTCACTTTCTGCTTTAGCATCTAATGCAGATGTTGGCTCGTCCAAAATCATCACTTTAGCATCTTTCATATAAGCTCTGGCTAATGCCACTTTTTGCCACTGTCCACCAGATAATTCTTGTCCTTTTGCAAAACGTTTACCAAGTTGTTGGTCGTATCCTTTTTTAAGTTCTGACACGACTTGATTGGCTAGACTTAGTTCGGCTGCGTTTTCAATTTTTTCTTGATTTTCAATTTGACTGATGTCTCCTATTGCAATGTTTTCTCTAACTGTAAACTCATACCTAAAAAAGTCTTGAAAAATCACACCAAAAAAAGCTTGATACTTTGCTTTATCAAAGCGATTAATATTAACACCATCTAAAAGTATTTGTCCTGAAGTGGGTTCGTAAAAACGTAATAATAATTTGGTTAATGTGGTTTTTCCTGCTCCATTTTGACCAACAAATGCTAGTTTTTCGCCAGCTTTAATTTTAAAGCTGATGCCTTTTAAAATTTCATTGTCGGATTCTGGGTAAGAAAATTTAACATTGACAAACTCAAACCCTTCCTTTATTTTTTCAGGAAGAGGCATATCCTCGTTATGTTTTGGTTGAATTGAAATATCTATAAATTCGAAATAATCTTTTAAATATAAAGCGCTTTCTGAAATACGTGTAAATTTAGAAAAGAAGTCCTGTAAATTTCTTGTTAATCTATTAAATGCACCTGATAAGAAGGTTAATTCTCCTAAAGTTATCACGCCAGATATTACACGATATATTATAAAAACGTAAGCACCATAATAACTTAAAGTCCCTAGAACATTAAATACAAAGCCTAAAGCGGAGCGTTTAATGGCTAGTTTTTTATTTAAATCATAATACTCTTGAGATAGGTTTTTAAAACGGTCTACTACAAAGTCTGTTAATCCAAACAATTTAATTTCTTTGGCTGTTTTGTCATTGGCTCCAATAAACCTTAGGTAATCTAATTCTCTTCTTTCTGCTGTCCAACCTCTTGCTAAAGAGTATTGTTGTTGACTAAACCAGATTTCGTTAATAAATGCTGGTATAATACTTAGTACAAGCAGAATTATTAAATAGGGTTCAAAATAGATTAGACCAGCTACCAAAGTAGCTATGGATATTAAGCTTTGTACTTCGCCAAGTGCGTTAGACATTAATCCAACACGACTTGTGGTTTGCGTTCTAGCACGTTCTAGTTTATCATAAAACTCTGAGTCTTCTAATAAGCTAATATCAATTTGATTGGTTTTTTTAATAATTCTTACGGAAGTGTCAATAGAGTAAGCGTCGCCTAATAAGCTATCTGTTAATTGTATAGCACGACTAACTAGGTCTGATAGGACAATTAACCCAAACTCAATACCAACATAAGTCCAAAGTTGGGTTAAATCTGTAACTTCTAATTTAGTTTGAAGTATGATTTCATCAATAATTATTTTACCAATCCATAAAATAATTACTGGTAATACTGCACCAATTAGTCTACAAAATGCCGAGCTTAAAAATAATGTTTTATTGGTATTCCAGATTTCTTTAAAAAATCGCGGAATATATATTAAAGCACTAAAAGATTTTTTTAAACTGGTTTTGTTTTTTTCTTTTAACGATTTTGGTGCATGTCTAGCCATATGGATTTGGCATTAAAGCATACCAAGCTCTAATTTAGCTTCTTCGCTCATTAAGTCTTGAGTCCAAGGTGGATCAAAAGTAATTTCTACTTCTGCATCTTTTACATCGTTTAACGATTTTACTTTTTCTTCAACTTCTAAAGGAAGCGTTTCAGCAACAGGACAGTTAGGTGTTGTTAGTGTCATTAGGATTTTTACATCATAATCTTCGTTAACAAAAACATCGTATATTAATCCTAGTTCGTAAATATCAACTGGAATTTCTGGGTCATAAATTGTTTTTAAAACCTTTACTATTTTTTCTCCTAATTCAGCAGTATCTATAGTTGTATCACTCATAATTATTGTAGTTGCGTTTGATATGCTATGGCATATAATTTTATTTGTTTTATCATACTAACTAAACCATTGGCTCTAGTTGGCGATAAATGTTCTTTTAACCCTATTTGATCAATAAAATCTGTATTGGCATCCAATATATCTTTAGGATGTTGATTGGAGAATGTTCTAATCAATATGGCTATAATTCCTTTTGTAATAATAGCATCGCTGTCTGCAGTAAATGCTATTTTATTATCATCCATTTCTGCATGTACCCAAACTTTACTTTGACAGCCTTTAATAATATTGTCTTCAGTTTTATATTCTGGTGCAATAAGCGGTAACGTTTTTCCTAAATCAATCATGTATTGATAACGTTCTTCCCAATCTTCAAACATTGAAAATTCGTCTACAATTTCGTCTTGTATTTCTTTTATCGTCTGCATTTATCAAAATAATTTAGAGTACAAAATTAATCAATATTCAGTGATTAGTTGCTAAATAACTCTTAAAGATAGATTTGAATTTATTGATCTATTTTTTGGTGTCAAGTTTAGCTACTTCTAATAGTTTAGATACTAAATCTGCTATTTCTTTAGGTGGATTACCAGCATCAAAAGTAGGTGTGCTGTATTGTTCGCCATTTAAAGTTATCGTTAAGTTAGATGAAGCAGCTCCATCGTATTGGTGTGCTGTACTTGGAGGCTCTAACGTGTTTAAAGATTTAATAGCTATAGCATCTGACAAGGTTTTAATAGCATTCCAATCTTCTTTACTGCATGGTGTAACGTTTTCTTTTTCAGATCTACTAAATTGCGAGGTAACCGTATTTTGATCTATACTTATCATTGTATAAGTACCTCTTGAAAATGCAGTATACTTAAATGTTAGACTATTATCTTGCTTTTGACTTGTATTTTTTATCACAGGTGAAGCATTTAATAGGACAGTTTCATTATTTAAAAGGGTAATGATATTGTCTTCTATTTTAAAGTTTGTAGTGTTTTCTAATACTTTTAAATAATTTTGCTCAGTTACATTAGCGTCTTCTTGACAGAATTTTTTTGTGGATCCTAAGTTGCTAAAGGTTATGTTGTCATTATTGATCTCATAACTTCCAAAAAAATTGTTGCATCCTGAAAAGCCTGAAACGCGTTTAGTTGTACTGTCAAATACTAGGGTTAACTCTTGTATTATTGATTGATTGTCTAGAAGAGTGACTTTGTAATCGCCATTTAATGTTTGAGTTGCTTTTTGCATATCTGGATTTAAATTGCTTGTTGAATCTTGAGTAGCACCACAACTATTAAGAAGTAAAGAGAATAGTATTATAGTAAATGTTTTCATAGAAGTAATATTTTAAATTTGATTATAATATTACAAAAAAGAAGCCAAACTATTATGAAAGCATCATTTTTGCTTTTTTAACTCCAGAAACTAAAGCATCAATTTCTGCTTTAGTATTATAAAAAGCAAACGACGCTCTTATGGTTCCAGGTATATTATAAAAGGTCATTATTGGTTGCGCGCAATGGTGTCCTGTACGAACAGCGATTCCCATTTTGTCTAGTAATGTGCCAACGTCATAAGGGTGAATGCCTTCTAAATTAAAAGATATCACAGAAGTTTTATTTTTTGAAGTACCGTAAATTTTTAGACCTTCAATTTCTAACAATTTTTCTGTTCCATAATCTAATAGTTCTTTTTCATAAGAAGCTATTTTATCAAAACCAATAGCGTTCATATAATCTAATGCTGCTCCAAAAGCAATACCACCACAAATGTTAGGTGTACCAGCTTCAAATTTATGAGGTAAGCCTGCATAAGTTGTTTTTTCAAAAGTAACTTGGTCAATCATTTCTCCACCACCTTGATAAGGTTCCATTTTATTAAGCCACTCTTCTTTTCCGTATAACATACCAACTCCAGTTGGACCACAAATTTTGTGAGCAGATGTTACATAAAAATCTACATCTAATGCTTGTACATCAGGTTTGATATGTGGACAAGCTTGTGCACCATCTATCAAAACTGCAGCGCCAAATTTATGCGCTTGGTCGATTATAGTTTTTATAGGATTTATGGTTCCTAATGCGTTTGATATATGATTTACAAAAACAAGTTTTGTTTTTTCAGAAAGTAAAGCTGTATAAGCTTCCATATCCAGTTCACCTTCTAAAGTCATTGGTATTACCTTAAGTTTTGCTCCAGTTTTTTCGCAAAGCATTTGCCAAGGTACGATGTTGCTGTGGTGTTCTAAAGCCGAAACAATAAGCTCATCTCCATTATCTATTAATTTTGTAAAACCATTAGCTACTAAATTTATAGCATGTGTTGTACCAGAAGTGAATATAATTTCTTGTGCTTTATTAGCATTAAAGTGTTTTTGTATTGTAAGTCTAGCAGCTTCATACTTATCTGTAGCTTCTTGGCTTAGCGCGTGTACACCACGATGTATATTGGCATTGTAATTAGAATAGTAATCTACAATAACATCAATAACCTGTTGTGGCGTTTGCGATGTTGCTGCATTATCAAAATATACCAATGGTTTGCCATTTACTTGTCTTTTAAGTATTGGAAAATCTTTACGTATTAAATTGATATCTAACATAATTGAAAATAAATTAAAACTCTTTAGCTACAATATTAAAAAGTTGTATAAAAAGATAAATACACATTGCTAATGTTATACCAAGTGATAAAGCCACGTGTATCAGCTTTATATTGCCTTTAGCCATGAAGTTAATTAAATTTTTAAATACAAATACAGATAAAACTAGCAACATGTAAGTACATGACAGACCTACAAAGGTTAGTAATATGCCATCAAAAAAACCACCTTTTGTAAAGTAAAACAGTGTACCTGTTACAGCTGCTATTACCAAACAAATACTAATTAATTTAATAAAGGTTTTGTTTGAAGTATTTAAAATATCCATAATTTTTACAAGTCAAAACCTATATTAACACCTAATTTATTTGCTATAATTTTAGTTATTCGTTGTTTTAATTCTGGAATTTTTACAGACTTTAAAACGTTATTACTAAAGGCGTACATTAATAATCCTTTAGCTTCTTTTTCTGGAATACCTCTAGATTTCATATAAAATAAAGCACTTTCGTCTAATTGTCCAATTGTACAACCATGAGAACATTTTACATCATCTGCAAAAATTTCTAGTTGAGGTTTAGAGTTTATCGTTGCCTTATCGCTTAATAATATGTTGTTATTTGATTGGAAGGCATTGGTTTTTTGTGCCTCTTTGTTTACTACAACTTTACCATTAAAGACACCAGTTGAGCTGTCGTTAAAAATTCCTTTGTAGTCCTGATGACTTTCGCAATTAGGTTCTATATGATGAACTAAAGTGTTGTGGTCAACATGTTGTTTATCTCCAATAATGGTAACTCCGTTTAGTGTAGAGTCCATATATTCTCCGTTTTGATAGAAGTTTAAATTGTTACGTGTTAACTTTCCTCCAAAACTAAACGTATGTACAGATACATGGCTTTCGCGTTTTTGCTCTACAAAAGTGCTGTCTATTAATGATGCATTAATGTTGTCATTTTGCACTTTATAGTAATCAACTATGGCACGTTTGTTAGCAACAATTTCTGTAACAGAATTTGTTAAAACAGGATTGTCTGTCAAACTTTGGTGACGCTCTATAATTTGTACATGAGAGTTTTCGTCAACCACAATTAAGTTACGTGGTTGTAGCATTAATGCAGCTTCATTTCCTGTAGAAAAATGTACTATTTGAATAGGTTTAGCAACCACTTTGTTTTTAGGAATGTGTATGTAGGCACCTTCTTTAGAAAAAGCGGTATTTAAAGATGTTAATCCTTCTTTACCTGCTACTTTATTAAAGTAGTTTTCAATAATTAGTTGGTATTTAGGTTTGTGCAATGCTGAAGACATTAGGCAAACATCAATACCATCATGCGTAGTTTGAGATAAATTAGAAGAGTATTTACCATCTATAAACACGATTTTGTAAGTGTCAATATCATCTAGAAAATACTTTTTAATATCACTGTACTCTAAGGCATTATCTTGTTTAGGAAACAAGCTATAGTCGTGTTTTAAAACACTATTTAAAGAGGTGTACTTCCAAGCTTCGTCCTTTTTTGTAGGAAAGCCTTTAGCCTCAAACGTTTTTATTGCTTCGCTTCTAACATCATGTATTTTAGACTCTAAATCCACTTGATTTTCGAATGCTAAAAAAGAGGATACTAATTTTTCTTTTAAACTCATATTTTAAGTCTTCGGTATTCAGCTATTAAAAAACAGGGTTTGTTAATTAATGCTGTAACGTATTATATTTATTTGTGTTTTTAGCGGTAAGTTATCTGTTAGATAACAGTACCATTGCAAACTTTTTAAGCGTCTACTTCTTCTTTGATCCAGTCGTAACCTTTTTCTTCTAACTCATGTGCTAGTTCTTTTCCTCCAGACTTAACAATACGACCATTGTATAGTACGTGGACAAAATCAGGTACGATATAGTCTAGTAAACGTTGGTAATGGGTAATGACTATTACAGCATTATCTTTACTTTTTAGTTTATTTACACCATTGGCTACAATACGTAAAGCATCGATATCTAATCCTGAATCAGTTTCATCTAAAATGGCTAATTTAGGTTCTAACATAGCCATTTGAAAAATCTCGTTACGTTTCTTTTCTCCACCAGAGAATCCTTCGTTTAAAGATCTAGATAAAAACTTACGATCAATTTCTAAAAGTTCTGATTTTTCACGAATCATTTTTAGCATTTCGTTAGCTGGCATATCAGGTAAACCTTTAGCTTTACGTGTTTCGTTAATTGCAGTTTTCATAAAGTTAGTAACGCTAACTCCAGGAATTTCTACTGGATATTGAAACGATAAAAACACACCTTTGTGTGCACGTTCCTCTGCTGCTAATTCGTCAATATCTTCACCTTCTAAAAGAATAGTTCCATCTGTTACTTCATATTCTTCTTTTCCTGCTATTACCGAAGCTAATGTACTTTTACCAGAACCATTTGGTCCCATTATAGCATGTACTTCTCCTGCTTTAACTTCAAGGTTAATACCTTTTAAAATAGATTTATCTTCAACACTTGCGTGTAAATTTTTTATTTGTAACATACTGTTTATTTTCCTAGTTTGATAACGTCGTTTTTATTCGGGTCTAAAGCGCTAACGCTTACTATTTTATTTATTTTTAATTTAAAAGGCCAGCTATCTTCATTTTCTTTTTTTGGAATTAACTTTCCTAAAACTTCTACAGTCACCATATCTGTTGGCTCTTTTTGGTATTGTTTAGCTTGTTCGGCCAATGTACTTACTTGGTCATTTAGGACCACACCATGTATATCATTACCTACTTGAAATACTGCTGCGTTTGCATAGTATACAAAATCTCCTTTAAAGGCTGTGCCTTGATCTTTTTTGCAACTTACAAATGCAATAAAAATTAAAAGAATAGCTATTTTTTTCATGCTTATATTTATTGAATAGGCTCTGGAGCGTGATTTAAACTATTGTAATCTTTTGTTGAATGCTGAATGATCACTCGTGCTTCTTTTTGTTTTGCAAAAGCTTCAAAAGTTTCCATTGATGCTTTTGTGTCCTCTACACTAAAGTTGAAACTTGGTACAATATGATTCGTTCTGTTTTCTTCAAAATGATATAAATCTCCTGCTAAAAATAATGGTCCTTCTTGCTCTAAATCTAAGAATAAAGATTGGTGACCTGGTGTATGACCTGGAGTGGACTTAATAATCACTTTACCATCTCCAAAAACATCCAAATCTCCATTGATTTTTTTAGTTATTTTTAAATCCTTTATAGCGTTGTAATTATCAGGATTGTTTTTTTGTTGCTCTATACTTGTAACAAAGTCATATTCTACTTGTTGAACAATCCAAGTAGCATGAGCTAATTTTGATGCAGATCCTGAGTGATCAAAATGTGTGTGTGATAAGGCTATATAGTCAATATCTTTAGTTTGTAAACCTATTGTTTTTAGTTGTTCTTCAATACCTTGATCTCTAGATACGGTAAATGCACCATCAGGAGTAGTAAAAGGTTTTTGTCCAACTAAACCTTCTGCTAATCCTGCATCCCAAAGCAAATTACCTTCTGGATGTTTAATAACAAAAAACATATCAGCAAAAGTTTTACTTTCACCTTTGTACAAATCGTCTTGAGAAAAAATCTCTAATTTGTTAACCTGAACTGTTCCTCCATCAAACATAAATAGTTTGATTGGTTCTGCTTTTGTTTCGGTAGCAACCTCAGTTTGTTTATTATCATTTTTACAAGCTACCAGAAAGGTTAAGCTTAATAAAATTAGGGTTAGTTTTTTCATAGTATATATATTATCCAACAGATCCTTCTAACGATATTTCTAATAGTTTTTGAGCTTCAATAGCAAACTCCATTGGTAATTTATTTAGTACTTCTTTACTAAATCCATTTACAATTAGTGCAATAGCTTTTTCTGTATCTATACCACGTTGGTTGCAATAAAATATTTGGTCTTCACCAATTTTACTTGTTGTTGCTTCGTGCTCTATTTGTGCAGTCTTATTTTTAGCTTCTATATATGGGAAGGTGTGTGCACCACACTCGTTACCCATTAACAAACTATCACATTGAGAAAAGTTTCTAGCATTGTCTGCACGACTACTAATTTGAACTAAACCACGATAAGAGTTTTGTGATTTTCCTGCAGATATACCTTTAGAAATAATGGTTGATTTAGTGTTTTTACCTAAATGAATCATTTTTGTTCCAGTATCTGCTTGTTGGTGATTGTTAGTGACAGCAATAGAGTAAAATTCGCCTACAGAATTATCTCCTTTTAATATACAACTTGGGTATTTCCAAGTTACAGCACTTCCTGTTTCAACTTGAGTCCAAGAGATTTTGGCGTTTTTTTCGCATAAACCACGTTTAGTTACAAAGTTGTAAACACCACCTTTTCCTTCAGCATTACCAGGATACCAATTTTGTACTGTACTGTATTTTATTTCAGCATCATCTAAAGCAATAAGTTCTACAACTGCTGCGTGTAATTGGTTCTCGTCTCTACTAGGCGCAGTACAGCCTTCCAGGTATGATACATAACTACCTTCATCTGCTACTAATAATGTGCGTTCAAATTGTCCTGTACCACCTTGATTAATCCTGAAGTATGTTGATAATTCCATTGGACATTTAACACCTTTAGGAATATAACAAAAAGAACCGTCACTAAATACAGCACTATTTAATGCTGCATAAAAGTTGTCTGTTGTTGGTACGATGGTACCAATGTATTTTCTGACTAATTCTGGATGTTCTTTTATAGCTTCAGATATTGGCATAAAAATAATACCTTTTTCTGCTAAAGTCTTTTTAAAAGTTGTGGCAACAGACACAGAGTCGACAACAATATCCATAGCGACATTGTTCATCTTTTTTTGCTCGTCAACAGATATTCCTAGCTTTTTATACATTGCTAGTAAATCTGGATCTACGTCATCTAATGTCTTGTTAGGGTCCACAGCAACAGGAGCAGAGTAATATGCAATTGCCTGAAAATCTGGTTTGGTGTAATTTACATTAGCCCAATCCGGTTCTTCCATCGCTTGCCACACTTTAAATGCTTCAAGTCTCCATTCTGTCATCCATTCTGGCTCTTCTTTTTTCATAGAAATAGCACGAACGATATCTTCGTTTAGACCAATAGGGAATGTTTCAGATTCTATATCTGTAAAAAAACCATATTCATATTCTTTGGTTTTTAATTCTTCTCTAAGGTCGTCCTCTGTATATTTTGACATAATTTGTCTATCAGTTTTGTTATAATGAAAATGATTCGCCACAACCGCAAGTACGGTTAGCGTTAGGGTTATTAAACACAAAGCCAGTTCCGTTTAATCCGCCAGAGTATTCTAAAGTGGTACCTATAAGATAAAGAAAACTTTTTTTGTCTACAATAATTTTAACGTCATTGTCTTCAAACACTTTGTCTTCATCTTCTTTTGCTTTGTCAAATTTTAAATCATAAGACAATCCAGAACAACCACCACTTTTTACACCAACGCGAACGTAGTCTGTGCTTGGGTTAAAGCCATCATCATTCATCAATTCGATGACTTTCTTTTTAGCGGTATCAGAAACTTTTATCATACTTGTTAATTAGATTTTATCTAAATAGAGTGCAAAGATACAACATCAGTCGCTTTTTACCATATCAACTAACATTATATTAGTATATGGTTTTATAGGTTTTTTTTATTCAGGAATAAATGCTGGATTGTTTAAAAAAGAAGGGTCAGAAAGCGATAGCAAAAAGGCCTTTAGGTCAGCTTTGTCTTGAGCTGTAAGATTGACACCTCCTTGTGCTACTTTTTTCATTAAAGGATCAATGGTTGACGACGCTTGTAGTCCTGTACTGTAATGCTCTATAACTTGGTCCAATGTTGCGAATCGACCATCATGCATATAAGGAGCTGTGTAGGCTAGATTACGTAAGGATGGTGATTTAAATTTACCATTATCATTAGGATTACCAGTTATTAAACCAAATCCTAAATCTGAAAATGTGGCATCCAAACCGTTGTTGTGAAACTTATTATCTGTCCAAAGTGGATTGTTTGGATTACCATGACAATGAAAACAATCACCTCTAGTTTCGTCCATAAAAACATCCAATCCGTTTTGTTCTTGTGGTGTTAATGCAACTTCTCCGTTTGAAAATTTATCAAATTTTGAGTTGCCGGAAATTAAAGTGCGTTCAAATTGAGCTATTGCTTTTGAAACTAATGTTTTAGTGATTACTGAGGTGCCAAAAGCCTGTTTGAATAGTTGCGGATATTCTGGATGATTATTAAGTTTTGCTTCCACTGGTTCCCAACTATCATTTCCCAGCTCGTTAGCATCTATTACTGGTTCTAGCGCTTGGTTTTCTAATCCTAATGCGTGTCCATCCCAAAAATATCTGTCGTCAAAATTCCAAGCTAAATTAAATAGAGGCATGCTATTTCTGGTGCCTTCAATGTTTGTTACACCAACACTAAACTGATTTGGATCAGAAAAAGCATGCTGTGGTGAATGGCAACTAGCACAGGCTTTGGTGTTGTTAACGGATAATATGTTGTCAAAAAATAACCGTTTGCCTAATGCTACACCTTCCACAGTTAATTTGTTACTCACAGGAATTATTGGATCAATTAATTTGTCTTCAAATAGTGAAGGTATTTCTAATTGAAACGGGATTGGAACATAGTTGTTGTCTTGCGATGCTTCCTCGGAAGAGCAATTAAAAAGAATTATAAAAAATAGGCTGTATGTTAACCAGTGTTTCATTAGTTATTGTGTGATTTCGCCAATAGTAAAGACACTTAAAATGTTTTCTTGCATCATTTTTTGAGCGTCATAATTAGGCATTAAAGGTGTGTCTAATACGTTTAAGTCCCATGTGTTAGGGTTTGTAAATAGCTCAGCGATATTCATCTTAACCTCTATTGTAGTTTCGGTAGTTATTGTAATTGGTGTGTCTAAAGTTATCGTCGCAAAATTTTGTTCAAATAATCCATCTTCAACTCTTGCTGTACCATTATGATAGTTAAAAGGTAAAGGGTTTGGTGTGTCTACATTATACATACCATCAAATTGTAAAAAATGATAACCACCACCTAACATTTCTGGCCAATTCCAACTGGCTGTATTTAATGTTGGATAGGCTCCATCAATATTATCTTCTTCATCAAAACCCCAAACAAAGCTTAAAGTGTAAGTTCCGGAAGGAATTCCATTTATGTCTGGCGTAAAATTGTATGACTCTTCTTCTGCTAAGTCTGTAAATTTAAAGCCTTCAAAACTGTAGGTGTCTCCTGCTGTATTTGTTAGTTTGAATTTAGATGTTAAATATCTAAATCTAACCATGTTTATTACTTCACCATTAGCATTTGTAACTGTTTCTGTTTCTAGATTGCTACTATTAATTAGAGTGTCATTCCAATCATGCGTAAATTTAAAGTTAACGCTTGCAGATAATGTTGTGTTGTCATCCATATCCTCGTTACAGGAAAATGTAATTGCTAAAAGCAATATAAGGGCAATTGTTTTTTTCATTTTTATTTTATTTCAATTAAGAGTAAGTCTGTAAATCCTTTATTTTCTGTGATATCAAAATCATTACTGCTGGATTCTCCAACAGATATTATTGTGCCATTATTAAGCTGTGTAATTCCGTATAAAAAGTCAATGTTACTACCTCCAATACTTTGTTGCCATTTTAAGCTACCATTAGCGTCGATTTTCAAAACCCAACCATCATTTTGGCCTTTATTATTAGTTAAATTTCCGGTTAAACTTCTTGAGCTTCCGCAGATAATAAATCCATTGTCTTGAGTTGAAGAGATTGCTCTACCAACGTCAAAATCTTCTCCTCCATATGTTTTTTCCCAAAGTAATTCTCCTTGTGGAGAAATTTTTATTAGCCAGACATCTGCAGCTCCAAAATTTGTGCTTACGTCAATATCTTCGCTTCTTGTATCTCCTATAATTAAATAGTTTCCATCTCCTGAAGGTGTTATTGCTCTTGCTTCATCAATTTCATCTCCTCCAAAATTTTTCTCCCATTCTAAGTTACCTGAGTTTGATATTTTAACAACCCAAAAATCATAAGATCCTTTATTATTAGAGATATCTGTGTCTGCGCTATCTGATGATCCGACAATAATAAAACCTTGGTCTGCTGTTTGAATGGCATCATAGGCAGTGTCTGAGAAAAAACCACCAAAGTATTTACTCCATTCTAACGTTCCGGATTGATCTAATTTTACAGCCCAATAATCTCCGCCAGCATGTAATGTTTGGTTGCTTCTGGTATTTCCTGCTCCATTGGATGCTGTAACATCTAAAACTCCGGTTACAAAGAAACCATTGTCGCTAGTTTGTATAATAGAGTAGCCTGTATCTATCCCTGAAAAGCCATACGTTTTTTGCCAAATCAAGTTGCCTTGAGCGTCTATTTTTATAATCCAAAAGTCTTCCTGTCCATTATTGTTAGTGATGTCTCCATCGTTACTGTAAGTAAATCCAATTATTGCATAACCTCCATCGTTAGTTTGAATAATATCATTACCTCTTTCGTCACCTGATCCTCCATATGTTTGAGACCATTGTAATTGGTTGTCTTGATTGTATTTTACAACCCAAACATCATAACTGTTATCTAGTTTAGTTGTTACATCACCATCTGTTGATTGTGTAAAACCTAAAACGATATAACCACCATCAGAAGTGTTTTGAACAGCTTGTCCACTTTCGTTTTTAGAACCTCCAATTGTTTTAACGCTTTCTACAATTCCTTGCGTTGTAATCGTTGGATTAGGAGTTGTGTTTTCAGTATCGTCATTACACGATAATGCCATTAAAATGGAAAAAAGGGTTAAAGTTTTATGGATTGTTTTAATTTTCATTTAATTGCTTTTACGTACTATAAGTAATCCACCTTCAATATCTCCAATAATTATATTACCACTTTCAAAATACGGATAGACACTCCAAACACCATTAAAAGCAGCGCTATTACTTGATGGATAGGTATCAAAATATCCAGTTTCTATCATAGAATTAGTAGTAGATGCTATGTTGGAAATGTCTAACACTCTTAATCCTGCTCTGTAATTAGCTAAATAATATTCGTTACCCTTTACGTAACCATTATGATCAATTGCTGGAGTTGGGCCTAGATAGGTGGCGTGTTCAATTGGATTATCTAAGTCTGTAAAATCAAAAACTAGTGTTTTGGTGTTAAATCCAAAATTTTGTTCGTCTTGTTCGTCGCCTAAAATAAAATATTTTTGATCTTCTGTAAACCAACCTTGATGCGCATAAGCAGTCTGTGGATATGTGAAGCTACTTATTTCAATCACATTGGATTTGTCTGTAACGTCTAATATTACAACTTGATCTGTATTACCATTACTACCTACATATATTTGTTTTCCTGTGTAATCCAAATCTGGACCAGAGTAAGTGACTACTTGTGCGTCATGTGTATATCCTACAGCTGTATAGTCTCCTAAATTAACAGGATTAGTTGGGTTGCTAATATCGACAAATATAGGTCCTCCACCATTTGTTGAGGAGCAACCTACTAGGTAAGCAACACTTTCAGATTCGTTAATAACTATATTATGACAGCTACCAACATCATTAAACAGTGCATCTGCAGTAAAATTTTGAGGTGCATTAATTACATTTCTTAATCGTGTTAAATCAAAGACTTGCATACCATGTGATCCAACATTATCTGCTACTATAAACGCATGATTGTTATAAGTTTTAACATCTCGCCAGGCGTTTGATCCAGCACTTGAGTTTAATCGACCTAAAAATATTGGGTTAATAGGATCCGATACGTCAACAAAAGCTGTACTGTTTGATAATCCAACAATTGCATATTCTTTACCATCCAAAGGATCTGTCCAACCCCAAATATCACTTCCTTCCTGATTACTGCTACCGCTTAATATAAAAACATTGATTTGTCCTAATAGATCGTAACCATTGCAAGGATATGGTCCTGCCATGCCATCTATACATGGATAAAGTGGTGCGTTTTCTGTTTCACAAACATCTCCAATTCCGTTGTTGTTTTCGTCTAATTGATCTGGATTTGCTGTTAAAGGACAATTATCAAAATCGTTAGTAATACCATCATTGTCTAAATCGTCATCACAAACATCTCCAATGCCATCGCTATCAGAATCTTCTTGATTAGGGTTTGCAATATTTATACAGTTATCAATATTATCTGCTATTCCGTCTTGATCAGCATCTGCAATTGTTGCAACAGGTGTACCTGTCCCGTTTTCGTCATCTTTAGAGCAACTTTGATATATAATTAAAAAACAAAGGATGCTTAAGCTAAGCATAAAAGATTTTAATGTTTTAAAAATGTTTTTCATGGTGTTAATTGTTGACTATTAGTTTTTTGGAAACAGAATTGTTGATTTTTACCAAATAAATTCCATTGGATAAATTAGGAATAGGTAAAACGTATGAATTTGTGTTAATATTGCTTTTAGAAATTAGCTTTTTACCAATTATATTGTAAACTTCTACTGTGTTTATAGTAGCTGAAGCTTTAATTGTTACATTAGATTGTGTAGCTGGATTTGGAGATATAGAAATAGTGTTATCTAATTCAAAAGTTTTTGTGCTTAAAGGATTATCGCTAGCACGTACTACAAATAATCCTCTTTCAATATCACTCACTATAATATTTCCACTTGAAAAATATGGGTAAATACTCCAAGCTCCATTAAAGTTGGCGCTATTACTAGAAGGAAATGTGTCAAAATATCCAATTTCTGAATTAGTGCTGTTGGTAGAGATTAGAGTAGGAATATCCAATACACGTAAACCTGCTCTGTAATTTGCTAAATAAAACTTATCGCCTTTAACATAACCATTATGGTCGATTGCTGTAAATGAAGCTTCGTAAGTTGAAATTAATACTGGATTATCTAAATCTAACATGTCAAAAACAAATGTTCTGGTTCCAAAACCAAAATTTTGTTCATCTGTTTCGTCACCAAAAATAAAATATCTGTGATCATCTGTAAACCAACCTTGATGTGCATAACCTGGGTTGGGATAAGTGATTTCTGAAATAAACTGAGGATTGTTTTTTTCTGTAACATCTAATAATACAACTCTGTCATTTGAGCCACCATTACTAGCTAGTAAAATTTCGCGTCCAATATAACTAGATACTCCACTTACTGTAGGGCTTGTTACGTTATTATCTGTTCCGTTGTAGGTTATAACTTGTGCGTCATGTGTGTACCCTTTTTCAGCATAACTACCAACTACAGTAGGGCTTGATGGATTTGTAATGTCTACAAAAACAGGTCCTCCACTTGCAGCTCCACTACAACCAACTAAATAGGCTATGCCTTCAGATTCATTTATAACAATATTATGGCAACTTCCAATGGTTAAATCGCCAGAGCCTCCATTTCCAGTAAATCGTAATACTTGGGGACCATCAAAGGTTAAATCGCTATCCACGCCATTTCTTAAAATGGTTAAGTCAAAGACTTGCATGCCATGAGCACCAACACCATCTGCCACAATGTAAGCATGGTTATTGTATACTTTAACATCACGCCAAAACGATGTGTTATTGTTTACGGTTTCTATTCGACCTAAAAATATCGGGTTTATTGGGTCACTAATATCTACAAAAGCAGTACTGTTAGTGGTTCCTATAATGGCATATTCTTTATTGTCTAATGGGTCTGTCCATCCCCAAATATCACTTCCTTCTTCATTACCTAAAGTTGTAGCTAATGTAGAGATTGGAACTCTAGATAATAAATCATAACCATCACAAGGATAATTAGTTGTAACACCATCAATGGTATGCGATGCGAATCCACCTACACATGGACTTTGTGCAAATATTAAAGTGCTAGTAGCTAAAGATAAAAATAGGAGTAATTTTTTTGAAATATTCATTAGGTTAAGTTATTCATAATTTTTGGACACAAATTAAGCAGAAATAGCGATAAAATTTACTTTTAACTTGTTAAATTGATGAATTAATTACATTTGATGCCTCTTGTTTTTGATAATTAAACAATTTAAATGCTTTTTTTGTTAAGATTGAATTAAGCTTAGTATTTTTGCAGTATGATAGAAGATAAAAACCAACAACGTACAGATTTGAGCCAATTAGGAGAATTTGGATTAATCGATCATTTAGCTAAAAGTTTTGAGGTAACTCAAAAATCTACAATTATGGCAATAGGTGATGATGCTGCTGTTTTAGAATTTGATAAAGATAGAGTAGTAGTGTCTACAGATTTTTTAGTTGAAGGTGTCCATTTTGATTTAAGCTACATGCCTTTAAAGCATTTAGGTTACAAGGCGGTAATTGTCAATTTATCCGATATTTATGCCATGAATGCAGAGGCGACTCAAATAACAGTATCCATTGCTGTATCTAATCGTTTTCCTTTAGAAGCTATAGAAGAGCTTTACGCTGGCGTGCAAACTGCTTGTAAGTTATACGATGTTGATTTAGTTGGAGGTGATACGACCTCTTCGACTTCTGGATTAATTATCTCTGTGACTGCAATTGGCCAAGTAAAAACAGGTAAAGAGGTTTACAGAAGTGGAGCCAAACCAAACGATTTATTAGTAGTGTCTGGAGATTTAGGAGGTGCTTATCTAGGTTTGCAAGTTTTAGAACGCGAAAAAGAAGTTTTTAAAGTGAATCCTAATAATCAACCTGATTTAGATGGGTACACGTATATAATAGAGCGTCAATTAAAGCCTGAAGCAAGAAAAGACATTGTTAAACTATTAGAAGATTTAGAAGTTAAACCTACTGCTATGATTGATATTAGTGATGGCTTATCTTCAGAAATTTTACACTTATGTAAAGCCAGTAAAGTAGGTTGTGATCTGTATGAAAATAAAATACCTTTAGATCCTCAAGTTATTTCTACTAGCGAAGAGTTTAATATGGATAGTACTACTATTGCTTTAAGTGGAGGAGAAGACTATGAGTTGTTGATGACCATATCTCAAGAAGATTTTCCTAAAATTAAAGCGAATCCACATTTAACTGTAATAGGCTATATTACAGATGAAGCTTCAGGTGCACATTTAGTTACAAGAGGTGATCAAAAAATACAACTAACAGCTCAAGGCTGGAATAGTTTTGAAACTAACTAAGATGTCATTTTTAAAACAGATGATTGTATAATTTGACTGTTGCTATATCTAGTTAATTTGTTTTGATGAATACGCTCTAACACCGAGTTTATTTCTTTATACTTTGGTGTCAAGTCGGTTAAGTGTCCTTTGCTGTTTATAGTCATTTCTTTTTTGCAATGACAGCACTTATACTCTTTAATATGATAGGTTACTTTTTTGCTTACGCTAAAGTTGTGTCCAAAAACGGAACAGTATAAACGTCCCTTTAGTGATGGTTTTTGTTGTTCGTTATTCATACTTATAGGCCTTTATGTAATCAGATAATTATGGTTAGGTCTTAGAAATCTGATAGATAGCGATTCCGAATATATGAACAATATTTTAAAAACCGGTCAAAAAGCTATATTTATTCGTTAAAACACATTATCTCTTGTAGGAATTCTTCTTTATTTTCTACGTGAGACATGTGTCCACCATCTAGAATAGTAATTTTAATACCATTTAATTGTTCCAGATGAAGTACGTCCGATTTGGATAAAATAGGATCGTTTTTACCTGCTATAATTAACTTTTTACAGTTTAGGTTTTCTAAAATTGCAGTTCTGTCAATTCTAATTTTCATGCCTTCTTGCGTGGCAACGTAACTTTGTAGTGGTGTTTTTAAAGCTTCGGTTTTAATGTGTTCAATTTCTTTTTCAAAACGTAATCTGTTATCTTCAAAAAACAGATTACTTATAGACATACTCACTAGGTTTTCATAATTGGATTTTGCGACTTTAATGGCTCTGTTTCGAAGTAAGATACGTTCTTGACTATCTGCAAATGGTGTCGAGTTCATTAAACATAACCCTATTATTAGTTCTGGTTTAATTTCGGCGAAAGCCAAAGCAACATAACCACCTAAGGAATGACCAATAAGTGTTGTGCTTGTAATATTTAAATGTGTCAGCACGACGTTTATTGCATTTGCAAAGTCTTCCATAGTATGCACATAGCCTAAACACTCTGTTTTGCCATGACCTAATAAATCTATGGTAATAACTTGATGTGTTTTTTCTAATAATGTCACTGTGTCTTTCCACATTGTACTGTTTTCTAAAAAACCATGTAATAATGTGACGGTTTTACCTTGTCCCGAAACAGAGTAGGCAATTGATATCCCTTTGTAAGTTAAAATCATAGCCTGCAAAGATAAGATTTGTACTGTTTTTAGTCTGTTGTTTTGAGTAAGTATTTACTATATTTGATTGCCAACACGCTAAATAATATAATTATGAGATTAAATACAATTCTTTACACTTTTGCTTTTTTAACATGCATGACGCTATCTGCTCAAATTGAGGAAGATAAGCTAGACCAACTTGTTGAAAACACCTTGAAAACCTTTGATGTTCCTGGAATATCTGTTGGTATAATTAAAGATGGTAAAGTAGTGTATGCTAAAGGACATGGCGTGCGTGCTTTATCTAATAAAAAAGCAATGGATAAAAGTACTTTGGTTGGTGTAGCTTCCAATAGTAAAGGGTTTACCTGTTTTGCATTAGCTATGATGGTGGATGAGGGTAAGCTTAATTGGGATGATAAAGTTAGACAACATATTCCAGAATTTAAACTACAAGATGCTTGGGTAACAGAACAGTTTACGGTTAGAGATTTAGTTACGCATAGAAGTGGAATGGGACTTGGTGCAGGAGATTTAATGTTTTTTCCGGAAGCTAGTTTTAAGGTGGAAGATGTTATTAAAAATGTACAACATTTGGAGGCAGAAAGCTCTTTTAGAAGTCAATTTGCTTACAATAACAACATGTTTATTATTGCTGGAGAAGTTTTAAAACGTGTAAGTGGTTTGTCTTGGGAAGAATTTATTGAAACCAAAATTATGAAACCTGTAGGGATGATTAATAGTAAAGCGTCTTACAATCGTGTGACTGATAAATCTAATATTATTGAAGCACATACATTAGCAGATGGTAAATTAGTGCAAATTCCGCATGATTGGAGTCCGACTGCAAATCCAGCTGGAGGTATTGTTAGTAATGTGGATGATATGTTGACTTGGGCTCAGTTTTTAATGAATGATGCTGTAACTAAAAAAGGAGAACGTTTGCTTAGCGAAAAACAGTTTAATGAACTTTGGCAATTGCAAACACCTTTAAAAGTAAGTGCTAATGATAGTTACGATTCTAATTTTAGAGGTTACGGTTTAGGTTGGTTTGTAACAGACGTAAAAGGTGGTTATAAACAAGTATATCATACTGGAGGATTATTGGGGACAGTGACGCAATTTACTATGATTCCGGATTTAGATTTAGCAATTGTAGTATTAACTAATCAGATGAATGGTTCGGCTTTTAATACTATTACTAATACCATTAAAGATAGTTATTTAGGTTATGAAGACCGTAAATGGTTAGAAAAATTAGGTCAAAATAATAAAGAATGGTACCAATATAACGATAGTCTTAAAACTGTAGTTTTTGATCAGGTAGCTAAAATGAAAAATAGTAGTAAAACTATGGATGTATCTGCTATTACAGGTACTTATACTGATGCTTGGTTTGGAAATGTTAGTATTACACAAAGTGGAAATGATTTACGAATCACTTCAGAGAAATCTAATACATTAAAAGGGAGCGTGTTACCATACAATGCAACTACTTATATTGTTAAATGGGATAATAGAAGTTACGATGCAGATTGTTTTATGCAATTTAGTTTTAACGAAAAAGCTAAAGCGGTAAGCGCAACATTAAAACCAATTGCTCCTGTAACAGATTTTAGTTTTGATTTTGAAGATTTAAAATTAATTAAGCAAGACTAATTTTGAATAAGACTAAAGATCTTTTAATAACAAGCTTTGCATTATTTTCGCTTTTTTTTGGAGCAGGAAATTTATTGTTGCCTCCACTTTTAGGTTATAATGCTGGTCAGAATTGGTTTTGGGTAACCTTAGGTTTTGTTATAACAGCAGTAGTAATACCTATTATTGGTATTTATGCGCATGCTAAATTACAAGGGACTTTATATGACTTTGGTAAAAAAGTGTCTCCAATATTTAGTTTTATTTATTGTGTTTTAATTTATCTTATTGCAGTAGCTATTCCGTCACCACGTACAGCAGCAGCAACACATGAGATTGCAATACATCCAAATTTTGGTACTTCGCCTTTATTAACTAGTAGTGTGTACTTTATCTTAGTATTGGTTTTTGCTTTAAATCGTTCTAAAATATTAAACATAATAGGTAAGTATCTAACGCCTTTTATAGTAATTATGTTGCTGTTGGTTATTGGTATTGGGTTGTATTCCGCACAAATGGTAACTAACCCAACGAAAATGGATACTCCAATTGTTGCTGGTATTTTAGAAGGGTATCAAACTTTTGATGCTATTGCAGCAGTAGTTGTTGGAGCAGTTATTATTATCTCAATTAATATTAAAACTGACGCTACTTTTGAAGCTAAAAAGGACCTGATTAAAAAATCAGGGTTAATTGCTGGTTTTGGTTTGTTTATAATTTATGCAGGATTAATTGCAGTTGGTGCTTCATATGGAACCGAAATTGATATTAATAGTAGTTTAAACAACGACATGCAACGTGCTAACCTATTAACAGGTATTAGTGTCAAGGCTTTAGGTGGTTTTGGATATGCAGTGCTAAGTGTTTTAATTGCGTTAGCTTGTTTTACAACAGCTGTTGGTATTGTAACAGGTACTGCAGATTATTTTAAAGGGTTAATAAATAACTCTCAGACGGTTTATGTGGTAACAGCAATAATTGCTAGTGTGTTTGGTGTTGTGGTTGGGCAATTAGATTTTAATACCATTATAGTTATTGCTTTGCCAATACTTTTATTTATTTACCCAATAACTATTGTATTGATTATTCTAAATGCAATACCAAATAAATATGCTACAGCTTTAGTTTTTAGGGTTGTTGTATTATTGACGTTTGTGTTTAGTATTCCTGATGTTGTAGGTGTTATAAGTCCTTCAAAAAATTTATCAAACGTGGTCAGCTTAATTCCTTTTGCTCAATATAGTTTAGGATGGGTTTTACCAGCACTTTTAGGATTTATTTTTACTAATTTACTAGTTAAAAAGCCTTGATTTTTTAAGTAGAAGTTTTTAACTTTGTGTAACAACTAAAACGCAATGTTATGAAAAAAGCAGTATTAACTTTAGTATTTTTAAGTGTATGTTTTATGTCTTTTGCTCAAAGCCAGCCTAAAGTAGGTGATGTTTTGGAGGTAAAAGCTCCTAAGGGAGAGCACTACAATCATATTGATTTTCCAAGATTAAACATTTTAGTCAAACGTGGTAAGTTAGCAAGTTACAAGCCTGTTATAAATACTATCGTTTTGATTGATGATGTAGTTGCTAAAGAAAATAAAACCTACGTTGTTTTAAAAAAGAAAGATGGCACTAAGTTTTTTGGACTTCAAACTACTGTAGAAGCAGATTATCAAAAGGCTTTAGATTCTGGTGAGTTGACTAAAGTTAATCCTTAGTTTTTTAGGTTTTTAATAACTGAAAATGCTTTATCAACCACATGGTCTTCTACTAATACAGTAAACTCGTTTGTGGTCGAAACGACTTCGTAAATCGGAATGTTTTCCCAAGCTAAACGCTTAAATATTTGGTAATATAATCCAGATATTTTGGAGTTGTCTTTTGGTAAGCGCACGCTTATTGCGGACAGACCTTCTTGTAATCCAATTTGTTTTTCATTAGAAAAACATTTAATAACTTTTTTGTTTTCCGAACTTGATATAATAATGTTACTTTCAAAGATACCTCGTGTAAACGCATAAAAAATATCTTTATTAGCTTCTACTTGGTCTAATATTTTTGTGTGACTTTGTATTAATGTTTCTGAGTTTTGAAACGTAAAGTCACTTAAATTGGAGCGTACTGTAATATCTCCTAAATTTTGTAAGGTGCTTTTTAATTTTAATGAATGTCTAAGCGTATTTGGTGTATTGTAACGTCGCAAAGCCATCATTATTGCCCCAGATTTTACTGGTTTACGCAACATGGCACTAATGGGAGCGTTCAACTCTTCTGCTAAAGCAGAATAATTAATAATACTTCTAGACAATGCTTCTTCCAAAAATGGTTGAGTAATTAAAATGTCTTCTACGCAAGAGGCTATGGTTTTCATTATGTTAACTATTTAACAATTTGTGTAAAAATAGTACAATTTTTTCATTTTTATGGCTAGATAAAAGTCGCTAAGTAATTTAGCAGTATAAATGTAAATAATATGTTGGTATTAAAGTTTGGAGGCACATCTGTTGGGTCTATTGAAAATATGGTTAATGTTAAAAATATCATTAATAATGGGCAACAAAAAGTTGTGGTTTTATCTGCTATGTCAGGTACCACAAATGCCTTAGTCAAAGTTGCGGATTACATAAAAAATAATAAGCCAGAGGACGCTTTAATTGTTATTGATGCTCTTAGAAATACCTATAACACGACCGTTAAAACTTTAATTACAACACCAGAAATTTATAAAACGGTTTTTGTGTATGTTAATAATACTTTTAATTCACTTGAGGTTTTGGTCAATAGATTGTATGACGATTTATTATACAATCAAATTGTGTCGCAAGGCGAGTTGTTGTCTACATTTATCTTTAGCCATTATTTGCAGCAAGAGAATATAAATGCTGTGTTATTGCCTGCTCTGGATTTTATGCGTATTGATAAAACAAATGAACCTGATAATTTTTACATACAACAAAATTTAAATCGTGTAATTAATGAGTCGCCAAAAGCAGAAATTTATATTACGCAAGGTTTTATTTGTCGTGATGTAAAAGGAAATGTTGCTAATTTACAACGAGGAGGAAGTGATTATACAGCGACAATAATTGGAGCTGTGTTAAAAGCAGAAGAAGTGCAAATTTGGACAGATATTGATGGTTTCCATAATAACGACCCACGATTTGTAGAGAATACAAAAGCTATTTCTAATTTGTCTTTTGATGAGTCTGCAGAGTTGGCTTATTTTGGAGCCAAAATATTACATCCTCAAACCGTTATGCCTGTGCGTGAATTGGATATACCAGTTAGGTTAAAAAACACCATGTTACCAGAAGCGCATGGTACATTAATAACAAATCTAGTACATGGAGAAGGGATTAAGGCAATTGCTGCAAAAGATGGTATTACAGCCATAAAGATAAAGTCTGCCAGAATGTTATTGGCACATGGTTTTTTAAAGAAAGTATTTGAGATTTTTGAGCGTTATGAAACGTCCATAGATATGATTACAACATCAGAAATTGCTGTGTCATTAACCATAGATGATACATCGCATCTAGAAGCTATTGTAGAAGAATTGGAACGATTTTCAGTAGTTGAGGTTGATAATTATATGAGTATTGTATGCTTAGTTGGTAATGCTATTATATTTCACCCAGACACGCCTAATTTGTTTCAAATTTTGCAAGACGTAAGCGTGCGTATGATATCTTATGGAGGAAGTAATAATAATATCTCCTTATTAATTAATACTAGTGATAAATTAGAAACATTAAAAAAACTACAGCGTTATGTTTTTGAAAACAGTAGCGTATTGGTGTAAAATAGAAAAGCGAACTTATTAAGTTCGCTTTTCTATTAAAAATTAAATGTATTTTTTACGATAGCTTTTTTAAAGCTTCAGTAATTTCTTCAGGTTCTGAGCGTGTTCTGTAATCTACATTTACATAGTTCCATTTAACTAAGCCGTCTTGACCTATTATAAAAGTTGCAGGAATAGGTAAAACACTACCGTTACCATTATTGATTTGTTTCAAATCAAGATTTCTGTCTACTCGCATGTGATCCATTAAAAAATCTGGTACTTTCCATGCTACACCATAACTTGAAGCTACTTTTGCATCCTGATCAGATAAAACAATAAAGTCCATATTGTTTATGTCGTTTTCAGTCAATGATCCATCAGGTACTTCAGGGCTTATAGCAACCAATGTCGCACCTAAAGCATGAATATCCTTTACTCTAGCTTGTAACGCTCTAAGTTGTAAATTACAATAAGGACACCAACTACCACGATAAAAAGTAACAACAACTGGACCTTGATTTAATAAATTTGATAAACTAGTTTGATCGCCTTTAGGATCTGGTAGATTAAATTCAGGAGCTTTTGTGTTTATCTTTAAAGCATCTTTGCCTTGTTCAAAAGCTTTTGCTTGTTTTATAATGTTATCAACACCTTTCATAAATTCAGGATTGTTTTTTCTTCCTGATTCAATTTTTGCGTCTGTTTGCTCTTTAAGTGTCTTCATCTTATGTTTAAATTGTGGTAATTATAAAATTTAAAAAGCGAGCTTTGAGGCTCGCTTTTCAATGTAAATTGTATTATGACTTATTCATTATATCTTCAATTTCCTCAATTTCAATTGGGATGTCTCTCATTAAATTAAATGGTTCTCCTGTTTTTTGGATAACCACATCATCTTCCAATCTAATACCAAAACCTTCTGCAGGAATGTAAATTCCAGGTTCAACAGTAAATACGTTGTTAGCTTGCATTGGCTCTGTTAAAATCCCGTAGTCATGCGTATCTAATCCCATGTGGTGTGATGTACCATGCATAAAATATTTTTTATAAGCAGGCCAATCTGGATTTTCGTTTTGTACATCTGCTTTATCAAGTAGGCCTAAACCTAGTAGTTCACTAGTCATTAATTTACCAACTTCCACATGGTAGTCAGCCCAAATTGTACCAGGAACTAGCATTTTTGTAGCCTCATTTTTAACTCTCAAAACAGCATTGTAAACCGCTTTTTGTCTGTCATTGTATTTACCGGAAACAGGTATAGTACGTGTCATGTCACTAGCGTAATTGGCGTATTCTGCTCCAGCATCAATTAATATTAAATCTCCAGCTTTACACTCTTGATTGTTTTCTATATAATGTAACACATTGGCGTTGTTTCCAGAACCTACAATTGGTGTGTATGAAAAACCTTTAGAACGATTATTTAAAAACTCATGCATAAACTCGGCTTCAATGTTGTATTCCATAACGCCAGGTTTAACAAAGTTTAAAACACGTCTAAAACCTTTATTTGTAATATCACAAGCAGTTTGGATTAAGTCTAATTCAATTTGATCTTTTACAGATCTTAAGCGTTGTAATATTGGATTGCTTTTAGCAACACTATGTGCAGGATATTTATCTTTTATCCATTTAGTAAAACGGTCTTCTCTTGTTTCGGTTTCTACATTAGCTCTGTAATGTTCATTGGTGTTTATGTAAACGGTTTCGGCTTGTGTCATCATTTCAAAAACAACTTTTTCTAAGTCTTGTAACCAATAAACGGTTTTAATTCCGCTTGTAGCTAATGCAGCCTCTTTAGTTAGTTTTTCACCTTCCCAAACAGCAATGTGTGCATTGGTTTCTTTTAAAAATAAAACCTCTCTGTTTTTAGGATTTGGACAATCCGGAAATAAAACTAAAATACTTTCTTCTTGGTCAACACCACTTAAGTAAAAAATATCGCGTTGTTGTTGGAATGGTAATGTGCTATCTGCACTAATTGGATAAATATCATTAGAGTTAAAAAAGGCAATACTTTTTGGCTTCATTTGAGAAGCAAAATTTTTACGGTTTTTTATAAATAATGACGAGTCGATTTTGTGATATTTCATAAGAAAAATTTAATTTTTAATTTCCACAGTAGTGAAAAAATGTATTCATAAAATTTGAGTTATAATTTTTTCCGTCAAGCGGAAATTATAACTAGCTGTAAAAATAAGAACTTTAAGATAGATAAGTAATAAATCCATCTTAAAATCTGTTTGCTTTAAGGTTTTTACTTTGTTAATTTTACTTTTATCTGTATCTTCAAAACTTATAATAAACAACCATGATTTATAGACTTTTTTTATTTTTATTTGTCGTTACTTCTGTAAGTGCACAACAAACTAAGTTGGCAGATAAAGCCCAATTACAATCAAACTCAATAGTTAAAAATGTAGCGTTTCAAAACATTGGACCAACCGTTATGAGTGGTCGTGTTGTAGATTTGGATGTAAACCCAGAAAACCCATCAGAGTTTTATGTTGGATATGCTTCTGGAGGTGTTTGGCAAACCATAAATAATGGGACAACTTTTGAGCCTGTTTTAGATAATTCTCAAACCCAAAATGTAGGTGATATTGCTGTACATTGGCCAACCAGAACTATTTGGGTTGGTACAGGAGAGAATAACGCGTCTAGATCGTCTTATGCAGGAGTTGGTATGTTAAAGTCTACGGATAATGGTCAAACTTGGCAACATGTTGGATTGCCCAATTCTCAACATATTGGACGTATATTGATTAATCCTAATAATGTTAATGAAGTTACTGTTGGTGTCACAGGTGCTTTATATTCTAAATCTGAAGATAGAGGTGTTTATAAAACCACAGATGGTGGCCTTAATTGGACTAAAACATTATACGTGGATGATGTCAGCGGAATTATTGATATGCAACATGTACCTGGAGATTATAACACCATGTTTGCTACTGCATGGACAAAAGATAGAAAGGCTTGGAATTTTGATGGAAGCGGAAACAACTCGGCAATTTATAAAAGTATAGATGCTGGAGATACTTGGGATAAAATATCTACAAAAAACAGTGGTTTTCCAGTAGGTAATGGTGTTGGACGTATTGGATTGGCTATTTACGATAATGATATTATTTACGCAATACATGATAGTCAATTTAGACGACCGTCAAGCGGAAATAACGCAGTGAGACGAGGTTTGCAAAAAGATGATTTTAAAACAATGAGCATGTCTGAATTTTTAAATTTAGACGATAAAAAACTGAATGGGTTTTTAAAAATGAATGGTTTTCAGGAAAAATACAGAGCAGAAAACGTGAAGCAAATGGTACGTAGCGGAAACGTAAAGCCAATTGATTTAGCTCATTATTTAGAAGATGCAAATTCAATGCTATTTGATACACCAGTAATTGGAGCTGAAGTTTATAAAAGTACAGATGGTGGACAAACGTGGTCTAAAACACACAACGATTATTTAGACGATTTATATTATAGTTATGGGTATTATTTTGGACATGTATATGTGTCTCCTGCAAATCAAAATGACATTTACGTTTACGGAGTGCCAATTTTAAAATCTAAAGATGGAGGTAAAACGTTTACTTCTATAAGTGCAGAAAATGTGCATGCAGACCACCATGCGCTTTGGATTAATCCTAAAAACCCAAATCATTTAATTAATGGTAATGATGGAGGTGTTAATATTACTTATGATGATGGTGCTAATTGGATAAAAAATAATTCGCCATCTGTAGGACAGTTTTACGCTATAAATGTAGATAATCAAAAACCATATCGCGTTTATGGTGGCTTACAAGACAATGGTGTTTGGGTTGGTGCAAATAATGCACCTGAAGATAAAAGTTGGCATCAAAATGGAGAATATCCATGGAAAAGTATAATGGGTGGAGATGGAATGCAAATCCAGATTGATAATCGTAATCCAGATATTGTGTATACAGGTTACCAATTTGGTAATTATTACAGACTAAACCGTGCGTCTGGCGAGCAGACTTACATCCAGCCAAAACATGAGCTTGGCGAAAAACCGTATCGTTTTAATTGGCAAACACCAATTCATTTGTCGGATCACAATCAAGATATTTTGTACTTAGGTGGTAATAAATTAATGCGATCTTTAGATCAAGGTAATACTTGGAAGGCTATTAGTGATGACTTAACACAAGGTGGAAAATCAGGGAATGTGGCTTACGGTACCTTAACTACGATTAGTGAGTCTCCTTTTGAATTTGGTTTATTATACGTTGGAAGTGATGATGGATTAATTCATGTGTCAAAAAATCAAGGAGCAACTTGGAGTAATGTTTCAGGTAATTTGCCTAATAATTTATGGGTAACACGCGTAGTGGCTTCAATGCATAAAAAGGAACGCGTTTACTCAACATTAAATGGTTACCGATTTGACGATTTTTCTACCTATGTTTACATGAGTGACGATTATGGTCAAACTTGGAAGTCTATAAGCACTAATATTCCAACAGCTCCAGTAAATGTAATTGTAGAAGATCCTGTTAAGGAAAATATACTGTACTTAGGAACCGATAATGGAGCATATGTTAGTTTTAATAATGGAGACCAATGGGAAGCGTTTTCTAAAAATTTACCAGCTGTAGCTGTGCATGATATAAAAACGCAAAAAGAAAGTAATGATTTGTTATTAGGTACGCATGGTCGTGGTATCTATAAAACTAATCTTTCTGCGTTACAAAAGTATGATTCTAGTATGGCTTTAAGTAGTAAAATGACCATTTTTGATTTAGAGTCTATTCGATATTATTCTCGTTGGGGAAATTCATGGAGCAAATGGATGCAACCCTATGAGCCTAGTACGACTATCCAATTGTATAGTACTATTTCTGGTAAGAAGGAGGTTGAAATCCTTACAGAAAGCGGTAAGCAAATACAATCATTTTACGTGAATTTAGATAAAGGATTTAATTTTATTGATTACGATTTAACGATTCATGAAAAAGGTAGAAAAGTAATCTTAAAAGAAAACACTGCTATCGACATTAATAAAGCTAAAAATGACAAATATTATATTGTAAAAGGAAATTATATAATAAAAATTGATAGTGTCGAAAAAGCTTTTGAAGTCGAATAATACCAAAACTGTAACATTTTATTAAATGAAGTCTCTTTTATAGTAAATCGTCCATATGAAACAGGCAGCATTAACTATAGTAATTATTTGTTTAAGTTTAAGTAGTTGCAAAAAAAGCATTGCAATAAAAAAAGAGTCCTACAGTGTTTTAATTGATAAGGCAATGCAATTGTCTAAGGATGAAGATTCTTTAAAATTAAAGGAAGCACTTGTTACTTATCAAAATGCGTTTAATAAATTTCCAGATAGTATAGACGATTATTCTAAGTACAATGTAAGTGTAATTGCTAGTCGTTTAAAAATGAATGATGTTGCTTTTAAGTACTTGCAACCATTGGCAGAATTAATAGAGGATGACGAAGGTTATCCAGGTTGGGATTATATTTTAGGAGACTATGCAACAGAGGACTATTCAAATTTATTTAATGATAAACGATGGTCTAGTTTAAAGCAAGCTGCAATATTAAATCAAACGCAGTTTTTTGATAATTTGTCATCAGATGAAGCTGAGTTTTTTAGCACTAAAAAAGGCGCTTCAATTGATAGTCTAAGTGCAGAGCGACTTTATAATTACATTAAAAGTCAAAACAATTTTTTGCCTAAAAAAAAGAAAGATTATTCTATTTCATTTCAAATAAATGATACGTCTAGCACGTCTTATTTTGTGCATCTACCCAAAACGTATAATCCAAACAATCAATATCCAATGTTGGTTTTTTTACATGGAGCAATACGCTACACCACATTATCGGATTATGAGACAAAAAGTAATTTAAAATACGCTAATACAAAATATACCAAGCGTGCAGACGCTAATGATGTTGTTTTAGTGTTTCCAAAAGCTGATAAAAATTTTAATTGGATGATTGGAGACGAAGGCTTTTTTATGGTTCCAGAAATTATTAAGCAAATAAAGTCAGCAATTAATATTGATGATGATAAAGTATTTGTCTCTGGTCACTCTAATGGAGCAACTGGCTCGTTTTCATACTTAATGAAGCAACCAACACAATTTGCTGGTTTTTATGGTTTTAATACACATCCAAAAGTCTATACTGGCGGAACGTTTATAGAAAATGTAAAAGCTAGAAGTTTTATTAATTTTTCTACAGATCAAGATTACTATTATCCGCCAAATGCAAATGATAGCTTAAATAGCATTATGTCTAAAATTAAGGCGGATTATAAAGATTACAGATATAATGGCTTTCCGCATTGGTTTCCTGATTTTGATGAGGCAGAACCTGCTTATGATATATTGTTTGAAGATCTTATTAAGCGAAAAAGAAATCCTTTTTCAAAAACATTGCAATGGGAGTTTGACGATAATGCACATGGCACTATTGATTGGTTAAATATTATTAAATTAGATACTATTAAAACGACTAAAGTGTCGCAAAAACCAACTAATTTTAAAATTACAAAATGGCTAAAATTAGATGATAATGATAATGCTATAGTGATTGATGTTAATCAAAATGCATTTGATTTTCCTAGACAGTCCGCAAAGATTACTGCTAAATTTACTGATAATGTATTTGATATAAATACAGAAAAGGTTGGTTCGTTCACTATTTATATTTCACCAGAAATGGTAGATTTATCTAAACCAATAAAAGTAATAGTAAACAATGTTTTAGTTTTTGAAAAAATCATAGATTATGATGACGCATTTATGATTGACCAGTGGAATGCCAACATGGACAGATCCCAACTATGGGTTAATAATATAAATATTACCTTACATTAAAGCTTTGTTACTTAAACCCATTCTAAATAGTACAAAAAAGTTTTAAAATTTGTTAGTATATCGCTTGTGGCTTATCTTTGTATAACAAATAATTAACTTCAATTATAATGAGCGGAATTTTAAATTCTTCAATAGGGAGAAAGTTTGCTATGGCACTTTCAGCACTCTTTCTAATGATTTTTATTTTACAACATTTTGCAATTAATATTCTTTCTGTATTTAGTCCAGATGCTTTTAATGAAGCGTCTCACTTTATGGGAACGTTTTGGGCAGTACAATATTTACTGCAGCCAGTATTAATTCTTGGTGTAATATTCCATTTTGTAATGGGATTTGTTTTAGAAATCAGAAACAACAAAGCAAGAGCAATTAGCTATGCTAAAAACAATGGAGCTGCAAATTCTTCTTGGATGAGCAGAAACATGATTTGGAGTGGAGGTTTTATACTTGTATTCTTAATTATCCACTTCATCGATTTCTGGATTCCAGAAATTAACACCAAATATATCGTTGGTGACATGTCTGGTACACTACCAAGTGGCGAGTTTAGATACCACGAAGAGTTAGTACACAAGTTTAAAGATTTATGGCGTGTAGCGCTATACTGTGTAGGGTTTGTATTTTTATCATTACACCTTCTACACGGTTTTAATTCTGCTTTCCAATCAATTGGAGCAAATAACAAATACACAAAGGGATTAAAAGGATTTAGTAAAATTTATGCAATTGGTGTGCCAGTAGGTTTCATCTTCATTGCTGTTTACCACTTTTTAAACCACTAAAAAATAAGAGATATTATGGCTTTAGATTCAAAAATACCTCAAGGTCCAATTGCAGACAAATGGACTAACTATAAAAATCATATCGACTTAGTAAATCCAGCTAACAAGCGTAACATAGATGTTATTGTTGTTGGTACAGGATTAGCTGGTGGATCTGCTGCTGCTACTTTAGCAGAACTAGGATATAACGTAAAAGCATTTTGCTTTCAGGATTCTCCTAGACGTGCACATTCAATTGCAGCACAAGGAGGAATTAATGCAGCAAAAAATTACCAAGGTGATGGTGACTCAACTTATAGATTGTTTTACGATACTGTAAAAGGTGGAGATTACCGTTCTAGAGAAGCTAACGTGTATCGTTTAGCAGAGGTTTCAGCAAATATTATCGACCAATGTGTTGCACAAGGTGTTCCTTTTGCACGTGAGTATGGTGGATTATTAGACAACCGTTCATTTGGTGGTGTATTAGTATCACGTACGTTTTACGCTGCAGGACAAACAGGACAACAATTATTATTAGGAGCTTACTCTGCTATGAACCGTCAAATTGGTCGTGGTAAAATCAAAATGTACAACCGTCATGAAATGTTAGACGTTGTTAAAGTTGATGGTAAAGCTCGTGGAATTATAACACGTAACTTAATTACTGGAGAAATTGAAAGACATTCAGCACACGCTGTGGTTCTTGGAACAGGTGGTTATGGTAATGTTTTCTTCTTATCTACAAACGCGATGGGAAGTAATGTAACAGCAGCATGGAAAGCACACAAACGTGGTGCCTTTTTCGCAAACCCTTGTTACACACAAATTCACCCAACATGTATTCCGGTTTCTGGAGATCATCAGTCTAAATTAACATTGATGTCTGAGTCTTTACGTAACGATGGACGTATTTGGGTACCAAAACATATGAAAGATGTTGAGGCTATTAAAGCAGGAACATTAAAACCTGTACAATTAGCTGAAGAAGATAGAGATTACTATCTAGAGCGTCGTTATCCTGCATTCGGAAACTTAGTGCCTCGTGATGTTGCCTCTCGTGCTGCAAAAGAGCGTTGTGATGCTGGTTTTGGTGTAAATGCAACAGGTGAAGCTGTATTCTTAGATTTTGCTTCGGCAATTCAACGTTACGGTAAAGAAGCTGCTCACGTTAAAGGTTTAGACGAAAATGATGCTGCACTTGTTAAAAAATTAGGACAAGAAGTAATCAAAAATAAATACGGAAACTTATTCCAAATGTATGAGAAGATCGTAGATCAAGATCCATACAATACACCAATGATGATTTATCCAGCAGTACACTATACAATGGGTGGTGTTTGGGTTGATTATAACTTAATGACAACTGTTCCTGGATTATATGCAATTGGAGAAGCAAACTTCTCTGATCATGGTGCTAACCGTTTAGGTGCATCTGCGTTAATGCAAGGTCTTGCAGATGGATATTTTGTATTACCTTATACTATTGGAGATTATTTATCGGATGATATTAGAACAGGTCCAATATCTACAGATACTAAAGAGTTTGCTGAAGCTGAAGCTGAAGTAAGAAAAAACATTGACCATTTAATAAACAATAATGGTACACACTCCGTTGATTATTTCCATAAGCGTTTAGGTAAAATCATGTGGAATAAATGTGGAATGGCAAGAAACGCAGAAGATTTAAAATCTGCAATTACTGAAATTTCTGAACTTAGAGCAGAATTCTGGAGGGACGTTCGTGTGCCAGGAACACAAAATGAGTTTAACGAAGAGCTTGCTAAAGCAGGTCGTGTAGCAGATTTCTTAGAATTAGGAGAGCTATTTGCAAAAGATGCTTTACAACGTGAAGAGTCTGCAGGTGGTCACTTTAGAGAAGAGTACCAAACAGCAGAAGGTGAAGCGATGCGTCGTAAAGAGTTTCAATACGTATCAGCTTGGGAATACAAAGGAGAACCAAAAGATGCTATACTTCATAAAGAAGAATTAGCATACGAGAATATTGAAGTAAAAGAAAGAAGTTATAAATAAAGAAAAGCTATGAATTTAACGTTAAAAATTTGGCGTCAAGCAAACGCTAACGATAAGGGGAAAATGGTTGATTACCCAATCAGCAATATATCTCCAGATATGTCTTTTCTAGAAATGTTAGACGTTTTAAATAACGAGTTAATAGAAAAAGGAGAGGCTCCTGTATCTTTTGATCACGATTGTCGTGAAGGGATTTGCGGTTCATGCTCATTATATATTAATGGTGAAGCACATGGTCCTGACCGTTTAATCACAACGTGTCAGTTACATATGCGTACGTTTAAAGATGGTGAGACTATTACTATTGAACCATGGAGAGCTAGTGCTTTTCCTGTAATTAAAGATTTAGTAGTAGACAGAACAGCATTTGACCGTATACAACATGCAGGTGGATTTATTTCGGTAAACACATCTGGAAACACGATCGATGCTAACGCGATACCAGTTAACAAACAAGATGCAGATGACGCTTTTTCAGCAGCAACTTGTATTGGTTGTGGTGCCTGTGTAGCGTCTTGTAAAAACTCTTCTGCAATGTTATTTGTTGGTGCTAAAGTATCACAATTTGCATTATTACCTCAAGGTAAAGTTGAGGCTACAGAGCGTGTTTTAAACATGGTTAAACAAATGGATGAAGAAGGTTTTGGTAACTGTACTAACACTGGAGCATGTGAGGTAGAATGTCCTAAAGGAATTTCTTTAGAGAATATTGCACGTATGAATCGTGAGTACTTATCTGCTGCCTTAAAAGGATAATATTTTCTGCGAAAGCACAAATAATAATACACAAAAGCCCAAGCCAAATGCTTGGGTTTTTTTATTAGATTTACCTCTTAGAATTAACTATAGATTTATGAAAAAAATAAATATATTATACATAGCAATTATTGGTTTAACAATAGTAGGATGCAAAACACAAAACACGTCTAAACAAAACGAAGACGCTGTAAACACCTCAGAAACTGTTACAAGTACTGCGTCAGATATCGATTATTATTTTGACACCAACGCCTTAATTGAAAATATTAAAACGTTATCATCAGATGTATATGAAGGTAGACGCACAGGTACAAAAGGTGCAGCTTTAGCCAAGGATTACATCATTCAAAAATTTGAAAAACTAGGTGTAGACCCTTTAGGAAGTAATTTCCAACAGCCTTTTACTTTTGAAGCAGGTAAAACATACAATGCTACAAATATTTTAGGAGTTATTAAAGGTTCCACACATACATCAAAGTATATTGTATTATCTGCACATTACGATCATGAAGGTGTAAAAAATGGTCAAATATATAATGGAGCAGATGATGATGCATCAGGAATTAGTGCGTTGTTCGCTTTCGCGGAATATTTTGCCAAATACCCACCAAAATATAATGTTATTTTAGCAGCTTTTGATGCTGAGGAGTTAGGTTTAAAAGGTGCTTACCACTTTGTTAATGACAATGTTATTCAGCAAAAAAAAATTGTTTTAAATTTAAACATGGATATGATTAGCAGAAGTGATAACAATCAGCTATTTGCTGTGGGATCAAGATATTATCCTCAATTAAAGCCAGTTTTAGAAAACTTTAGTGATATAGGTAAAGTAGATCTTTTAATTGGTCAAGAAGGTTTAGGTGATGGAGATAATTGGACTTATTCTAGTGATCACGCAGCGTTTCATAAAGCTAAAATCCCGTTTATTTATTTTGGTGTTGCAGATCATAAAGACTACCATAAACCGTCAGACGATTTTGAAAATATTGATCAACAATTTTTTAAGGATGCAGTACAAACAATTATAACCGTATTTACCGCATTTGATAGTTTAGAATTTTAAAAAAAATGGCAAACCATTTGGAGTATTATAAAAGCAATATAGATAACTATACTAAGGATGTATCAAAGCTTTACAAGCAACTTACAACATTAAGTATAGCAAGACTTTTAGTGTTTATAGCAACAGGAGTTAGTGTTTACTTTGCTTTTGGAAACTGGCAAATTTTGATTGGGATTGTTGTTATAGGTGTTATTGGTTTTATTTATTTGTTAAATAAGTACACCGATTTAAAACATACATACGAACTAAAAAAAGTTCTAGTCACTATTAATACTGAAGAATTACAGTTTGCAAAAGGTGATTTTTTTGATAAAAGTGAAGGTTTACAATTTCAGGATGCTAATCATAATTATGCTTTAGATATTGATTTATTTGGTAGAGGAAGCTTTTTTCAATTTATAAATAGAACAACCAATAGTGAAGGGTCTAAAACTTTAGCAAATTGCTTAAAAGCAAATAATATAGACGCTATTGTATCAAGACAGGATGCTATTAAGGACTTAGCTAATAAGTCTGATTGGAGACAAGTATTTCAGGCTAATGCTAGCTTAATTAAAGTTGATACTAAAGCTAGTACTATTTTAAGTTTTTTAAAAACGCATAAGTCGTTTATACCAAAATATTTTAAGGTGGTTCCGTTAATTATTAGCGCACTTTCACTAATAATAATCGGTTTAGCTGTAGCACAAATTATTCCTGCTGCAATAATAGGATATTGGTTATTTGTTGGCTTATTTATTACTGGTCGCTATGTTAAAAAAACAAACGTCTTATCCGCAAATACGGATAGGATGCGAGACACGTTTAGACAATATGCATCATTATTAAGTGCTATTGAAAACGAATCGTTTACCTCTAATTTATTATTAGCAAAACAAGCTAAAATTAAATTAGAAGACAAAAAAGCATCCCAAATATTACATGAATTGTCTAAAGCAATGGACGCTTTGGATAATAGAAACAACTTGATTTCGGCAATTTTTGGTAATGGTTATTTTTTAACAGATTTAAAAAACGCCTATCGTATTGAACAATGGTTGGAAAATTACAAAGACAAAGTTGAAGATTGGTTTGAGGTTGTTGCGTTTTTTGATGCTTATAACAGTTTAGGAAACTATGCTTTTAATCATCAACAGTACATCTATCCTCAAATTGTGGATAAACAAAGTGACACAAAAGTAACGCAACTAGGACATCCTTTATTAAAAACAGAAAAAAGAGTTGATAATGATTTTGAAATAAAAAATCAGCAGTTTTTTATTATTACAGGAGCAAATATGGCAGGTAAAAGTACATTTTTACGTACTGTATCTTTACATATTGTTATGGCTAATGTTGGTTTACCGGTTTGTGCAGCATCATCAGTTTACAGTCCTGTAAAGTTAATTACAAGCATGCGTACAAGCGATAGTTTAACAGATGATAGTAGTTACTTTTTTTCAGAATTAACACGTTTAAAGTATATTGTAGATGCTATTAAGCAGGATAATTACTTTATAATTTTAGACGAAATCCTTAAAGGAACAAATAGCACAGATAAAGCTATTGGGTCACGTAAATTTGTCGAAAAACTAGTAGCAAGTCATGCAACTGGCATTATTGCTACGCATGATTTAAGCTTATGCGAAATAGAAAAGCATTTAAAAGAAGTAAAAAACTACTACTTTGATGCGCAAATTATTAATGACGAATTGTATTTTGATTACACCTTTAAAAAAGGAATTTGTCAAAATATGAATGCTAGTTTTCTGCTTAAAAAAATGGAGATTGTTTAAAGCTTAATTTGTAAAATAAAGAAACTATGAAAATCAAATACTTACTTTATTTTGGATTATTAGTAATGCTAGGATGTGGTTCAAGCAACACAGTTACAAAAACATCTAAGCGCACAACCTATTATAAATGTTTAGATACTATTGAAGCTAAAGCTAAAATGAAATTCTACAGTATGACTATTCCTGATAGTTGGTGTACTTATGCAGGGTCTCATGATGTTGTATCTCATGCTCCTAATAACTTAAAAGACTTGAGAGAAAATGAATTTAAAAACGGGATATATGTTATGTCTCCAAATTCAGAGTCATTTAAAAGTAAAAACATTGAAGAGGCATTAGAGCGTCATTTTTTAAGTGTTAAAAATGCTTCGTTTTTAACGCCAAAGGTTAAGTCACAAGTGCATTCAATTTATGGAAAATATTATATTGTTACATCAAAAAGTATTACAGATGGTTTCAAAGTAATTAGATTATCAACTTTATTTAATCATAACAATAAAGATTATTTAATCTATTATTCAGTTCTTGAAAAAGATGTTGATAGTTATATTGAAGACGCTATGTCAATTATTGAGACCTTTAAAATTATAGAGCAATAAACCATTAAGGATTTTACAAGCATAAAAAAAGCCTGTCAATGTATACGTTACACGACAGGCTTTTTTATAATTATTTAGCACACTATTTTTTCTTAGGATGTACTAATTTCATTTCGTCAATTAAATGTGTTGCTCCAGCATATTTGTCTACTATAAAAAGGACGTAGCGTAAGTCAACCATAATGTTTCGGCAGATTTCAGGATCATAATTCATATCACTCATTGTACCTTCCCAAACACGATCAAAGTTAAGACCTACTAGGTTTCCGTAAGCATCAATTGCTGGACTACCAGAGTTTCCTCCTGTAGTGTGGTTAGTTCCTAAAAAGCAAACTGGTACTTTTCCGTTGCTATCTGCATATTGACCGTAATCTTTGTTTTTATGTAGCTCTAATAATTTTTCTGGTACATCAAACTCGTAATCACCTGGTACATATTTTTCTACAACACCATCTAGGTAACTTACTGGATTATAATACACAGCATCTCTTGGAGAATATCCTCTAACCTGACCATAAGTAACACGTAAAGTACTATTGGCATCCGGAAAGTAGCGTGCATTTGGTAAAGCTTCCATTAAAGCTGTCATGTACTTAGTTTGTAAAGCGGTTATAGGTTGGTTTTTTTCTTGGTAGGCTTTGTCAATAGTATTGTAAAACTCAGTAATCATTGGTTTTGCGTATTGATAAGCAGCATCTTTATTCAATTTTTTTAACACCTCTTTGGCGTTACCTTCTAATAGCTTTAAAGCTTGGTCTAAATTAGTAAAGGCTGTTTTATCATAAATTGAAGCATCAACATTTTTATTGTAAAAAGGCATTACATTTTTAAAGACACCTTTGTCTACATCTGCATCATAATTTTTATGAATACCTTGTAAAGTACCAATAAGACGCGCTTTTGCTTTTTCAAAATTCTCTGGGTCAGCTTTTATAGCTTCTTCCATTTGATAAACTCTAAAGGTCATTTGCATTAACTCGTTGGTAACCAAAAAGACTTCAACAAAATTTCTGCGTTTAATATTAATTGGACCAAAATCTTTGTAAAGGTTATCAAACTCAGGAAGGATGTTTCCAAATTTATCTTCTAGATTTTTTTCTTTTAAAGCTTTAGTAAAAGTAGCTTCAAAAGCACGTCTTTTTGCAACAGCATCACTTTTTTGGATTCCTAAATTTTCTCCAATCCATTTTTTCCATGCGTTTGCAATACGTGCTTGTTTAGATGCGTATTTAATACGTACAGCATCGCTTTCTTTCATTTTAGCGTCAATGACTTTTAAAGCAGCTTCACGAATAGCAATATTTGTAGGGTTAAATTCTTCTGTAATGTGTTGTATTGCTACAGCAGGAAGATACTCGCTAGTTGTACCAGGAAAACCAAATACCATTGTAAAGTCACCTTCTTCAACGCCATCTAAAGAGACAGGTAAAAAATGCTTTGGCTTGTATGGTTTGTTGTCTTTACTGTATTTTGCAGGTCTGTTGTTAGCGTCTGCATAAATCCTAAACATTGAAAAATCTCCTGTATGTCTAGGAAAAACCCAATTGTCTGTATCGCTTCCAAATTTACCAATGCTTGTTGGAGGAGCACCAACTAATCTGATGTCTTCAAAACGCTCTGTAACAAACAGGAAGTATTGGTTTCCTTCGTAAAATGATTTTACTTTAGTGTCTTGCCAAGCTTCTTTAGTAACCGTTTTTTGGTAAGTATTACTATTTCTATCTATTAATGATTGTTTTTCTTTTTCAGTCATACTGTCTGTAATTCCAGCCAGTACTTGTGATGTTACATCTTCAATTCTAACAATAAACTCGATGTATAAACCTTCATTTGGCAATTCTTCGTCCAAAGACATTGCCCAAAAACCATCTTTTAAATAATCGTTTTCCAAAGACGAATGTGATTGTATTTGACCAAAACCACAGTGATGGTTGGTTAAAATTAAACCTTTGTCGCTAATAACTTCGCTGGTACAACCACCATTAAAATGTCCTATGGCATCTTTTAAGCTAGAGTTGTTTACGTCGTAAATATCTTTAGCAGTAAGTTTACTACCAAGATTGGTCATTTCGGTCTCATTCATACCTTCTAATAACGAAGGAATCCACATACCACCTTGTTGTGCGGACACTTGGATGGTAATAAACAGTAAAAGGAATTTTAAAAATTTCATGTTTTTTTGATTTTATATGCCATCAAAGATAAAAAACCAACAAATAATAAATTGTTAAAATAGATTTAATAGTCAGCATTTATTGCTTGTTTGCTTGATTGATTTTTTGAATCATTTCCAAAGCATTTTTATCCTCTGGCTGCAACGCTAATACTTTGTTGTAATTAATTAAGGCTTCAGTATAATTATTGGTAATAAAAAAAGCTTCGCCTAAACTATCATACACGTTTGGTTTATACGGAAAAATTAAAGTATTTAATTTAAAAGTATATAACGCTTTATCAAATGCTTTTGCACGCAAATACACGTAGCCTAAAGTATTTAACTCACGACTACCTTTAACAAACTCTGATAGTTGAGCGACTAATTTTGTTTGCTCTGTATTTAGTTGCTCTATTGTTTTAGTAGATAGTAAATATTGGATATAATCTGCAGCAATGTAATTAAAACTATAAGATTGGTTAGTTACAATTTTTTCAATATCACGTTCTAGGGTTTCAATTGGATGCTCTACAATGCGGTTAATTTCTTTACCATCTTTATAAAAAATAAAAGTAGGCACACGATGGATGTCATATCCTTTTTCTTCTCCATTTGGTCCTTGTTTGTAGTGCTCTTTTTGATTGTCTAAAGCGACAACTTCTAGATTATCTAGATTATAATTTGCTGTTTCTAATACTTTATAGAAACGCGGAACTTCTTTTTTGCTATCACCACACCACGTACCTAAAAATACTTTGATAGTATAATCTTTTAACGATTCAGAGAAAGTTTCTACCAATTTATCATTAACAATATAATGGTCATGATTTGTATCAAACCACGCTTTGTAAGTGTCTTTTTGGAGTCCTTCTTTGTTAATTACACCTAATAATTTGGGTTTTCCGTCAGGATTAATAACCTCTTGGTTTAGGGTTTGTGCATATGCAGTTGCATAACTAATAATAAAAATAAAAAGAGTAACTAATGATTTCATAATCTATTGGTTTTTTGATTTACTCAAACCTATTTATTATATTTTTTAATAAATAAAAATGTTAACCAACTACGTACTTAAGATTGCAAACAGCAATTATTTATGCAGTTTGCATTGCTTTTATTGGCTTTTGTACTTTGTTTTTTGATGGTTTTAGGTTTTTAGATTACTTTCAGACTTGTTATGACAGATTTAAAAAAACACACGTCACAAATTTTAGTTCACCTCTTGGGATGGATGCTATTTATATTTGTATCGCTATATATATTTTCCAGATATTATTGGGCCGAAAACCCTTTTTTGCAGTATTTATCTATACTTGCAGTAATTGTTTATATTAATCATTTTATACTCTTGCCATTTTTTGTAAAACGAAAATGGTATATTTTTTATGGGTTGTTATTTATGACAATTTCATTTTTAGCCACTCAAGTCTATTGCAATGTTTTTGCACAGTGTGGTTGCTCCATAATGAAATGCTTAAGTGATTATTTATGGCAAACCTTGGTGCCTTTAATATTTTTCTCGTTTATATGGATGTTGTTTCGTTTTTTGGACGAACAAAAACAAAAAGAAGACATGATAAAACAACATACTGAAATGGAGTTAAAGTTTTTGAAATCGCAAATTAATCCACACGTATTGTTTAATAATTTAAATACGATTTATTCTTATTCTATTGAAAAACCTACCGAAACTCCAGAACTTATTTTGATGCTATCAGATAATTTAAAACACGTGTTGTATGATAGTAATGCGCAGTATGTTGATTTAGATAAAGAACTACAGTTTTTGGATAATTATATTAAGTTTCAAAAAATTAGAACCGAAGGTGTAAAGCAAATTAACTATACGACAAGTATCACATCTAATTATTCAAAAATAGGTCCATTATTGTTAATTACCATTATTGAAAACGCTTTTAAACATAGTGTGTTAAATAGTGTTATTTCTATTGAAATTATTGAGAATAACAACCTTTTAAAATGTACTTGTATCAACGATTTTGAAAATAAAATTACGGATACTACACAATTTAAAATAGGATTAATAAATTTAGAAAAACGGTTGCAATTATTATATCCAGAAAAGCACCAATTTGTAATAGAAAACTCTGATAAGTTTAAGGTTGTTTTAACACTACATTTAGTATGACTTGTATAATTATAGAAGACGAATTGCCTGCTCAAAATTTACTTAAAAATTATTTAAGTAAAATTCCTGAGTTACAATTGCTAGCTACTTTTCAGGTAGCAATGGATGCCAATAATTACTTTAAAACTAACATTGTAGATTTGGTGTTTTTAGATGTTAATTTACCTGACATTTCAGGGTTAGATTTTATAAAAATGGTAAAAAATCCACCAGCAATTATTATGACTACTGCTTATCCAGAATATGCAGTTTGCAGTTTTGAGTTGGATACCATAGTGGATTATTTGGTCAAACCCTTTGGTTTTGATCGATTTTTAAAGGCTGTAAATAAGGCTGAAGACCGATTTTTAAAACAAGATGTTGTTAATCCAACTACTGAAGATTCTATTTTTTTAAATGTGGATAAAACACTTCATAAAATAATTTTAAAAGATATTTTATTTTTAGAATCTGATAGAAACTATATTACTATTACCACTAAAACACAAAAACTATCCTTTATAGATTCACTTAAAAACTGGATCGAAAAATTACCTAGTACTCAGTTTGTACAAATCCATAAATCATTTATTATAAACACTAAAAGTGTGACTAAAATCTCAGGGAATGAAATCTTTATAACAACCCACAGATTACCTATTGGAAGAACTTATAAAGGTGAGTTGCTTAAAAAGTTAAGAATACTTTAAACTAGATTATTTTGTAGGAAATTCTCCTTACTTTTACTTTCTAATTTATTATTAAAATGAAGACAATAAAAATACTTTTAATACTACTAATTACAGTAGTATCTCATACACTAACTGCTCAAGAAGTTACTTTTGATAATCAAGCTTATGTGGTAAAAAACAAAGTTATTAGCTTAAATGGTAAAGATGTTTCTGAAACATTAACTGAATCTCAAAAAATAGAAATTTATAATTTGGCAGACACCAAGAAAGCTGAAATTAAAGCTGCAGAAAAAGCAGTTAAAGCAGCAGATAAGGAAAAACGTCAAAAAGAAAAGCAAGCTAAAGCTGAAGCAAGAGAAGTTAAGGCGCAAGAAAGAGAACGTAAAGCTGCAGAAAAGGAACGTAAAAGATCTGAGAAAGCTAGAAAAAAATCGGAGAAAGCGCGTCAAAAAATAGAAAAGGCTAATGCTAAAATAGAAAAAGCAGAAAGCAACTTGGAAAAAGCTAATGCTAAATTAGAAAAAGAAACTAAAAAATATCAAAAGCTTGAAGCTAAAGGAAAGCTGTCTCCTAATGACATTGATAAATGGGAAGGTAAACTTGAAAAGTTAAGATCAAATATTACTAAGGCAGAACAAAAACTGAATAAATTAAAGTAGTGGACACTGTATTAAATATTGCAATTATTCAGTCTGATTTGGTTTGGGAAAATCCTGAACAAAACAGACTGAATTTTTCAGAAAAAATAAATGCAATATCTGATACTGTAGATTTAATTGTTTTACCAGAAATGTTTACTTCTGGATTTACTATGTTTCCGCAATTTGTTGCAGAAGCTATGGATGGTAAAACCATACAATGGATGCAGTCCTTAGCAAAAGCAAAAAATGCAGCAATAGTTGGTAGCTTGGTTATAAAAGTGGATGATAATTACTATAATAGACTAGTTTTTGTACATCCTAATGGACTTATTGATACTTATGACAAGCGACATACGTTTACGTTGGCAGGAGAGGATAAAGTATATAAAAAAGGGAATCAAAAACTAATAATAAACTACAAAGGTTTTAAGATTAGACCTTTAATTTGTTACGACTTGCGCTTTCCGGTTTGGTCCAGAATCTCTGAGGATTATGACGTGCTTTTATACGTGGCAAATTGGCCTAAAAAAAGGATTAAAGCTTGGGATACTTTGTTACAAGCAAGAGCAATAGAAAATATGAGCTATTGTATTGGTGTAAATAGGGTAGGATTGGATGCTAATAATTTTGAGTATCCAGGACACTCTGCTGTATATGATGCTTTAGGTGAAAAATTGATTGATATCAACTTAAATACCGAAGCTGTTAAGCTAGTGGCTTTAACTAAATTTCATGTAGATGCTACCAGGAAAAAACTACGTTTCTTGGACGATAAAGATGGTTTTATTTTAGAATAAATTCTTCAATTAATTCCCAGCCAACTCTAACCTCAATAGGTTTTTCAGAATAGCTTACACGCTCTGGGTTTTTAGAAGTTAAATAGACTCCTGTATCATATATTTTATTTTTGTTGGAGTCAAAAATAGCTCTTATATAATACTTGTTAGGTTTAACTAAATAGAAATCTAAGGGTTCAGGTTTGGTAGTATATTTTTCGTATTTAACCTCGTTTTTGTCATCTACTAATTGTACAATCAAAGGGTAAACACCATTTTTAATATTAACACGTACATTTCCTAAACTAGATGCTTTAACCGTAGATAGGTTAAAGTTTAAAGTGTCATTGGTGTTGTCAAAAAAATCGGTTACAGCATTTGGTAACAAGCGGACTTTGTATTTATTATCTTCTTTTTTATCAAATAAAACCACTATAGTATTTTGCAATGTATCTAACTTGGTTGTAAAAGCAACATCAGTAGAATCCTTATCCATGATACTTATTTGATTTTTATCAAATTTGGTAATTGGGATATTTGCCGAAATTTTTAAAGTTTCAATAAAATCTATATTACTATTAGGTGTCGCTTTAAGTAATAACGAATCTTTTTTATTATCCTTAATTCTAACCGTAAAGGTGTCAATTTTAGTTTTGTAACTAACTTTAAAAACTAATGAGTCTACTTCCAGTTTAGGTTTGTAAAAATAGTTTAAACTGTCTGTTGCTTGATCTTTAAAGTAGCTTGACGTGTAATCTGCAGGTACATCAGATAATAAGTCAATACTCATGTTTTTATAATCATTACCTTCAAATCCAAATGCAATTTTTTCACCTGAAACTAATTTTGGTTTGTAAGCTTTGTAGTTTATTTCTTCTTTAAATAATTTTAATTCATAAAAAGCAGAACTGTCTGTTGATACAGTAATATACTCCTCATGAAAACCAATTTTATCTGTTTTTTGGTCAAACTTATTGTTACTATTATTGTCTTTTAATGCTAATAACTTATAAGTTCCAGCTTTTAAGTTTTCTAAGGTAAAATTAGTAGTACTATCCAATGTGTTGGTTACATATTTTGGATTTTTTTTATAAACTACAGAGTCTGTATAAGTCGAATCCACTTCATATAAATTAACAGATATAAAAGGATCTGTGGTACGGTTTAATGCATCCATTACTTTTCCTTTTACTTTTAAAGAATCTATATAATCACCTGTAGAAAACACATATTTATAATATGTGTATGGGTTTTCTTCGTTGTTGTCTACTATACTATTACCAAAATTAAAGGCATAGGTGGTATTTGGTTTTAAAGTATCAAATATTTTAATTTTTATAAAGTCGCTAGAACTTCCTAATGGTGTTATCTCTGGCGTGATATCCATTGGTGGCGAAATAATAAGCTGTTTAGATAGGTTTTTAATCTTAATATACTCGTCAAAATATATTCTTATCTCTTTGCTATTAAAGTTTGTAGAGTAATTTTTAGGAAATGTTTTTGTAATTTTTGGAGGCGTAATATCTGGTTCTCCTCCACTAATATTTCCTCTATTAGCACAATTGATAAAAGAGAGCGCTATAGCGCACAAAAAACAAAAATTTAAAAAACGATTTTGCATACTAATTTAAATGAAGATACAAATTAACAACATATTATTCGTTTAACGAAAAATGCCTTAAGCTATTGCCATAGCAGCAATACTTATTTTTATGTTTTTAGCTTTATTTAATTCTATAATACAGGCTTCTAAGGTGTTTCCTGTGGTAATAATGTCATCAACTAACAAGATATGCTTGTTGTTTAGTTTTTCTAGTTCTTTTACAGCAAAAGCTTCATTGTTTAATTCCCAACGTTCTAATCTAGTTTTTCGCGCTTGAGATTTTGATGGATTTGTAATCTTAATCAAATGGTCTTCATTAAAATCTGTATTAAGTAATGTTGCAATATTTTGACCAAACTTGGAGACCTGATTATAGCCTCTTTTTTTAATTTTTTTTGGATGTAATGGTACAGGAATTACTACATCTATAGCTTGATATTCGTGGTTAGATTTTAGCTCTTCGCCTAGCCAATCACCTAAAAATGTCCCTATAGCTTCATTTTTACCATATTTTAATTGGTGCAGTAAATGTTGTACTATTCCTTTTTTTTCAAATCGTAGTAAAGCGGTTGCAGATTCTATTTTTGCACGACCATAAAAGACGTTTTTAACAAAAGGGTCTTGAGTTAAATGGAAGTTTGTAGTAGGCAGATTATGTCTACAGTTGGTACATAAAAAAGATTCGTTGTCTGTTAAAGTGTCCTTACAAGCATTACATACCAAAGGGAAAAACAAATTGGCTAAAGCTTTTAAACTCATGTTTACGATTAAAGATTATGGATTAAAAATTAATACTAAATAGATATAAAAAGCTATAATAGTCTAGTTTTTAGTGAAAAACATGTTCAAGTTATCGAAAAATTCTTACAATTCCATTAATTTATATTATTTTAGTGATAATTATTAAAACTCATGATTATTAAACCCCAAACCTATAATCTTAAGTTAGTTATCATTGCGCTGCTAACTATGCTTTGTGCGCTTGGTTTATATAGTTATTATAATTACAGCTCTTTAAATCAATATAAAAACTTTCTTGTAGATGAAAATGCTTTAATAGAAGCAGAGCTTAATCAATTATCAATGGATTTTAATGCACTTAAAACGAATAACCAATTATTAAGTGATAGACTAGAGCAATCCAAGATTAAAATCATTCGTATTTTGGATTCTGTTAAGCATATAACACCAGATATTAAGCTGTTAAACCATTACAAAAAACAATTGCAAGCTATAAAACTTGAAAATTCTAAAATATTAGAATTAGTTAATCAATTAAATAAAGAAAATAAAGTACTACAAGAAGAGGCACGATTAGCTGATGAAGCATTGGATAAAACGATGTTACAATCTAAATCTTTAAAGCAACAAAATAGAGCTTTGTCAAAACTTAATACTGACTATTTAAATGAAATAGATAAAGCAAAAATGATAAGTATTAGTGATATCTATGTTGAAGGTGTCAAACGTATCACTAACAGTGGTAATATTAAAACAACCACAGCTGCAAAACGCGTTAAGATGCTAAATATTTGCTACACAGTGGCTAAAAATGACATAGCTACACAAGGTAAAAAAGAATTATATTTTCAGGTGTTAGATCCTAAAAATAACGTAATTGCTTATAAAGGAGATATTACCATTAGTGATACTTCCTTGATGTACAGTCAACTGGATGTTATTAATTATAATAATAATAGTTTGCAGACATGTGTTTTTATTAACCTTTCTGATAACGAAATTTTATTAAAAGGTGAATATTATATAACTATATATCATGATAATCAATTAATTGGAAGTGCTAAGACAACTTTTAATTAGTGTAAAATATAAATATTAATCCATTTATTTAAAAACGCTAAGTGCAGAAGTGCACGAGGCGTTTTTTTTGATTTTAAGAGAGTTAAACAATTTTTTTACCTCTTCATCGATTTTAAATTGACACCTTAATAAATAACAATATTTTTATTTTTTAAAATAAAATTAAATCATGTTAATTTTTCCTCATACATATAACTATAGGATAATTATAGGCTCATTGATTGTTGTTTTTGTAATATTAGGATCTTACACGTTTTCTAACTATAATCAATTAGTAGATTATAAAACATACGTGTCTCAAGAAAAAAAACTATTAGAAAACGAATTGTCAGATATGGTAATACGTTATGATAATATTAAGGTGGATAATGATTCACTTCGTAATAAATTACAACAGTCAAAACTTAATGTAGCGCATATTCTAGATTCTATAAAAACATTGCAGCCAAGCGCTTCATTATTATCATTATATCGCTCTAAAATTAATCTTTTACAAAAAGAAAATGCAGCATTTTTAAATGTTGTATCTACACTTAAGACAGAAAACAATCGTTTAGCATCTCAAACCGAAGCTGTTACACAAAACTTAAAAGTAGCAAAAAACAATACCTCAAGTTTATCTACTAAAAATAAAGGATTGGCTACTGCTAACGCTAAAATGTCGACTGCTTTAGACAAAGCAAGTCTTTTAAGCATAGCCTCTTTAGACGCAAAAGCAGTAAAACGAGTTACTAAAAAACGCATAGTAAGCACATCAAATGCTAATAAAGCTAATAAGCTATATGTATCATTTACGTTGGATAAAAATAAATTAGCAACAACAGGAGTAAAAGATTTATACATTCAAATTTTAAATCCTAATAATAATGTTGTAGCAGACCAAGGATCAATATCGTTTGGAGAGCAGTCATTAATTTTTAGTAAAAAAATTAAAGTTGACTATAAAAACGAGGCTATTGACGTTAATACATTAATAACTACAGATTTGGATGAGCCTTTAACTAAAGGCGTCTATTTTGTAAACGTGTTTTACGATAATACAAGACTAGGAAGCACCTCTATAATGCTTAAGTAATAGTTAAACAATAATTAAATAGCACCATTGTCGTTTATAATGGTTTTAATTTAGCATTTTATATCAAATAATAAAAAAGCTTATATTCGTTTATATTATCTCTAAAAACCCCTTTTTTGAACAAAATAAATTTTTTAAAAGAATCCTTAAAAAGCTTAAAAACTTCAGGTACTTTGTTTCCAAGCTCTAGATTCTTAGCATCAAAACTATTAAAAGGGATAGATTTTAGTACTGCTAAACTAATAGTGGAGTTTGGTCCAGGTAATGGTGTCATTACTAAAGAGATTTTAAAACGATTACAACCAGACGCCAAGCTGATTAGCTTTGAAATTAATGAAACCTTTTACAAAGATTTATTAAAAATAGAGGATCCAAGGTTTATTGTTTCTAAACAATCTGCCGACAAAGTACAAGAGGTAATTAAGCAACATGGTTTTACAACTACAGACTATATTGTTTCCAGTTTGCCTTTAACAAACATTCCTAAGCCAATTACTCAAATTATTATGGATAGTGCCTTTAAAAGTTTAAACTCAAAAGGCTACTTTTTTCAGTTTCAGTACAGCTTAACATACTACGCAGCATTAAAAGAAAAATTTAATGGCAATATTACATTAGGTTTTGAGCCATTAAACGCACCTCCAGCATTTATTTATACTTGTCAAAAAGACTAATCAATTTTTGGTTGTACACTTTTATTTATCGTTTATCTTTGTACTATTATGGCAAACAACGACGATCAATTTAAAAAAGTAATCTCTCACGCAAAGGAGTATGGTTACGTATTCCAAAGTAGTGAAATCTATGATGGACTTAGCGCAGTTTACGACTACGCTCAAAATGGAGCAGAATTAAAGAAAAACATACGTGACTATTGGTGGAAAGCAATGGTACAGATGAATGATAATATTGTTGGTATCGATGCAGCAATATTTATGCATCCAACAACTTGGAAAGCCTCAGGACACGTAGATGCCTTTAGTGACCCATTAATAGACAACAAAGATTCTAAAAAAAGATATAGAGCAGACGTTTTAGTAGAGGACTATTGTGCTAAAATTGAAGCAAAAATCGATAAAGAAGTCGCTAAAGCGGAAAAACGTTTTGGCGAAGCTTTCAATAAACAAGAATTTATTTCTACCAATCCTAGAGTTTTAGGTTATCAAGAAAAAATTGATACCATATTAAAACGCTTAGGAAAATCTTTAGAAGCTGAAGATTTAGCAGATGTTAAAGCTTTAATTGAAGAATTAGACATTGCTTGTCCTTTATCAGGAAGTAGAAACTGGACTGACGTTAAGCAATTTAACCTAATGTTTGGTACCAAACTTGGTGCTACAGCAGAGACTGCAATGGATTTGTATTTACGTCCAGAAACAGCTCAAGGTATTTTTGTAAACTTTTTAAATGTGCAAAAAACGGGAAGAATGAAAATTCCTTTCGGAATTGCTCAAACAGGTAAAGCGTTTAGAAATGAGATTGTTGCAAGACAATTTATTTTTAGAATGCGTGAGTTTGAACAAATGGAAATGCAATTTTTTATTAAACCAGGCACACAAAAAGAATGGTTTGATTACTGGAAAGAAACCAGATTAAAATGGCATAAGTCTTTAGGTTTAGGTGAAGACAACTACCGTTTTCATGACCATGAAAAATTAGCACATTACGCAGACGCTGCAACAGATATCGAGTTTAAATTTCCGTTTGGTTTTAAAGAATTAGAAGGAATCCACTCGCGTACTGATTTTGATTTAAAACAACACGAAGAATTTTCAGGAAAAAAACTTCAGTATTTTGATCATGAAGACAACGCAAGTTATACACCATATGTTTTAGAAACGTCTATTGGTTTAGATAGAATGTTTTTAGCAGTATTTTCAAACTCATTAATGGACGAGACTTTAGAAGATGGTAGTGTTAGAACAGTTTTAAAACTACCAGCAGTCTTAGCTCCAGTAAAAGCAGCAGTTTTTCCGTTAGTTAAAAAAGATGGTTTACCAGAAATAGCTAAACAAATTATTGAAGATCTTAAATGGGACTTTAATGTGTTTTATGACGAAAAAGATGCGGTTGGTAAGCGTTACAGACGTCAAGACGCTAATGGTACACCATTTTGTATTACAGTAGATCATGAAACTATAGACACCAATACAGTTACTATTAGACATAGAGATACTATGGAGCAAAAACGTGTTGCCATCTCAGAGCTTAAAGACATTATCAAAAAAGAAGTTGATGTGAAAGAGTGGTTAATGAAGATGTAAAGTATTATAACAGGAATTTATAAAAAAGCCCAAACTAATCAGTTTGGGCTTTTTTGTAAAATATTTAAATTTTAGAATCTAATTCCAAAATTAATTCCAAATCTTGGCTCGACATTATCTAAGTAATCATCATCAATGCTACCAAGATTTCTTGCTATTTCTCCGTTAATTCCTAACGTAAAAGTGTCATTAAACACCCATTTATGACCAATACCAAAGCCTAAAGAAAAACCGTCTACATCATACGTGTATTCTTCTTCTACATTAGTGTCACTAATATAGTCGTAATAGTAATAATCCTCTACAGTTACAGTTCCTGTTCTAAGTTTAGCTTGCGGATAAAAGTAAAAACCAGCATGATCTTTTTTCTTTGAAAAATAGATAACATATGCTGCTTTAAGACTAATGGCATCAGAGTCTTTTATATATCCAGTGTCATAGTAAGCATAAGTGTCAAAAAACGTTGCTCCAATAAAAAGTGACTGATTTTTTTCTAAATAACGTTCGTAATTAACGTTAAATGATCCTGCGACTACTAAGTCAAATAAATTTGATGAAATTTCATTTTTTTTTGTAGTTGTTTCAATGTCTTCTTGAGCAAATCCATAAAAAGAAGTCAATAATAAAACGAATAATACATGTGTTTTTTTCATAAATAAGATTGATTGATTAAAGCGTATAACTTATCAAAAGCCATACCATTACTAGATGGTAAATGCAATAAATGGTTGCGTAAATAAGAATAGTATTATTAATCTTCCTTATAAGCCAATAAGCGTAAAGCATTTAAAACAACCACTATGGTTGATCCTTCATGAAACAAAACTGCCAATCCAATATTGGTTAATCCTAAAATTGTAACAGGAACAAGTATAGCGACAACGCCTAAACTTATAAAAATATTCTCTTTAATAATGCGTTTAGAGGCTCTGCTTAATCCAATAACAAAAGGTAAGTTTTCTATTTTGTCAGACATTAAAGCGACGTCTGCGGTTTCTAAAGCCACATCACTTCCTGCTGCTCCCATAGCAACACTTACAGTGCTTAAAGCCATTGCTGGAGCATCATTTACACCATCTCCAACCATAGCAATTTTCCCGTCTGTTGCTAATAAATTTTTGATAGCTTTTACTTTATCTTCTGGTAATAAGTTTCCTTTTGCTTCGGTTAATCCTATTTGTTGTGCAATAGCATCACCAACATTTTGATGATCTCCAGTTAGCATAATCATGCGTTTTATGCCAATTGCTTTTAGCCTTTTTAATGTGCTTTCTGCTGTTTGTCTTGGCGTATCCATAACGCTAATTATACCTATTACTTCATTTTTTAAAGCAACCAACATAACGGTATGACCATGTTGTAAAAAACCATCCATTGTTGTGATTACAAAATCTTGAACAGTAATGCCTTCATCTTGCATTAATTTTAGATTCCCAATAAACACTTTGGCATTGTTGTAAGAGGCTGTAACTCCTTTTCCTTGTATGGCTTCACTATTTTTAGCAACGCCTTTAAATTGGATATTATGTAGTTTTTCAATATCCTTTGCTATTGCTTTTGCTAGTGGATGATTACTTAAACTTTCTACCTCTAAAACAATTTGTAGAAATTCATTTTCATCAAAATTATTTAAAGCAATCACATTGGTTAATTTTGGCTTTCCTTCGGTTAGGGTTCCTGTTTTATCAAACGCAATTGTGGTAATGCTTCCTAAATCTTCTAATGCTTTTCCGCCTTTAATTAAAACGCCTTTTTGTGCTGCTCTTGCAATTCCGCTAAGGACTGCACTTGGCGTAGATATTGCCAAAGCGCAAGGACTTGCTGCAACCAAAACAGTTATGGCTCTGTACAAACTTTCGCTAAACGTTTCGTCTATAATTAGGTAGGCAAAGCATAATAATACAACTACAATAATTACTATTGGCACATACCATTTTTCAAATTTTTTGGTTAAACGTTGGGTTGGCGATTTTTGGGTTTCTACCTCGCTAACCATTTTAATTAATCGCGCGACTGTGGAGTCGTGACTTAGTTTTAAAACATGTACTTCAATGGTGTTATCTCCATTTATAGTACCTGTAAACGCAATGTGTTTTTTATCGATGTGCTTAAACTCAGGTAACTTGTCTAAAGTTGGGATTGCTGTTTTGTCAACAGGCATACTTTCTCCAGTTATTGGTGCTTGATTAAGGCTGCTGTTTCCAGATATAATTACACCATCTGCTGCAATTTTAGTGTTTGGTTTGACTACGATTATATCTCCAATTTTTAAATTTTCAATTGGTGTTTCAATAAGCTGATTCCGGTTTTTTACTAATGCTACTTTAGGAGATAAATCACTTAGTGCTTCAATAGATTTTTTTGCCTTATTCATCGCGTAATGTTCCAGCGCATGACCTAAACTAAATAAAAACAGAAGCAAAGCGCCTTCTGCCCAACTGCCAATGTAAGCTGCTCCAATCGCAGCAGCAATCATTAAAAAATCAATATCAAATTGGCCTTTTGGTAGTTTTGCTCCAGCTTCAATTGTTATAAAATAACCACCAAAAAAGTAAGCAATTATATAACTTGAGAGCGATGCCCAAGTTGGTAAATCGGTTAGTTTTGCTAGGGTAAAACCAGTCACTAAAAAAATACCACAAAGTATTGCAAAATACAGCTCTGTTTTTTTGCCAAAAATCAAATTATGGCTGTGGTTGTGTGCTTGGTTAGTGTGTTTTTCCATTTAGTTTACTCTATGATTATAGTTAATGACTGTGTCCTCCTTCGCCATTATTTAGTAACATATTTGTGCCTTTTGTCACTATTTGTTTATCCTTTAAAACTTCAGAATTTAAAATTTCGACATAGTCTTCAGTTTGTTTTCCAAGTTCTAATTTAAACTTTTTAAAACGAAATTCATTTGTATTTTCTTCTTCTAAAATTAAAACAAAAAATTCATTATCAACTTCAATTAGTGCTTCTTTTGGCAAACCGAATCCTTTTTTACTATCTATAATAATATCAGCATCTACAAACATCCCAACAATAAAATTTTCCTTGTCGTTATCTACGTGTCCATGTACTTTTACGCGTCGTGTTTGTTCATCAATTGTAGTACCAACCAAATGCACTTCTGCTTCAAAGGTTTTGTCCGAAGCTTCAGGAATTTTAAACAGGATTTTTTGACTTTTTTTAATTTGCATAATGTCTTTTTCAAAGACTGATAACTCTAAGTGAATATGGTCAATATCTACAATTTCCATGATAACATCGCTAGGCGAAACATAGGTTCCGTTACTAATATTAACCTTTGTAACATGACCAGAAATTGGTGCATGTAAATTTACAGTGGAAGAAATATGTCCTTGCTCCACGCTACTAGGATTGATGTTTAGCATTTGTAATTTTTTACGCAGTCCGTTATAATGTGCAAGGTTACTTTTGTAAGCGCTTTCGGCTTTTAAGTAGTTCTTTTCTGAAGTAATTTTTTCTTCAAACAATGTTTTTTGTCTGTTGAATTCAGATTTTAAATAATTTAATTGCTCTGAAACTTCTAAGTAGTTTTGCTGAATCTCAACAAATTCCGGATTTTCCAAGGTGACTAAAAGTTGTCCTTTTTTTACGCTATCTCCAATTAGCAAAGGTGTTTTTGTGATGTAGCCACCAGAAAAAGTAGAAACGCTAGATTTGTTGTGTGGAGGCACATCAATCATTCCGTTTACTTTTACGGTTTCATTAAAATCGTATTCCTTTAATGTTCCAAAAGCCATTTTTTCGCCTTCAAACTGTGCTTTTGTAATGGTGATGTCGTCATTATGTGATTCTGTTGCAGGAACTAGTTCTATTGTTTTTTCTGAATTTCCGCAGGCTACTAAAACCAGCGAAAATAATAGGATATATATCTTGTTCATCTCTTTATAGTGTTAAGTGATTGATGGTAATTACGGTTTGGTTGTATTGGTTTAATTGCTCTAAATAGCTAAGCTGAATATCTTTTGCGGTTTCTAAACTTTGGATGTATTGAAAGAAATCGATCTCACCTTCTTTAAAAGTTCTATTTGCTGTTTTTATAATTTCTTCGGAAAGGGTTTTTCCTTGCGTTTCATAATAATTAATAGCGTCTTCGTACTGCTGAAGCTTTGCCAATAACGATTGGTATTCTGCATTTAATTTAACTTGATAATCTTGTTTTTGTTCGACAATAATATCTTGTGCGATTTTTGAAGCTCTAATTTTAGAGCGTTGACCACCAAATAAAACAGGGATTTTAAGACCTAATTGATAGCCTTTTATATTGTCGTTTAGAGTGCTATTTGTACCCTGAAAATATTCCGCATTTAAATCTGGAAGTAAGCTTTGTCTTTCTAATTTAGTTTGTGCTTTTTGATAATTAATAGTCGCATCAAAAATGGATAATCCCACATTTTGATTAACAGATAATTGCGCTACTTCTAGTTTTTGGAGCAAACCATCTTCAATAGTAATAGAATCTACTTGCACCATTTTTTTAAGTTGCTGGTTGTATAAAATAACTTCTTGCAGTGATTGTTTATAGAGTGTTTCCAACTGTTTCTGTTTGGATTGTGCAGTTATCATTTCTAGATAATTAGTTTCACCTAACTCAAAACGACGCTTTGCTTTTTGTGCAAAATCTTTATACAAGCTGTCTAAATATTTATAGTTTTTGGCTTTGTTTTTAGCATAACTTAATTGGTAATAATTAGCATAAACCTGCTTTCTTATTTGCTGTAATTGCAAACTAAAATTTGCTTCTTGTAAACTTACTTTAGATTTGTTTACTTTCTTTTCAGCAAAATAAACCGTTGGGAATTTAAAATCTTGTGAGATTCCAAAAACCTTAAGAGGCTCATTGTTTATTGCTAAATTACTTTCGTCATAATTATAATAAACACTCGTTTTATCATAGGTAAAAGCAGATCCAACTAAAGCATTTGATTGGTCAATTTTTAAGTTTTCAGCTTTTAAATTCGCATTGTTTTCAATTGCTACAGCTAAAGTTTCTTCTATAGTTAAGGGTTTGTTTTGTGCTTGAATACTAAAAGTAAATAGCAAAATAAGTATTGTAGCTATTGATTTTTTATTCATTTTAAGTTCTTTTTTTTCTTCAAACCAAGCGTATAAAACGGGTAATACTACTAAGGTTAGTAAAGTTGCAGTAACCAAACCACCAATAACAACCGTTGCTAAAGGACGTTGTACTTCTGCACCAGCATTTGTAGAAATAGCCATAGGTAAAAAACCTAATGCTGCAGCTGCTGCGGTAAGTAAAACTGGTCGTAAACGTTCTGTGGTTCCTTTTTTAATACGTTCGTTTATATTGCTATAACCTTCAGCTTTAAGTTCTTTAAAATGCTCGATTAATACAATTCCGTTTAGTACTGCAATTCCAAATAGGGCAATAAAACCAACACCTGCAGATATACTAAAAGGTAAATCTCTAGCCCATAATAAAAGAATACCACCAACTGCAGATAGAGGGATTGCAGAATATACAATAAGAGCTTCTTTAACCGAGTTAAATGCAAAATAAAGCAGAATAAATATTAAGACTAAAGCTACAGGGACTGCCACTAATAAACGGTCTTTTGCACTTTGTAAGTTTTCAAATTGTCCACCATAAGTAATGTTGTAACCAACAGGTAGTTTTAACTTGCTTTCTATAATTTGTTGCACGTCGTTTACAACAGATTGTAAATCTCGGTTTCTAACGTTAATACCAACTACAATACGACGTTTGGTGTCGTCTCTAGATATTTGAGCAGGACCAGTTGTATAGCTAATTTCTGCTAATTCGCTAAGCGGAATTTTATTTCCATTGGGTGTATCGACATATAAGTTTTGAAGACTTTCAATGTTTTTTCTGTTATTTTCTTGAAGTCGAAGTACTAAGTCAAAACGCTTTTCGCCTTCAAAAACACTACCTGCGGTTTTACCAGCAAATCCCATGGAAATAACATCGTTTAAATCGGAAATATTAAGTCCGTAACGTGCAATTTTACTTCGGTTGAATTTCACACTCATTTGTGGTAAGCCTTCTACTTTTTCGACTGAGATATCTGCAGCACCTTCCACATTTTCAATTAGGTTTTTAATCTCATCAGCTTTGTTTGCTAAAACGGTTAAATTTTCTCCAAAAATTTTAATAGCCACATCAGCACGAACACCAGTTACTAGCTCGTTAAAGCGCATTTCTATAGGTTGGGTAAATTCTACTTCCATTCCTGGAATTACGGTTAAGGCTTCTTTAAATTTATCTGCTAATGCATCTTTACTTTTTGCAGAGGTCCATTCTTTTTTAGGTTTCAGTTTTATAATAACATCACTTTCTTCCATAGACATTGGGTCTGTTGGTACTTCTGCAGCGCCAATTCGTGTCACTACTTGGTCTACTTCAGGGAAGTTGTCTAAAAGAATTTGCTCAATTCTTGTCGTGATTTCTATCGTTTTTCCTAAGGAAGTTCCGGTTTTTAAAACAGGTTGAATAACAAAATCACCTTCGTCTAAAGTGGGTACAAATTCGCCTCCCATTTTACTAAAAATCCAAATGCTTGACGCTAGTAAAATTGCCGATAACACGATGACTATCTTCTTGTTGGACAACGCCCAGTTTATAATTGGTGTGTAGCCTCTATTTAGAAATTTCATTAATCTAACAGAAATGTTTTTTGCAGACTGCTTACTAGGTTTTAGAAACAAAGAAGACACTACAGGAACATAGGTTAAACATAAAATCATTGCTCCTATTAAAGCAAAGCTGAAAGTCATTGCCATAGGCTTAAACATTTTACCTTCAATGCCACTTAAAGACAAGATTGGAATAAACACGATTAAGATTATTAATTGCCCAAAAATGGCAGAATTCATCATTTTTGACGCGCTTTTTAGTGTTATTTGGTCAATTTCGGCTTGTTTTTCTGTTTTGTTAATTTCTGAAAGATGCGCTGCTTTCGACATAATTTGAAACGCAATAAACTCGACAATAATAACTGCGCCATCAATGATAATTCCAAAATCGATAGCACCTAAACTCATTAAATTGGCATCTACTCCAAATTGACGCATTAAAATTATTGCAAACAATAAACTTAACGGTATAACCGAAGCAACCACTAATCCAGAGCGCCAATTACCAAGTAATAAAACCACCACAAAAATGACAATTAATGATCCTAGAATTAAGTTTTCGGCAACGGTAAATGTGGTTTTTCCAATCAGTTCGCTTCGTTCTAAAAAGCCATTTATATATACGCCTTCTGGTAATGTACTTTGTATTGACGCGACACGCTCCTTCACAGTGTCAATAACTTCTTTAGAGTTACCATTTTTGAGCATCATGATTTGTCCTAATACTTTTTCGCCTTCACCATTTCCTGTGATGGCTCCAAAGCGTGTTGCACTTCCAAAACCAACATTAGCAACATCTTTAATGTAAATTGGTGCGCCATCATTTTTAACGACTATGTTCTCAATATCTTTTAAAGAGCCTACTAAACCTTCACCACGAATAAAAAAGGCTTGCTCATTTTTTTCGATATAACCACCTCCAGAAACACTGTTGTTTTTTTCTAAAGCGTCGTAAATTTCTGCAATAGAAATATTCATTGCAGTTAGTTTGTTTGGGTTGATAGCAACTTCGTATTGCTTTAAAAATCCGCCCCAAGTATTCACTTCAACCACTCCAGGAATTCCTGATAATTGACGTTTGACAATCCAATCTTGGATGGTACGTAAATCTGTTGTGGAATATTTGTTTTTGTAACCAGGTTTTACATCTAAAATGTATTGGTAAATTTCGCCTAAACCAGTAGTTATTGGTCCCATTTCTGGAGTACCGAAACCTTCAGGTATTTTCTCGGAAGCCGATTTTATTTTTTCGGCAATAAGTTGTCTTGGTAAAAAGGTTCCCATGTCGTCATTAAAAACGATGGTTACCACAGACAACCCAAATTTTGAAACCGATCGGATCTCTTCAACACCTGGTAAATTAGCCATTTCAAGCTCTACAGGATAGGTTATAAATTGCTCGACATCTTGTGTAGATAAATTGCGCGAAGTAGTAATAACCTGTACTTGATTATTGGTAATATCAGGAACAGCACCAATGGGTATTTTGGTCAATGAGAAAATACCGAAGCCAACAATAAAGGCTGTAAATAGGAATATAATCAGCTTGTTTTTTAAGCTGAATTTTATGATGTTTTCTAACATAATTCATAAAAATTAAGAAATAATAAAATGCCTATTTTAAGTAAATAGGATTAAGATCTAAATTGAATTATGCAGCTCTGGGTGGCTGAAAAATAGAAGTTTTAACAGCGTCTGTTATTGTTTCGTTGTAATGAAAGTTAAAAGGGATTTCTATAAACTCTTGATAGTTAATTTCGAAGTTGTTTGCAAGACCTATAAAAGAGGTGTTGATGTGTGTGCACATATGATGACTGTCTTTAAAAGGAAGGTCTTCGTGTTCTTCATGGTCATTATCATGACTGTCTCTAGCGTCTCCATAATGTTCGGCTAAAAACTCAAAAAATGTATCACCATACATTTCTTCATGAAATTCGGCATGCTCTAGCAACACACTAAATTTGGAAATATCTTCCAAGTTTATGTTGAAACTCTGCACGAGAATCAAAAGTGAATAGGTGATTGCTAAAATTTTGCTCATAATAACAATCAAATTTACAAAATTAGATGCGTCTTATGGTAACAAAAGTTACAAATGTCTTAAAAATAAGCTTTTAGTTGCACGTTTCCTGTATGGATGGTCTTGCTAGTTTCAGTTTTACGTCCAAAATACGTTAGGTTTAAATCTAAAAATTTGGTTAGTTTTTTTTGTGCTAATAAGGTCCAAGTAAAGTTTTTTCCGGGTTGTAAACCTTCAAGCATTTGGAAAGCGACAGGACTGTTAGCGTTACCTTCAAAGGTGTTGTTAAAAACATTAAATTCGCCAGAAATGGCACCAACTTGCGCATTCCCTTTTGGAGAATATGCAAAAGAAAGACCATATTTTTGTTGTTTTAAGGTCTCTAGATTATTAATAGTATTGTCTTTGTTTGTAAATTGATAAAACACATCAAACTGCACATTGTCGTTTAATAAATAAGATAATTTAGGGTTGAGTTTATTGGTGTCAATATCAAAGTTTTTACTGCTAAAGTTTTCACTGTTGCTAAATTGTTGCTCTAAAGCAGAGGTTAAAGTCGCTAGCCAACTGTTTTTAATTTTGTGTATAAAATTTAACTGATGACTTTTAAGATTATTCTCTATAAATCCGAAGCTTAGTGTGTTTTCGCTACTATTCCATAAATAGGTGTAAGACGTGGTGTAACGTTGTTTTCCGCGATTAAAAAACAATACATTTCTAAAATTAAGTGTTAGTCCTAGTTGGTTGTCTTCGCCTTGCTTAAATGGATTTAAGTCAAAATCAGCATCGTCACGTATAATTTTTCGATCTATTAAATAACTACTTTGATTATAAAACTTAGAAAATATTTTTTTGGTTTTACTCTCTGCGTTTACCCAATCAATAGGGTTTAGGGTAAGGGTTTGACTTAACCTATTTTGATGTGTTTTAATAAAAACTTGATTAGGTAAAAGGACTCTAATATATTCACCTTGATCTTGGAATTGCGCTATTTCAAACTCTTCAAGTTCTTGGATTCCATTTTCATTATAATCTATCCATGTATACGCACCTTGACCAGGTTCGACTTGCACATAAGTAAAATCTTGCTGTGGTAAGGTTCCGGAATTAGTTTCAAAAGCGGTGTTCCAAATAATACCATTTTTTAAAAAACGCTGATTAAATAATAAGCGAGAGTTTAATGAGTTTTCGTTTGGTTGCTCTTGGTCTTCATTTTTTAAAGTTCTGTAGTTAACATACAAAGACAGATTTGTTTTTTCGTTTTTAAGTAATCTAGTGTCTAAATAATATGTGTTTGAGCTGTTTACACGATCTAGTTTTCCGTTACGTAAACTGTCATTTACACGGTATTTGTAACCAACTTCTGCGTAGACATTTGTACTATCACCAATACCTGTAAAAGCTTCATAAGCAGTAAAACGTTGGGTCAAATTGGTAAATTGTTGTGTTTGGTTAATACGTTCTTTGTTTTCTTCTGCAGAAAAACCTGTTCCAATCCATTGTTTTTTTAAGTTGTATATGGCTTTATTATAGGTCCTGAAAAACTTAGAAGAGTTTTTTGTCCCATTTGCTTTTAATATGCTAGATGCTGTGTTTAATCGTATATTGCCAATGTTTAAATTGGCGTTAAGATTATGTTTGTTTCCATTAAAATTTTCGGAATAATTTAAATACTGAAAATTATAATTGATTTGACCTTTTTTATAGTGATAACTTTGTAATCCTGCAGTTATTAATGCTTGGTTGCCAAGGTTGACATTTAGTAGGTTTGAATTGTCTTGGCTTAAATTCCAATCACGATTAAACTCTGGAGCATACAAACGTTGTATAGTTTTAAAATCTTGTTGAATATAATCTGCATCAAAAACCGCATTTACATTCCATAAGCTATCATTTTTTATTACGTTTTGCTCTACTGTTAATTTGGTAGCTAAGCCATTATCGTTGGCATCGTCTAGGCTAGAGAATAGGTTTAGATCGTTTTTACTGGCAGCAACTTCAAAACCAACTTTTGTCTTTTTGGTAGGTTGATAAACTCCGTTTACGGTAGCTATTTGTAGTAATGTTGGCGCTACTAATTGTACAATTGGTGCGTAATTACCTTGTTTTACACCTGCAATAGGTGGCGTAAATTGATAAATGTTATTTATAGCATTGCTAGAAGACAATATATAATCGCCTTGATTGTCTCCAACTAATGTAAACGTAACACCAAATAAGGTGTCGTCTGGATTGTTAGAAAACACATAAATAGTGTCACCATTAAAATCTTCTTTTTTGTATAAAATCCTATTCTCGTTGAAGGTTTCTGGTACTTCAGACAAGGCAACCATTTGTTGTGAGTCGTCTCCTGCAGTACTTAAAATTGCCACTTGTTCTTGTGATAGATTTTGTTGTAATGGATTGTTTTTTGAGTCATTTTCAGAATACACTGAAACGCCTAATTTTAGTTTTTCGCTTTCATGATTTGCACCACCATAAGCTACAATTCTAGAGTAATTTCTTTCAGAGTATTGAAAATCTATGCTAATTCTCATCTCGGATGTCATTGGGTAAGTGGCATTAAAAATAATTTCGCCTGCGTTATAATCTATAATATAATCTTCGTTTTCGCCACGCTTTAATGCTACACCATTTACATAAACGGTTTCGCTACCAGATACAATTAGTACAAATAATTCGCCATTTGGACCTTGCAGTTTGTAAGGACCTTGGTTACCTTCTTGAGCAGTAAATTGATAATTGGTAAATTGACCACGCACTAAAGCGCCAGATGCAAATACGTTAGTCTGTTGGTCGTCGTCTCCAAATTTAGCTTTAACTTGTAGTCCTTGCACGCGCTTAGTAAAGGATGCAAAGTAGGATTGGTCATTAATTAAATCTATATCTCCAGCACGAATAGCCCAATCGTCAGAAAATAATTCTAAAAAGACTTGGTCAAACTCGTCTAAACGTTGCGAGTAACCAGTTTCTTGTAAAGGTATATTGGCGTCTTGTATGCTGGCACGAAGCGAGACGTTATCGTTTAGTTTTCCTGTAATTTGTAAATCAAGCTCACTGTTTAAAACCGAGTTTTGATTATTACCAATAGTTACACCACGACTAATACTTCCAGAGGTTGTTAAACCATCAAACGGTTTGTAGCTGTTGTTCGTGTTAGGTTGTGTTAGTTGGACTAGTTTATTTATGTTGTCTGTGTTTTCAACTATAACACTTTTGTCAAACTGTTTGTAGGTTTTGGTTAAAAATTCAGGATAACTTTGGTAATTTATTATTACAGAATCTGTGGTAATAGGTTTTAAAAATGTAAGTGTTGATTTTCCAAAGTCTACTTTATAATAACTTGTGTCTATAACAGCACCTGCTTTGGTTTCAATTTTAAAACCAATGTTGTTAATACTTACACTGTCAATTATGATGGTTTTACTAGTAGCAAAAACTTTTCGGTTTAACCCATTAGTTTGTTCTTGCGCAAACGCAAAAATTCCGAAGAAAATAAAAAAACAAGTAATGGTTAATTTCATCTATATCTATAACACCAATATAACTAGATTATTTTGTTAATATTTTTTCAGTAAAAATGGCGTAATTCATCTTGTAAAAGTAAAGCATTATTTAATTTAGCAGAAACAAAAATTTTTAGTACTATACTAGCTTATTAAAAAGTTAGGTAATAAACAAAAACAACAAACTAATACACATGAAAATTATCTCATATAACGTTAACGGAATTAGAGCAGCAATCAACAAAGGATTTATAGATTGGTTACAAAGCGCCAATCCTGATGTGATTTGTTTGCAAGAGATAAAAGCAATGGAAGAACAGTTAGATTTAGATTTGTTTAAAGACGCTGGTTACCATTATAATTACTGGTTTAGCGCTCAAAAAAAAGGCTATAGTGGTGTCGCTGTATTGTGTAAAACAAAACCTAATCATATAGAGTATGGTACAGGAATAGAGTCTATGGATTTTGAAGGACGTAATCTTCGTGTGGATTATGATAACCTATCAATTATGAGCATGTATTTGCCTTCTGGTACCAATGCTGCACGATTAGAGCATAAGTTTGATTACATGGATTTAATCCAAAAGTATTTAAATAAATTAACAGATACGTTACCCAATTTAGTAGTTTGTGGAGACTACAATATATGTCATGAAGAAATTGATATCCACAATCCTAAAATGAAAGGTGTTTCTGGTTTTTTACCAGAAGAGCGTGAGTGGTTAGGCGATTTTATAGATTCAGGTTTTATAGATTCGTTTAGGCATTTAAACCCTGAGCGTCAAGAGTATTCTTGGTGGAGCTATCGTGCAAATGCAAGAGCTAATAACAAAGGTTGGCGTTTAGATTATGCAATGGTTAGCCAACCATTACAACAAAAAATAAAAAGAGCAGTTATATTACCAGAAGCTAAACATAGTGACCATTGTCCTATTTTAGTCGAAATTGAATCATAATCCCAAATAATAACAATGAAAAACAGAATTTCAGTAATCCTATTAGTGCTTATAGCAACCAGTTGCGTCTCTCCAAAAGTGTATAAGGAGTTAGAAGGTAAATATGCAACCTTAAAAAAAGAAAACAGAAACCTAAAAGATGAAAACAATGACTTGTTAAAAGCTAAAAATAAAGCTAGTAATGATTTAGCACAGCTACAGGCAAAATATGACGACGCAGTCAAACGTCGTGACCAACTAGAAACAGATTATGCAGTAGCACAAAATAAATATGATGCACTAAAAGCCTCTTACGACGCGTTAGATGCTAATAGCAGTTCTGCAATTGCTGCAAACACACAAAAAAACAGAGAGTTATTAGCGCAATTAGAAACTAAAGAGCAGGCATTAGCTGCAGAAAACGCGAGACTAGCACAGCTTAAAAAAGAGTTAGAAGCACGCTCACAACGTGTAGCAGATCTAGAAAGCATTATAGCATCCAAGGAAGCAGAAATGACAGCTCTTAAAAATGCAATATCAAGTGCTTTAACAGACTTTGAAGGTAAAGGACTAACTGTAGAGCAACGCAACGGTAAAGTTTACGTCTCTATGGAAAACAAATTACTTTTTGAGTCAGGTAGTTGGGCAGTTGGAGCACAAGGTCGTAAGGCAGTACAACAATTAGGAACCGTATTAGGTGATAACCCAGAAATCTCAGTACTGATAGAAGGACATACAGATAACGCACCATATCCACCAAAAGGAAACATAAGTAACAACTGGGACTTGTCAACAAAACGCGCCACAGCAATTGTAACCATTCTACAAGAAAATACAAATATTAAAGCGGATAACTTAACAGCTGCAGGTCGTGGCGAGTTTGCTCCAATTGCACCAAATACAACAGCAGAAGGTAAGGCTAAAAACCGTCGTATCGAGGTTATTTTAACACCAAAATTAGACAAGATTACCAACCTGTTAAATAATTAATTTAAGCGCGTTACCACAAGGGTCAGGCTATCCGTTATATCTTTTTTTGCCATATATGGCAGCAAAAAAAGGATGCCACTTCTATCCTTAACGCAAACCTTAACAAACATTTGACCTTTAATTACTAACAATAATTAAAGGTCTTTTTATATTTGTTTAAAAGCTAAACAATCAAATCGATGAAATACACAACACTTCCAAATACAAACATAAAAGTCAGTAAAATATGTTTAGGCACAATGACTTTTGGAAATCAAAATACCGAAGCCGAAGGTCATGCACAATTAGATTATGCAGTGGAGCAAGGTGTTAATTTTATTGATACAGCAGAGCTGTATCCTGTTCCAGCAACAGCCGAAACATCAGGTAGAACAAGTAAGATTATTGGGACATGGTTAAAAAACAAAAAAAGGGAAGATGTAGTTATAGCCTCAAAAATAGCAGGAACAGGAGATTATACAGCCCATATACGTACAACAGGCTTTACAGCAGAATCAATTAAAGAGGCTGTAGATTTAGAGTTAAAAAGATTACAAACAGACTATATAGATCTGTATCAATTACATTGGCCAGAACGTCAAACCAATACCTTTGGAGTAAGAGACTACAAGCATAACCCAAAGGATCCTTGGATAGATAATTTTAAAGAAGTTCTAGAAGCTTTAAACCAAGTGAAAAAAGAAGGAAAAATTAGAGAGATTGGCTTGTCCAATGAAAAAGCTTGGGGAACCATGCGTTATCTAGAAGAGGCTAAAACTAATAACTTACCAAGACCAGTAACCATCCAAAATGCTTACTCGCTTTTAAACCGTGTTTTCGAAGGAGATATGGCTGAGGTATCTTTAAGAGAAAATATTGGTTTATTAGTGTATTCTCCTATGGCATTTGGAGTGTTGTCAGGAAAATATGTAAAAGGGATTGCTGGAGATAATTCTAGATTAAAATTGTTTCCAAGATTTGCAAGATATAGTAGTGAGCAATCTACGCTAGCAACAAAAAAATATTTAGAATTAGCAGAGCAAAATAATCTATCATTGGCCCAAATGTCGTTAGCATTTGTAAATCGTCGACCATTTGTAACTAGTAATATTATAGGTGCTTCAAGCTTAATTCAGTTAAAAGAAAATATTAATTCTATAAATTTAACACTAAATGAAGAATTAATGGAACAGATAGAAAATATTCATGCCATAATTCCAAACCCTGCACCTTAGCTGTTGTAGGCATTTACTGCTTATTTTAACACGCTTTATCGATGAAATTAGCAGTTAATCTATAATAGCATTTTTAACAGTTTTTCACGTTGTTTTTTTTTTAGTTTAGGTGATTAAATTAACTAACGATTTCTCAAACTAATGAAAAAAACTACGTTCATTTTAGCTTTGCTACTACTATTTATAGGATGGCAAGCTAATTCACAAATTACAACTTACCCTTATTCAGAAGATTTTGAAGCAGGTGATGGTGGTTGGGTTGCCGACAATACCAATAATGGTACTTGGGCACTTGGTCTGCCAGCTGCAGTAGTAATAAATAGTGCAGCTTCAGGTGCAAACTCATGGGTTACTAACTTAACAGATGTTTATAGCGCAAATGACGATTCATTTGTAACGAGTCCAGTGTTTGACTTGTCTTCTTTAACTGCGCCAACAGTATCATTTAATATATGGTACGAGGCTGAATTTAGTTGGGATGGTGCTGTATTCCAAAGTTCAATAGATGGAGGAACATCTTGGCAGAATGTTGGCGCTTTAGGTGATCCAAACTGGTACAATGATGGAACTATTAACGGTAGTCCAGGAGGACAACAAGAAGGTTGGACTGGTCGTAATGGTACAGGGTCTAATGGATGGATTAATGTTAATCATGCATTAGATGGATTAGTTGGTCAGACAAATGTAATCTTTAGATTTGCTTTTGCTTCTGATGGATCAGGTCAAGATGACGGTTTTGCTTTTGACGATGTTTCAATATTTAACACGGATTGTCCAAATCCATCTGCTATTACAGCAGCAGGTATAACATCTACATCTGTAGATTTATCTTGGACTTTAGGAGGGACAGAAGCTGCTTGGGAAGTAGTTGTTCAACCAGCTGGAACAGGAGCTCCAACTGGAGCAGGTTCTCC